>NZ_BAABCV010000004.1:0-389497 GCF_039539265.1 Mucilaginibacter panaciglaebae
AACCGTACTTTAACGCTAAGCTACGAAATGTTAGACCCAACGTTAAATGATCATGCAAGATCTTTTCTTCTTTACTTTTGTTCATCGTTTACACTTTTAATTGTAAACCTATTTCAGGACAAGTCAGACTTTAAAGTTATTTTTTAGATGACTTGTTTTTTTGAAAATATAACCGGACAATGAAAAAGATAGCAGCAATATTTTACTGATTTTAACCAGCAGGCAGTCATCGCGCAGCAAAAGACATTAACTATTGGCCCATTGTTAAACGACAGGGTCAATAAGGACCCCGATGTTCTCTTCCCGACGCCGTACTATATTTCGAAGCTCCAAACCGGTCGCGATTCGTCTGCAGTTTTGCTATGACGACCTCAATTTAAAAGCTACTACGGCATGGCAGGATGAAGAGGAGTTGTTGTCGGCTGCCAAAACCTGTCTATACAGGTGATAAAAATTAACCGTTTGGTAACCTGATTTTTCTCAAAATGTTATAGTTTTATCGGCATGAAAATAAAATTTCCATTGTTGCTGTCGGCGGCTTTGTCTTTTGCCGCATTTGAAGGTATCGCGCAAGCAAAATTTACCCACTCGCATAATGACTATGCCAACAACACGCCATTTTACAAGGCTTATAATAATGGCTTTAATTCTATCGAAGCAGATATATTTCTGGTCGACGGTACATTGCTGGTGTCGCACAGCGATAAATACCTGGAACCCGAACGTACGCTGAAAGGCATGTATCTAGACCCGATACTATATGCATTGCGCCGCGATACTACCCGCCGGCTGAATTTATTGATCGATGTCAAGGACGACCATAAAAAAACACTACCCGCTTTGGTAAAAGAGCTCAAACCTTTGAACGCCTATTTACTAAGCCCTGAAAACCCGAACGGAAGGTTAAAAATCCTTATCAGCGGTAATCGCCCGGTGCCGTCAGATTATAAAGACTACCCCGATATTTTATGGTTTGATGATGATCTGGTTTATCCGCATACCCAGATTGAATGGGACAGGGTAGGGCAAGTGAGCCTTAATTTTGAAAATTGGTCTAAATGGAAAGGCCAGGGGCCCATAGCCGAGGCTGACCGTAAACGATTGAAAAAAACAGTTGACAGTGTGCATACACATACGGGCAAGTTGGTTCGGTTTTGGGGGGCGCCCGATACACAAGAATCATGGGATACACAGATTGGTTTTGGGGCAGATATTATTGGTACCGATAGGATCGAACAATTGGCGGGTTACCTTGCCAAAAAAACATTGCGTAAGCCAGTTACCGCATCTATCCCAAACAAGCAAGCTAAATAGCCATTTTATTTTTTAAGCGTAATCAGCAGAAAAGAAGGGATAATTGCGGTATTTTTACGGCTTAATTAGAGACATAAATGCGTTTTGCCGCTTTTTGTATACTGTTTTTACTTGCGGGTGCTTTTGTTGGTCGTGCGCAGCAGGACACCTCCGGGTGGGTTAACCCGCTAATAACAGCGCCTCAACAGGGAGGTATGCCTGTGCTTGATTCGGTGATCATGGCCACCGTCAAGCGCAAGCAATTTGTCCGGGACTCGCTGGCTTTTTTGTATATTAAATTTCCTGACTCGGCCATGATAAACCAGGCTGCAGCTCAGTATGTCAGGGACAGCCTGTACAGAGGCCATTATTTTTTAGATATTCCGTACAAAGCCAAAAGCACACTGCGTAGCGGCCATGTACGTCAAACCCGCGACCAATGGGTTATTGTAATGATCATCAGCCTGCTGCTCTACACGGCTATACTCAACATCATTATGAATAGGGATATTAAGAACGTGTTTTTGTCGTTTTACAGCAAGCGGGCTGTGATACAAGCCAGTAAAGACGATATACAGATTAATTTCTGGGCTTTTGTTGGGCTGTTTTTACTATTTGGAATGACGTTTGGGCTGTTTTTATATCAGCTGGCGGGTTATAAAAATATTTACTACAGCATCAGCGGTTTCAGGCTGTTCAGTACGCTCGTGCTGATTATTCTGCTGCTTTTTGCATGCAAATTTTTGGTGTTAAAGTTTTTGGGTTTTGTGTTTGATATTCAAAAGTTGGTAACAGATTACGTATCAGTGCTTTACCTTACTTACTTTAATATTGCGTTTGTGTTTTTGCCGGTTACGGTTTGCTTTAGTTTACTGGCGGCACAATTTATACCCGTCTTGCTTATTATTGCCATAATACTCGTTCTGGCTATTTTTACCTGGCTTTATTTGCGCAGCAGCGTGAGCATAATTTCCAATTTTCGATTTCATAAGTTCTATTTAATTATCTATCTTTGTGCCCTCGAAATTTGCCCTGTGTTAATATTAGTTAAGGCACTGAATATATAATTTTTACGTTTAAAATTACAGATTTGGAAGAAAGAAAGAAAAAGGTAAAAAGTATTTTGGTTACATTGCCTAAGCCAGAGAATGACAAGAATCCATATACTGAATTGGCTAAAAAGTTAAACCTGAAAATTGATTTCAGGTCATTTATACATGTTGAGGGTGTGCCGGCTAAAGATTTCCGCAAGGATAAAATCAACCTTGCCGATTTTACTGCCGTGATCTTCACCAGCCGTAACTCTGCTGATCATTTTTTCAGAATATGTGAAGAAATGCGTTTTGAGGTGCCGGTGGAGATGAAATATTTTTGTCTTTCTGAAACTATCGCGTTATATCTTCAAAAATATATTCAGTACCGTAAGCGTAAAATATTCTTTGGCAAACAAACCGCTTCTGATTTAGCCGAGGTGCTTAAAAAACACTCGGGCGAAAAGTTTTTATATCCATGCTCTGACGTAGCTGCAGAAGAAACCCAAAAGTTCCTTTTAGAGAACGGTTATGATTTCACTCCGGCAGTGTTATTTCGCACGGTATGCAGTGATTTGAGCGATCTGGCAGATGTTTTTTATGATGTCATTGCCTTTTTTAGCCCGTCAAGTATACAGTCATTGTACAAAAACTTTCCTGATTTTAAACAAAATAATACCCGTATAGCAGCCTTTGGTGCAACCACCCATAAGGCGGTGCTTGAAGCGGGGTTAATTTTGGATATTCCGGCACCAACTCCGGCTGCCCCCTCCATGACTATGGCTATCGAACAATATTGCAAACAGGTAAATAAATAGTCGCAGGGCAATTTTTTTAATTCCGATGCAACATTTTTTGTAATTTGCCGTATAAGCCCTAAGTTGAATAAGTTGCTATTATAACTAGTTAATTTAAAGAGGTTTGGTATTATAGCCCAAACTGTCCTTTCGTTAATTGATTTGCTTGATTATTTAAAAAGTGTTATATTTCGTTATAAAAAACATTTTTTAGAATTTGGTTAAGCAAATTTTATATATTCGGGGGGCATTTTGTGTTGATTAATGATCAGATTTTTGATTTGTAAAAAATGAAGCAAGTATACTTTTTAGTAGGAATTTTAGGTACGATGGCATTGAGTAGCTGCGGTCTTTTAGGCGGCGGCAAAGGGTCAGACAGAGGGGAGGTTATCGGCGCAAAGGGAAAGACTGCCAGGCAGGAAATCCCATACGGCATGGTTTACATTCCGTCAGGTACTTTCTTAATGGGGCAAACTGACCAGGACATTACTTTCGCGCAAATTGCACAAACAAAACAGGTCACTATTCCCGCCTTTTTTATGGACCAGACAGAGATTTCAAACAGCCAGTACAGGCAGTTTGTAAACTGGGTTCGTGATTCGATTGCGGTTACTAACTACCTTAATGATCCTAAATACTTCATTGGCGGTAATGGAACCAAAAAAGGCGCTGCGGCTCCAAATCCAAACGGACAAAAATATATTGACTGGCAATACGTAAAAAAATACCCGATCTGGGGCAGAGGTAATAAAAAAACCGGTAATGCCAATGGCCAGAAACTACAAGGTATGTACTATCAAGGGCTGGATCGTATATTCGATCGTAATGAGCTTGATGTACGTTTGTTAAAATATAACTATGCCATGCCGCTTTACCGTAAGGCTGCTGATCATAGAAGAGACCCTAATTTCAAGCGTTCAGACGCGATATTCCGTGATACAGTAGCAGTTTATCCTGATACGCTTGTTTGGCTGGCAGATTTCTCATATGCTGCTAATGAGCCAATGGTTGAGGGTTATTTCTCTCATCCATCATTTAAAGATTATCCGGTGGTGGGAGTTAACTGGCTGCAAGCCCGTGCCTTTACCGTATGGCGTACACGCTATAACGAGGCATATAAAGACTCCAGGCATTTACCACACCGGTCTGCTTACGATTTGCCAACAGAAGAGGAGTTTGAATACGCTGCCCGTGGTGGCAGGATAGGTACAGATTACCCTTGGGGCGGCCCGTATATCAGAAATGCTAAAGGCTGTTTATTAGCTAACTTTAAACCAGGCCGTGGTAATTATTCTGACGATGGAGGGACTTACACCGTTAAAATAAATTCATACTTACCAAATGATTATGGTTTGTATTGTATGGCCGGTAACGTAGCTGAGTGGACCTCATCAGCATTCGACCCATCAGCCTCAACCTTTGTTAATGATTTGTCGCCGACCTTCAATTACGAAGCCGGTAAAAATGACCCCGAAGTTATGAAACGTAAAGTAGTACGCGGTGGTTCATGGAAAGACATCGGTTACTTCCTGCAAAATGCATCACGCAGTTATGAATATCAGGATAGTGCTAAATCTTACATCGGTTTCCGTTGCGTTACCCACTTCCAGGGCCGCGATTTAAGAGACAAACGATAATTAAAAAATAAATCAAAAAAATTAAGAGAATATTTTATTAGAATTTTATGGCAGGGAAAAAACATCCATACGGAATTAATAACATTGTATCCTGGGGTGCAACCGTGGTTATTGTAGGTTTATTGTTTAAAATACAGCATTTGCCTTTTGGTGGCTTGTTCATTTCAATAGGTCTGGGTGCAGAGGCAATTTTGTTTTTTATATTGGGCTTTCAAAGAGAATCGGTTGAGATTGATTGGACAAGAGCATATCCTGAATTAGCACACGATTATACAGGCGAATTGCCTACCACTTCGCAACGTGGTGGTGGCGGTGGCGGTAACTTTTCGCAAACCGCCGCTTTAGACAAAATGATGGCCGATGCTAAAATCGGTCCGGAATTGGTTAACAGCCTGGCTGAAGGTTTAAGAACTTTTGGCGATAAGGTTAATGCTATATCAAAAGTCACTGATGCCGGCGAGGCTACTATAGCCTTTACCAACAAAGTAAAGCAAGCTTCGCAAAGCTATGACAACCTGACTGCATCGTTCGAGAAAGCATCAGGCAACTTGTTAGAGTTGGCTAATACTAATGTAGATTCAAAAGCATATCACGATCAGGTAAACAGTTTGGCTAAAAATTTATCGGCCTTAAACGCTGTTTATGAATTGGAACTACAGGACTCAAGCGCCCATTTAAAAGCAATGAACAAGTTTTATCAAAACCTGTCATTAACCATGGGTAATTTTACAGAGTCTATTGATGATTCAAAGCAGTTTAAAGAAGAGGTTAGCCGTTTGGCTAAAAATCTGTCGTCGTTAAATGCTATATATGGCAATATGTTAACTGCAATGAACCAACCACGCCAGGCATAGCCTTTTGTGAATAAACAGGATTTTTAATACAAAATAAAGATATATAACAAATGGCTGGAGGTAAACAGACCCCAAGGCAGCGGATGATGGGTATTTTATACCTGGTATTGCTGGGCCTTATTGCCCTTGATGTTCCGGATAGCTTACTAGATGCTTTTAAAAACATCAGCGACAGCTTATCGGCTTCAAAAACAAACGTGCAGAAAGGTATTGATAATACTTTTGAGGCGTTTGAAAAAACTAAATTAAAAGAGCAGCCTGAAAGGGCAAAGCCGATTTATGAACGGGCTCTGAAAGCAAGAAAACTTGCAGATGATTTGAATGCTTATGTAGAAACATTGAAAAAAATGTTGGTTGATGCGGCCGGCGGTTTTGACGAGGTGACGCAAGATTACAGAGGGCGCGAAAACATCGACATATCTGTGGATCTAATGGTAAATCGTAAAAAAAATGCTTACGAATTACATAAAAAGATCGACGAGACCAGAAAGAACCTACTTGCATTACTTGATCCCAGAGACCGGGCGGGCGTAAAATTACCATTAGAAACTACTCCGCCGCCTCATAGAACAGGTTTTGAAAACAAAAGCTGGGAACAGGCCACTTTTGGCGAAGGTATGCCAATGGGTGCAGCAATGACCGCATTAACCAAAATACAATCGGATACTAAAAATGCTGAAAACGAGGTGGTAAAAAAGATTTTAGGCGAAGTAGATCAGGCGGTTGTTAACCTGGACCAATTCTCGGCGGTGGCAGTGGCGCCAACCAGCTATGTATTGGTGGGTCAGCCATATACCGCCGAAGTGTTCTTAACTGCGTCTGATTCAAAATCATCACCGGATATCACTGTTGAAGGTTCAAGATTGCCAACAGAGGCGGGCCGCGGTAAATACAACGGCAGCACCAGCGCCGAAGGGGTACATACCTGGATAGGTACCATATCGGTTAAACAAAACGATGGTACCATTAAGACATACACAACACAACCCCAAACTTATACGGTAGCAAGACCATCTGCAGTGGTATCGCCTGACAAAATGAATGTATTATATATCGGTGTGCCAAATCCGCTATCGGTATCGGCACCGGGTATTGCTAAAAAAGATTTGCGTGTAAGTATGGCCGGCGGCACTATTACCCCGTCAGGCAATGGTTACATTGCTACGGTTACTGCACAAGGTACGGCAACTGTAAATGTATCTGGCGAGGTGTCAAAAGGTAAAGTCATGACTTTAGGTGCAACAACTTTCCGTGTAAAACGTATACCTGACCCTAAAGCAGAGTTTGCAGCTAAATCTGGCGGAACAACCAGCGCGGCTAATATAAAAGCGCAGGATGCCATATTTGCACGCTTAGAGAATTTTGAGTTTGATGCTAAGTTTAACGTTACACGTTTTACTTTATTAGTAATAAAACCACGTCAGGATCCGTTGAGTTTTACGGGCACCGGAAACCAGCTAACCAGCGCAATGCATTCGGCAATGAACAGCGTTTCGCCAGGTTCGACAGTGGTTTTTAAAGACATTGTTGCAGTTGGGCCAGACGGCACTCAGCGCGGATTAGATAACATTGTATTATTTGCAAATTAAAAGCATATGAAAAGTAGATTTTTGATTTTTGTACTCTGCCTGGCTTGCGTAACAGCGTTTGCGCAATCCAAAAAGAAGAAAGCGCCGGTAAAAAAACCGGTAGCCGGCAAGAATACAACTGCCCCTAATACGGCCAGTAAGCAGACCTCAATGCTTGACACTACTAAAAAGCCAACAGATGCGCCTATCACTGCCGATGCAACACCTGCTAAACCGTTTGACAGGCCTTTAGATGGTTACTATAAAAAGAGCAATATCCAAAATAACAAAGTGACTCCTTACGCTAATGTTCGCGAGTCGGACGTTGTATTTGCAAAACGGGTTTGGGAAGAGATTGACCTGCGCGAAAAAGTAAACGCTTACTTAGGCTCGCCTAAGTCAAGATTAATTGATGTGTTAATGGATGCTATTGCCGCCGGAGAACTGACCGCTTATGATCCGATACCTACCAAGGACGATCCAAATGGCGATGGATTTGCTGTTCCATTGACTCCCGCAAAAGCCAAAGCAAAAATGGCCGATAGCTCTTTGGTTAACATCATTAATGCAAATGGCGAAAAAACTGGGTCAAAAATGGTAGCAGGCGAATTTCAGCCTGACAGCATTATCAAATACCGTATTAAAGAAGACTGGATTTTTGACAAGCAACGTTCAGTATGGGAGCCCCGTATCATCGGTATTGCACCAATGATTAAACAAAAAGTTGAGGGTGCTAACCTTGCGTTAGATTATCAACCGGCGTTTTGGATCTATTTCCCGGCTGCACGCCAGGTATTGGTTACACACGAAGCCTTTAACAGAAACAATGACGCTACCGATCTAAGCTTCGATGATGTGTTCCTGAAACGCTTATTTCATGGTTACGTGGTTAAAGTGTCTAACGATAAGGATGAACGTATTAAAGATTACGCTCAAGGTATTGATAAGCTTTATGAGTCAGAACGTATCAAGAAGCAACTTATGGATTGGGAACTCAACTTGTGGCAGTACTAACCAGATATTAACATACACTTTTAAGCCTTTGCAGAAATGCAGAGGCTTTTGTTTTAAATACTACTTGCCTTTAGTGGTCCCGCTGCCCGAAGTTGCAGACTTCAGACAACAAAGTAAATATCTTGGCAGGTGCCATAGCTATCCTGCTACTTCATTAACTTTTCAACCTAAATTGTTATCTTCGCTGCCCAAACAGAACTGATCAAAGTTTATGAAATTATTAGAAGGAAAAACCGCGTTAATAACCGGAGCGTCAAAAGGAATCGGACGCAAAATTGCTGAAAAATTTGCCGAGCACGGCGCTAATGTGGCTTTTACTTATTTATCATCTGTTGAAAAAGGCCAGGCATTGGAGCAGGAACTGCAAAGCTTTGGCACTAAAATAAAAGGCTATCGCAGCGATGCTTCGAAGTTTGACGAAGCCGATAAGCTGATCAATGATATTATTGCCGATTTTGGTACGCTAAATATCGTGGTTAACAATGCCGGTATCACTAAAGACGGCCTGTTAATGCGCATGACTGAAGAGCAATGGGACGACGTTCTGGAAGTTAACCTGAAATCTATATTCAACGTTACTAAAGCGGCGTCAAAAATTATGATGAAAAACCGCGAAGGCGTATTTATCAACATGAGTTCTGTAGTAGGTGTCGACGGCAATGCAGGGCAAGCTAACTACGCTGCTTCAAAAGCAGGTATCATTGGTTTTTCTAAATCAATGGCTAAGGAGCTGGGCTCGCGTAACATCCGTACTAACGTTATCGCTCCGGGTTTTATCCGTACCGAAATGACCGAGGTTTTAGACCCGAAAGTAGTTGAAGGCTGGGCGGCCTCAATCCCGCTTAAACGCGCCGGCGAGACCGAAGACGTAGCCAATGCCTGCGTTTTCCTGGCGTCTGACATGGCAACCTACATCACCGGCCAGGTTATCCCGGTTGATGGAGGGATGTTGTAGTAGTGATTGAAGATTAATGATTGGTTGCAAAACTGATCAAAGCGGCCGATGTCATACTAAGGCTCCCGAAGTATAAGTGCAAAGGCCCTTATAAATCATATTTAAAACAGCATATTTGATATACAGATATGCTGTTTTTTATGCATAAACTTTTACTATTTCTCTCAGTATTTTGATGCCCGGTTGCCACCAGCCCAAGCTCAATTATCCTGTACCCAGTAAAACCGATATTGATAACATCTTCAAGGCTGTTATTGTAAAGCAATGGGAGACCTGGATTGAGTAACCATACCAATATTATTACACTAAACATTCACGATATTTTTGCATTTTGCAGGTATAACGTAAAACATATCAGGTACAACGTTTAAGCTTAAAGATGCTGCTATTTTCTGTCACATGGGGAACTGTATCCGGATGGTGGGCCATACCTTGCTTGCTGTTGGGTTTACTGTATGCCTGGCTCATGTACCGGCAGCCGCAAAATCTGCCGGATAAATTCAGATACCTGTTAGCTGCATTTCGAGCGTTAGGAGTTTTCCTGATTGCTTTGTTGCTGGTATCGCCGATGGTTAAATCAACCAATTATCAGCCTCAAAAACCGCTGATTTTAATAGCGCAAGATAATTCGCAGTCGGTCAATACATTTCACCCCAGAGATTTTGATGCCGATAAGTTTGTTGATGAATTAGCCAAATTAAAACATCAATTAGGCAATGGTTATGAGGTGCAGGAGTTTAACTTCGGCCATGATCTGAATAGCGGCTTATCAAAATCATTCAACGCTAAACAAACCAATATAGCAGCGGCATTGCGCCAGTTGAATGATCGCTTTGTAAACCAGAACATCGGTGCGCTGATACTTGCTACTGATGGCTCTTACAATCAGGGCGCCGACCCCCAATATGAGGCCCGCAATTTTAAAACAGGCATTTATACCATAGCCTTAGGAGATACCAATGCCAAACGCGATCTGCTTATAGGTAATGTCAATTATAACAAGACCGCTTTTTTAGGAAACGATTTCGAAATAGAAGTATTAACGCAAGCCTACCAAAGTAAAGGCGAGACCATGCATTTATCAGTCACCGAAGACGGCCGCCAGGTAAATGCGCAGATCATCCCGGTAGGCAATGATGCCTTTAAAAAGAATTTAACAATAAAATTGAACGCCGATAAAAAAGGCGTACATAAGTTCAATATCAGCATAACACCGGTTAAGAACGAGCTTTCTACTCAAAATAACACTGAAACCATTTATGTCGAGGTGCTCGATTCAAAGCAGAAGATATTGTTGGTGTATGATGCCGCCCACCCGGACATCAGCGTGATAAAACAAGCCATTGAGGCCAATAAAAACTATGAGTTGAAGACAAGTTTTACCGCGGACATTGGCTCGCTTAAATTAAGCGATTATAGCCTGATTATGCTGCATCAGCCAACTGCCGGCAGCTTTGTCGCGCTGAAAGACATTATCGCCAAAACTAAAACGCCGGTATGGTATTTATTGGGTGATCAGGCAGATATTTCAAACTTTAATACGGCACAAAAGCTAACCAATATCAGCACTACACGGGCGGACATGCAGGAAGTATTTGCACAGCCTGTTCCTGAGTTTACGTCATTTGTTTTGTCGGACTCGACAATGCAAAAGCTGGCCAAAATGCCGCCGTTGCTGGCACCGTTTGGTACTTACACTTTACCTGCAACCACCGGGGTGTTGTTTAAGCAACGGATAGGCACTGTAGCCACCAATTATCCGTTATTGTTATTTGGTGATGAAGGTGGTCGGCGTATAGGCGTATTAACTGGTGAAGGCCTGTGGCGATGGCAGTTGGCCGAGTATGCGCAATATGGCAGTCACCATGCCATGGAGGAACTGTTTAGCCAGAGTGTTCAATATTTGACCGCTAATGCAAACAGACAGCGTTTCAGGGTTTATCCCTCAAAAAATGTTTTTGACGAAGGGGAAAATGTACTCTTTAATACAGAATTATATAACGATGCTTTGGAACTGGTTAACACGCCCGACGTCAAGATCGAGCTTAAAAATACCGCAGGCAAAAACTACAGCTTCCTGGCCACCCGCACGGGACAAAGCTATCAGTTGGATGCCGGTATTTTACCGGTTGGCGAGTATACTTATACCGCCAGTACCACACTGGGCAACCGCTTGTTTAATGCAGCCGGACAACTTACTGTGAAGCCACTTAACTTGGAGATAAGCCAAAGTGCGGCCAATCATCAATTACTTAGAAATATAGCCGTTCAAAGCGGGGGTAAAATGCTGCCGCCGTCGCAAATGAATCAACTGGCCGATTTGATCCGCAAGAATGAAAACATCAAAACCCTGGTGTACGAAGACCGCCATTACAATGACATGATCGATGTGAAATGGATTTTCGGGCTGATTGTTGTATTGTTGGGATTAGAGTGGTTCTTGAGGAAGCGGGAAGGGGAGGTATAAAACACACTTTGTCATTCTGAGCATAGCGAAGAATCTGCCCGTAATGCTAATAGCAGTTATTGCCACGCAGCAAGATGCCCGTCGCCGGCATGACAGAAAGAAGTGAAAGACACCTCAAAAATTGAATTACTTATACTTCCAGTTTCTCGACTTACCTTCACTCATCCACTCTAACGCGGTTTCAATGCGCTTTTGGCGGGTGGCCTCTGTTTTGGCTTCGACAATCCATTCCAGGTATTCGCGTTTATTTGAAGGACTGAAATTTTGGAAAGTTGCTAAGGCCTTGGGTTTAGTTTCCAGTGCAGCGGCAAAATAATCCGGCACCTCGATAGGTGCTTTTGGCGCTTTAGGTACGACAGCTTTTTTCTCTGATTTCTGTTCGGGTCCGGCATCTTTTATTTTAATAGCCTGCAAGATAAAATCTTTCAGAATAGCATCATCCGGCAAGTCAGACACTTTAGTAATACGTCCAAAATTGCCGGCAGCGTCCCTTTCATCAGCGTGTTTAAGTACGCCATTCGGGTCATTCAAGGCAGTGCTGCCCCAGAAACCAAACACGCAATGCTCTTTAAATGCAGCCATGTTAGCCAAAATTCCTTTGTACTCAAAAAACGGATGCCCCCATTTAATGGTTTCGGTAATTTGCGGCGAAACCGAGTGCATTAGTTGGCGCAGGTGTTTTAATATCGGTTGCGCAAAAGCTGCTTTTTTGCCAATATATTCGTCGATGCGTGGGTCGTACTGTTCCATGCCACAAGATAATAGTTTATCATTGATTTATGCAACAGTTATTAGCTTGCCAGTCGCCTGCAAATTTCCAAAATAGATTTACTGATCGGTTTAAATTCAATGCCAATAGCAGCTTTGATCTTGCTATTATCAAAGTTGCGGATTTGAGTAGAAGCCTGAGCGGCAACCTTATCAATGGCCGGCGTTTTACCGGTGATGAACGAGGCTAACCGCGCCGCACGCCAGGCCACTTCCATCATCCAGGGTTTGGCTACAAATGGTGGCGGCTTGATACCGAAGCCTTGAGCAATTTCGGCGGTGAGTTGTTTATAATCACGATTTTCGGCGCTGAGAATGTAGCGCTGTTCGGTAATATCGGTTTCCATCAGGGCTATCATACATTTGGCTACATCTTCGACATCAACAAAGCCTGCGGTGCCCTCAGTATAAATTTTAAGTCCTTTGCGTACGGTTTCAAACAGCTGGCCGCTACCTAAAATGCCTGCATTAGCACCGATGATCAACGACGGATTTACTATTACGGCATCTAATCCCTCTGCAATGCCGCGCCAGACTTCCATTTCGCTTTCCAGTTTTGATATTGCGTAGCCGTCATTTTCAGTAGCAATGTCCAGGTGATGATTTTCAGTGATCAATTCGCCAGGTTTCGCAACGCCTATGGCTGCAATGGAGCTTACATGAACCAACCTGATATCGCGCCCCAAACAAAGGTTCACCAGATTGGCGGTACCTTTTACGTTAGTGTGTATCATGGGCTCTTTGTCTTTTTGTTTTAACGACACCCAGGCCGCACAATGATAAACGTGGTCGACACTTTCAAGCGCATCTTCCAACGCGAAGATATCCATCATATCAGCCTCAACCCATTCTATCTGCGGATAAGGTATCAGCAAGGCCGGTATAATTGACGATGCCCGCCTGGTACAGCGCACAGTCTCGCCTTTGTCAACCAATTGCCTGGCTACTTCTGAGCCTAAAAAACCTGTAGCGCCTGTTACGAGAACCATTTTCTTTGATATGCAGAGGTGCAAATGTGCAGATTGATGATTGAATTGCAAAATAAAACAAGCGTACCGTGACATATTGGTATACCGCTCAAGAATTTAAATTGTTGTTGCGCCGCGCTACATCAGCTGTATATGGTGATACTGGTGCGGTAATTAAATCATACTTACATTTGCACATCTGCATATCCGCACATTTACTACATTTGCATATTCGCACATTAATAATATGTCCTTATCAGATTTCTTTACATCTGTTGATTTAAATACCATCACCCCCAAAAACGGGTATTATACCAGCCACTTAGGTAGTAAGATAAACTGCTATGTAGACGAATTTCCCGACCTGGATCACTCTGTCGATATTGCTATCATAGGTGTGCAGGAAGATCGCAACGCCATTAACAATCCCGGTTGCGCCCTGGCCC
This sequence comes from Mucilaginibacter panaciglaebae, assembly GCF_039539265.1. Taxonomy (NCBI): domain Bacteria; kingdom Pseudomonadati; phylum Bacteroidota; class Sphingobacteriia; order Sphingobacteriales; family Sphingobacteriaceae; genus Mucilaginibacter; species Mucilaginibacter panaciglaebae. The sequence continues at coordinate 13,799 of NZ_BAABCV010000004.1, forward strand.
CCGACTACGTGCGTGAAAAGCTGTATCAATTGCATGAAGGCTCCTATACGACAAAAATTGCAGATCTGGGCAATATCCGGCAGGGAGAGTCAATTACCGATACTTATTATGCACTAAAGACGGTTGTAGGCGAATTGGTTAAAAAAGATATTATTCCGCTGATCATCGGTGGAGGGCAAGACCTTACCTATGCACAGTATTTGGGTTATGAAGATCTGGAACAAAAGGTAGACCTGGTAATTGTCGATTCGCATTTTGATTTGGAAGAAGATGAAAATTCAGAAAGCATCGCCACCACATCAACCTCCTATCTGAGCAAGATCTTTCTGCATGAGCCTAATTATCTTTTTAATTACAGTAACCTGGGCTATCAAACGTTCTTTGCCAGTCAGGATAGCTTACGGGTAATGGATAAGCTATACTTTGATGTACACCGCTTAGGGCTATTGAGTAATAATGTAGGTGTAGCCGAGCCGGTTATCCGTAATGCTAATATGATCAGTTTTGATATCAGCGCCATAAAATCGGCCGATGCCGGTGCTAATGCCAATGCCACGCCTAACGGCTTTTATGGCGAAGAGGCCTGCCAGATTTGCCGCTACGCGGGATTTAATGATAAGTTAAGCTCGATTGGGTTTTATGAGTTTAACCCGGCCTATGACAATAATGGCCAAACAGCCATGCTGCTGGCCCAAATGATATGGTATTTTATTGACGGTGTATATAATCGTAAGAAGGATTTTCCATTAAGCCCTAAGTCGCAATACCTTATCTATAAAACCAGCCTGGTGCATGATGATCATGAATTGATATTTGTGAAAAGCAAAAAATCAGACCGATGGTGGATGCAGGTACCTTACCCAAGCGGTGGTTCAAAAAATGAGCGCTTCCACCTGGTGCCTTGCCGTTATGAAGATTACCAACTGGCGGTATCAGGCGAAATGCCCGATCTGTGGTGGCGTACTTATCAAAAGTTAACCTAATTATATAATTGTGACGGATAATCCGTTATTAGTCCTGAAGAGTTCAAAAAAAGCAATGAAGAAACTGATTTTAAATATAATGACGCTATTGCCTGTAATGGCATTTGCACAAGCCCCGGCTGGTAATACCTTTACGGTAAAAGGTAAAATTGGCAATGTAACTACCCCGGCATGGGTATACTTGCTTTACCAGGCCGGTGCCAATAAGGTAATGGATTCTACACAGATTGTAAACGGCAACTTTAGCATCTCTGGTAGTATTCCGAGTCCGTCAAACTCATTGATTGTACTTGATCATAAAGGAGTGGGGGTAGCTAAATTGGGTACGACCCCGGACATGCTTGAGTTTATGTTAGATAAAGGCATAACCAATGTCAATACCGAAAAAGATTCTGTAAAATATGGTGTCATTACCGGTTCTGAATTGAATGATGAAGATAAGTATCTGACGCAGCAACTTAATTATTTTAACGGCGAAGCTAAAAAGCTAAATGACGAGGCTAAGGCGGCTCCGGCAGCTACGCTAAAATCGCCTGAATACCAGGAGAAAATGCAGGCCAGGTTTAAAGTTTTACAGGATAAACAACATGCTATGCTTAAAGAGTTTGCTTCGACGCATCCGCATAGTTATGAAAGCCTGATGGTTTTGAACCTCATGACCCGGCAGGGCGCAAATGCTATGGAAACCGATGAGTTGTTTAACCAATTGGATAAATCTATTCAGGAGACCGAGGTAGGCAAGATGATCAGAAACGGTATTGATGATGCCAAGGTTACTTCGGTAGGTGCTACAGCTCCTGATTTTACGCAGCCCGATGTTAACGGCAACCCAGTTAAACTGTCATCACTCAGAGGTAAATACGTATTGATTGATTTCTGGGCATCATGGTGTGGCCCTTGTCGTGCCGAAAACCCGAATGTGGTAAAAGCTTACGGCAGGTATAAAACCAAAAACTTTACCATACTGGGTGTGTCATTAGATCGCCCGGGTGAAAAGGATAAATGGCAAGCAGCTATCAAGCACGACGGCCTGGCCTGGACTCAGGTATCAGACCTGAAATTCTGGCAAAACGACGCCGCTACTTTATATAAAGTGCAGTCTATCCCCGCTAATTTCCTACTTGATCCCAATGGCAAGATCATCGCTAAAGACCTTCGCGGCGCTGACCTGGAGCATAAATTAGAAGAGCTGTTTGGGAAGATATAAGTAATTTTGGCATAGCTGGCGTAGCGTGGCAATCGCGAACTTTTCTGCTCGCGATTGCTTCGTCCGTACCTCCTCGCAATGACAAGTTTAACTCTTATTGCAAATACTTGCCCACAATCGGCATCCTGCGGCCCATGCCAAATGCTTTTGGCGAGACCCGAAGAATAGGCGGAGTCTGGTAACGTTTATGCTCTGCCAGATTGGTTAGTTTAATAGTACGATGAACGGTCGTCTTCTCAAACCCCATTTGAATGATCTCATTAGCCGAACGGCGGTGCTCTATATGCTGAGCCAGTATTTTATCCAGAACATCGTACTCAGGTAGTGAGTCTGAATCTTTCTGACCTGGCCTTAATTCTGCAGAGGGTGGTTTAACAATAGAATTTACCGGAATAATTTCGCGATTGCGGTTAATATATCGCGCCAGCTCAAAAACCTGGGTTTTGTATACGTCGCCAATAACAGAAATACCGCCGCACATATCGCCATATAAAGTACCATAGCCTACAGCAACCTCACTTTTGTTTGATGTATTGAGTAGTATAAAGCCAAATTTATTACACATGGCCATCAATAAAATAGCGCGGCTTCGCGACTGGATGTTCTCTTCGGCAATATTAAACGGCAAATCTTTAAACTGAGGATGCAATGCCGTTTCAAACTGATCAGTAATATTTTTTATGGCGATAGTTTCGCTCATACAGCCCAAATTGGTCACCAGGTCTTCAGCGTCTTTGATGGAATGATCCGTTGAATACTTTGAAGGCAATAGTACTGCCATTACATTTTTAGGCCCCAATGCTTCGGCTGCTAATGCACAAACTACTGCCGAATCAATACCACCCGACAGGCCCAATATCGCGCGACTAAAACCCGATTTATGGAAATAATCGCGAATACCTAATACCAGCGCATCGTGTATCTGGGCGATGTCGCTATCGCGATTGGTCTTTAGCGTTGAGGGATGATCGAAAGTAATCTCACCATTATCGTCTAAAGTATAGTAGGTTAAACACTCCTCAAAATAAGGCAGCTCGTCAACCAGTTTTCCGGTTTTATCGAATACTAACGATCCGCCGTCAAAAATCAGTTCGGTTTGCGCGCCTACATGATTTATATAAAACAGCGGCAAATTGTAGCGCACTGCATTATCCTTTAAAATTTCAATACGCTCCTCATCATGGTTGTAGGCAAACGGTGAAGCAGCTATATTGATCATTACATCCGGATTTTGCTTAATCAGCGTATCCATCGGTCGGGTAACGTATAGCGGGTTTTCTATGGTGTTCCACAAATCCTCGCAAATGGTTAACGCTATGCGTTTACCCTTAAATTCAATGCAGTTAAATTCGGTCGACGGCTCAAAATACCGGTACTCGTCAAAAATATCATAGTTAGGGAGCAGCGCTTTATTGACAATTGCTTTTACCTTGCCGTTTTCAATAAAATAGGCCGAGTTATTCAAGTCCTTACCCTCGGGTTTGTTATTAGGAATAGGCAGACCGATAATGCAGGCGATATCTGTACATTCGGCAGCAATTTTTTGCGCCTCTACCTCGCATTGCTCAATAAACTCGGTAAACTCCAGGAAATCGCGAGCAGGGTATCCGCAGATACACAGTTCGGCAAACACAACCAGGTCGGCGCCATTTTCTTTTGCTTTTTTAATGTGCCTGATGATATGCGCCGTATTTGACTCAAAGTTGCCAATGTGATAGTTAAGCTGCGCTAATGCTAGTTTCATAGATATTACAGGTAGGGTATGTATCTAAATACAAATAATAGATTAATTTTGTTGAAAAGTATAAAATTGATGTCAAGCTTTTATAAGTTCAAACAAATTTATTTGATTTCTATTGCCGGCCTGCTGCTCACAGCTTGCGGACACAGCAAAAAAATTGATGTGAGCAATATACCAATTGACGTTAAGATTGATCGCTTTGATCGCGATTTTGACGGCTTGCGGACAAAACCGATGGAACAGCAAGCGATGTTCCTGATCAAAAAATATGGTATCTTTTATCGTGATTATACCGAACGTATCCTGGAGGCGGGCAGTATCAATGATACGAACTACTTTAGCATACTGCGCCCGGTTTTTGCAGGCCGTGCATATCATGATGTAAAAAATGATGTCGATTCGGTTTACCCCAACCTTAATAAACAGGAAGCTGAGCTAACTGACGCTTTCAGACGTATTAAATATTATTATCCGAAGAAAAACCTGCCAAAAGTTTATGCTTATTTTTCTGGGTTTAAAGCGCAAACTGCTGTAGGCGACGGCTATGTTGGTATTGGGTTGGACATGTTCTTGGGGGCTAACTCGAGGTTTTATCCGGCCTTGATAGAGACTTTTCCGCATTATGTATACAGGAGGTTTACGCCCGAATATATAGCGCCAAAAGTTGTTGAGAGCTTAGCTAAAGAAGATATGTTCCCCGAAAGTGATAATGATAAAACATTACTGTCCAAAATGGTGTATAATGGTAAGATACTTTACTTTATGGACCAGATATTACCTGATGTACCCGATTCGGTAAAAATCGGCTATACATCCCAACAATTAAAGTGGTGTACAGATTTTAAATCGACCATTTGGGCTTACCTGTTAGAGCAGAACCTGCTGTATGAAACTGACGACCAGAAAACCAACACCATGATTGGCGAGGCCCCGTTTACGCCGCAATTAGGCGATCATAATGAGTCGGCACCCAAACTTGGCGTCTGGACGGGCTGGCAAATTGTGAAAGAGTATATGGACAAACATCCTGAAATTACCCTGCCCGAGTTAATGATCAATAACGATGCACAAAAGATTTTGAATGAATCAAAGTATCGGCCAAAGTAGTATAGAAAGCTATTTAATAAAAAGCGTCCGGCAGATTACCTGCCGGACGCTTTTTTATTATGTATAAAATAAATTTTAGTCGATGATATTAAATACCGCTTTCAGCGCAACACCGGCACCAATTGCCATGATAACGTTGGCTACGGCAGAAGCATGTCTGAAATCAGCAAAGCGCAAATAAACGCCTACCAAACCAATAACTATAGCAATAACTAATAATATGTAATGACGTTCTGAATTTGCTTCTTGCATTGAGTTCATAGTACTTATCTTTTTTTATTGCTACAAAAATAGAAATGTTTGGGTAATTATCTAATAATTTAACTTTAAATATTTTGATGTCTCCAAAGACCATTCATTCTGAGTGAAACGAAGAATCTGCCGAGCGATTAGCAGAATTTGCGGATTTTTCACTTTGTTAAGAGAATAGTTCTTCGAGAGCCTTAGAATGACAGAGAGAGAGACAAAAAAAGCGCTGTACAAAGTACAGCGCTTTCCAATGAAGCTTAAAAACAATTACGCAATAAAGCTTTCCAATATTTTGAAACCGCCTTCGGTTTCTAATTCAATGTTATCAATAGTTTTTGGCAACAGGATACACTCGCCCATTTTAACCGGGTAACTTTCGCCATTGTATTTGATGGTGTAAGCACCTGCCAGGCAAACCTGGATTACAAATGAATCCAGGTTGCTGTAGTCTTTACCTGTGCTGTGGGTAGCGTCTAATACGCTGGTTGTAAAGTATGGGCAGCTAACCAGTTGAACGGTCTCGTCTTTTTCGGGATTATATTGAGTTTTATAGTTGCCGTAGTATTTATAGTCGATAGCAGCCAGCGCTTCCTGGGTATGCAGTTCGCGCTTGTGGCCGTTGGCATCAACGCGATCAAAATCATAGATACGGTAAGTGATGTCTGATGTTTGCTGAATTTCGGCCAATAGCAAGCCTGCACCGATGGTATGCACACGGCCGGCCGGCAAAAAGAACACGTCGCCTTCGTTAGCGGTTTCGCGGTTAAGCACGTCCATCAGGTGGCCACTGTTAAATTTCTCCAGGTACTTCTGCTCATCCATTTCCTGATTAAAACCGGCTATCAGGGTCGAACCCGGGTCAGACTCAATGATATACCACATCTCGGTTTTACCGAAAGAGTTGTGGCGTTTTTTAGCCAGCTCATCATTAGGGTGTACCTGGATAGAAAGGTCCTCGTTAGCATCGATAAACTTTACCAGTAATGGGAATATATTGCCAAAGTGTTTGTAAACTTTTTCGCCTACCAAATCGGCCCCATATTGCTCAAGCAGGTCGGCTAATGATTCGCCGTCAAGTGCGCCGCCGTGAACGATAGAAACGTCAGACTTAACACCCGAAATTTCCCAGGTCTCGCCGCAGTTAGGCAAGTTGCCAAAATCTTTATGCAGATAGGTGCGGATTTTTTGTCCACCCCAGATCTTGTCTTTAAATATGGTTTTGAATTTTAACGGATATAATGTTTTAGACATGATTGCTATAAATTTACTGACAAAGGTATCAGTTAAATATGAAACCTGAAATGCAGATTTAATTTAATGACTTTTGAGGTAACAAATATTGAACCTAAACAAAAAAGTGTTATTTTAATCACGATGCCATTTCTCTATAAAACAATTACAATCTTTGTCATAGGACTCATTAGTTGTAGCAGCGCAGATGCACAACACACGATATTGATCGATTTTCAACCTTCAAAGGTTAAAGTACAAAACTGCTTATATAATAATATAACTTTATTAGATGCTCGGGCTACCACAAAAAACTTGGGCTTAGTTGAAACGGGAGTTTTTAACAGAGATGCCTGCGTAGCAACAAAGACTCCTCTAGGTATACAGTTTCAAAATATTTTGGCTTACTCGGCAGACCAAAATGCGAAATCCGGAGAACTTTTATTTAGGTTAGAAAGAATCACCTATGCCGAGCGCCATACAACATGGCGTGAAACCGGCTTTTTTATTTTGCAAGCAGCGATTTACGCAAAGAGAAATAATACCTTTCTATTGCTTGACAAGATAGATACCGTTGCGGCTATATCGTCTACAATTGATGTAACGCACCCGGTTTTTAAGCTATCAAATAAGATTATATCAGATTTTATCGTAAGAAATTTAACAAAAGAGCCTGAAATTAGTGAACCGCACAGCTACGCTGAGTTGTTTCAAAACCAGGATAAAATGGTGTTTTCAAATTACGATATTGATAGTGTGCCACGACCAAAGGCACATTCGGCTGTATCTACTACAGAAACGGTTGCCTATACAGGAACTTTCTTAATATTGATGTTAATAGCATCACATATGAAAAAATAGAAAAGCCGGCTTCAACAACCGGCTTTTTTTATTTGAAGTGGATATAAATTACTTACCCAACTTAATTCTCAAATTCTCGTCAATAGCTTCCAAAAACTCTTCAGTATACAGGTAATCTGTACCGTGCTCCACTTTCGGCTTGATGGTAATGGCTAAGTCTTTGGTCATTTTGCCGCTTTCAACCGTTTCAATACAAACCCGCTCTAAAGTATGGCAAAAGTCAATTAACTCCTGGTTGTCATCCAGTTTACCACGGAACTCTAAACCACGGGTCCAGGCAAAAATAGAGGCAATAGGGTTAGTTGAGGTAGGGCGTCCAGCCTGATGCTCGCGGTAGTGACGGGTTACCGTACCGTGCGCAGCTTCGGCTTCCATAACGGTGCCATCCGGAGTAACCAGGGTAGACGTCATTAAACCTAATGAACCAAAACCTTGCGCTACTGTGTCAGACTGTACGTCGCCGTCATAATTTTTACAAGCCCAAACAAAGTTGCCATTCCATTTCAACGCAGAGGCCACCATGTCGTCAATCAGGCGGTGTTCGTAAACGATGCCCAGCTCGTCAAATTTAGCTTTGTAATCGTTTTGGTAGATCTCTTCAAAGATATCTTTGAAGCGGCCGTCGTATTTTTTAAGGATAGTATTTTTTGTAGATAGGTATAGCGGCCAGCCCTTCATGATTGCCTGGTTAAAGCAAGCATGGGCAAAACCGCGGATAGACTCATCGGTGTTATACATGGTCAACGCGACACCATCACCTTTAAAGTTAAATACTTCGTATGACTGTACTTCGCCGCCATCTTCAGGGGTAAAGGTTACGGTTAATTTACCTTTGCCTTTGGTCAAAAAGTCGGTAGCGCGGTATTGGTCGCCATAAGCATGACGGCCGATGCAGATAGGAGCAGTCCAGTTGGGTACCAGGCGTGGCACATTGCTCATCACAATTGGTTCGCGAAAAACCGTACCATCCAGAATATTACGAATGGTGCCGTTTGGCGATTTCCACATTTGTTTCAGATTAAACTCTTTAACACGAGCCTCGTCAGGAGTAATGGTAGCGCATTTAATACCTACACCATATTGTTTAATGGCGTTAGCGGCATCAACGGTTACTTGGTCATTGGTTTCATCACGATACTCTAAACCAAGATCATAATATTTTATATCAAGATCCAGGTACGGCACTATCAGTTTGTCTTTAATAAACTTCCAGATAATGCGGGTCATTTCGTCGCCATCCAGTTCGACTACCGGATTATTTACTTTAATTTTTGACATACCAGGTATTTGTTTTTTTAGTGGCACCAAAGATATAAAATACAGTGTATCAATAATTGCATGGCATTGTAAAATAGTGGTTAATTTTAAATAATTTAGAAGCGGATATGGTTTTTGTCGCCAATCCTGATAAATTTAACCAATGAATAAGCCGCTAATAAGTATAAACCTGACAGCGGGCTTTGTAGATTATAAATTATAGCCCCCGGATATTTGATGAATAACTATTTCAAAAGATTTTTTTTGCTGGTGATTGTTGTATTGGCTGCCAATATGGTTAAGGCACAAACCGGATATGATTATGCGCAATATGACCTCGGCCTGGGCCTGGATTTTAACAAACCCTATACTGACGCACAAAATATAACCAACACCCGCTCGGGGCGTTTAACGTTTAATTACAATGTGAGTCCGTTTGTTAATTACATTATAGAGGTGCAAACCGGCACTTTACGTGGAGGCGATTCTGTACTTACCACCTCTGGCAGGCAGTTTACTAATAATTTTAATGCGGTAATGATGAGAGGGCAACTGCAGTTTGGCGAAATAATTGATTACTCGCAAGGGGGGATGGCCAGCGCATTTAAAAATTTGTATGTTTCATCGGGTATTGGTTTTATGATCAATCACATTACTGAAATTAATCGTGCATCCGTAAAAGTTCCGGGATTCTATACAGCCGGCGAGAATAACTCCAATCAATTAGTAATACCGGCCCGTATAGGATATGAATTTAAGTTTTATAATAAATATGGCGAACCCGGTTTTAAAATAGACCTGGGTTACCAGTACAATTTTATTTTAGGGGACGGATTGGACGGTTTTACAGCCGGTAAACAAAAGGATTCGTACGATCAGCTATCTATAGGGTTTAAGTTTGCCGTTGGTGGCGTAGCTACATATCGAAAACAAATCTCTAATTAACCGCAATTTTGTGGTTGATTAGTTTTTTGGCAGGGTTTTTTCTATAAATAATTTTAAAGCAATAAACCTATGAACAAGAACGATCCATTTAACAATGACGACGCCGACAGGGATAGAACCCTGAAAGACGATTTGGGTGAAACCATTGACAAAGAGCAATTGCGTTTTAACGAGGAGAGTAATAGTTACGAAATAGATGTACCCAGCGATGACCCGGACTATGACCATCCAGATCCATACAACACGGCCCCAAAAGTCGGTGACGACTTTGATTCAACTTATGATGAAGCTAACCCATTTGATGCAGTGGATGAATATATCCCTAATGAATCATTAGAAACAGATGTCGATCAGTTAGGTATGCATTTGGATGACGGCGATATTGTAAACGTTGACCCGATTGACGAAGATCTGGCCCATACTCCTGAAGATGACCGCGATGATCTTGATGAAGAAGGTTATCCAAAAAACGATTTGCCTGACGACATCAGGCGTTAATAAGAAGAGGCTGATAGCGATATCAGCCTCCTTTGTCACTTTATCTTTACCAGTTCGAGCCGGCTGGCAGTATAGGTTTTTCCGTTAGCCGAATCATGTAACCGGTGATCAACAATGAGCCAGATCATGGACACCGCTGTTTCATTTAAAATTTCAACCGGCGTATTTGCATCCCTGAAAAACGGATCCTCATCAAACGTAATATAAGTCTTACCGGCATCTTTAGTCACCGTATAGTTATAATTGTTAGGTTCAGGGTGTTCAGAAGGGGTTAATTTAAAGGCAGCGACATTCTTCAACGAGTCGAAAGTGATCGAATAATAAAATGGATCTGCAGCGGCACTACTTTGCAATACCCCAAGCTGGCTGTAAATTTCGGCGGTATTGCTTTTACAAAACCAGAAGCCTGTAATAGGCGGACGATCTTTTTTGGCGGTGTCAGTGTTTCGGGTGGTGTCTCTTGATCCGGGAAGCGTGTTATCTGCGTTAGCTATGTAATCTTTATCGCCCGGTAATATCGGCGGATCGAGTTTACATGCAGCTATGATGCAGCAGTATAGTATCGCTATAAAAAGTAGATACCTGTGTTTCATACCAGCGCTTATAAGAGTTTTTAAATGTAATTACTTATAAACGTATAAAACTGTTTATTGGTTGCCTTATTACTCAGAAATGTGAGTTTCAAGTCTAATCAAAATCCAGATTGAAGCGCTGGCGAAGCTCAGCCAGTTTCGGGTTTTTAGTAGCCATATACTGATATTTTTCGAGGCTGGTATAAGGGCGCTTTACGCGCACCTGCTCGTCAACGCGGGTATTCACTTCTATGTCGTAATTGTTCAAAGCCTTCCGTAGATAGTTCATCAGTTGCGGCTTTTCATCGCGGAAAGACTGATCTAACATTTTGTTCTCCACAACCACCTCAAAAACATACGGTTTAAGCATTTTTGGCGCTTCAGAAGAAAAAACGGTAAAGAGATTCATTTTGCCTTCGGCTTTTATATTTGCAGCAAAGATGTTCCAGTGTTTCAAGAAATCGTCGAAGCTAAAATCGTCCTTAGCCTCGCCTTTTTCATAAGGATCCTCCTCATCAACAGCCGCTTCAGCTACGTTGCCGATATCTTTTAACGATGGTATTTTGACAGATGCAGTTGCGCCGGCGTTTGGTATAAATGCCGGTTTAGGACGGTCTTCGGCCACCGGAGCAGCCGTGGGGTGTAGGGGGGCTGCAACAGGTGCTTTTGGCTGTTCTGTCTTTGGGGCAGGAGTATAGGCTGCCGGTAAATCGGCCACCATAGCTATATTGTTACCCGGAGCTGCCGCCGTTTGAGGCGCCGCTACTGTTGGGGTATCAGGTTTTTTTTTTAATTGCCCGGTATCGGACATTGCAGTTTGGGGGGCCGTTGCCAGGTTAAACACCGACGGCAAATGGCACATTTTCAAAAGCGCCAGTTCCACCTGCAATCGCTGGTTTTTGCTCAGCTTATAATTCAGGTCGCACTGGTTAGCTATGTTCAATGCCGATATCAGGAACGACACACTTGCTGCCTGCGACTGCTGTAAATACTTGGCTTTAATACCTTCGCTTACTTCCAGTAGTTTTACCGTTGCGGTATCTTTGGTAACCAGCAGGTTTCGGAAATGCTCTGACAATCCGGAGATAAAGTGTGCACCGTCAAAACCTTTGGATAAGATCTCATCAAAATATAATAGCGTTTTGGCTGTGTTTTCGGTCAGCAGGCTTTCGGTGATGTTAAAATAGTAGTCGTAGTCAAGAATGTTCAGGTTATCAATGGCTGCGCGATAGGTAACATCGGCACCCGAGAAACTAACAATTTGGTCGAACATTGACAGTGCATCACGTAAGCCACCATCAGCTTTTTGAGCGATGATGTGCAAACCGTCGTCTTCATACTTGATGTCCTCTTTTTTTGCGATTGATGCCAGGTGATTGGCCATATCCTCTACACGGATACGGTTAAAATCAAATATCTGGCAGCGCGACAGGATGGTAGGCAGTATTTTGTGCTTCTCGGTGGTAGCCAATATAAATATGGCGTAATGAGGCGGCTCTTCAAGTGTTTTCAAAAAGGCGTTAAACGCCGCTTGCGACAACATGTGCACCTCATCAATGATATACACTTTGTAACGCGCACCCTGTGGCGGTATGCGTACCTGCTCAATCAGGCTTCTTATGTCGTCGACCGAGTTATTGGATGCCGCATCCAGCTCATGTATATTAAATGAGTTGCCATTTTGAAATGAAAGGCAGCTTGGGCAGGTGCCGCAGGCCTCACCATTGGGCTGTAAGTTTTCGCAATTGATGGTTTTGGCAAGGATACGCGCACAGGTAGTTTTACCTACACCACGCGGGCCACAGAACAAAAACGCCTGCGCCAGCTGGTTATTTTTGATGGCGTTTTTTAGGGTGTTTGTAATATGTTGCTGACCGACAACGGTTTCGAAAGTAACCGGGCGGTATTTACGTGCCGAAACAATGAAATTATCCACAGCTACTAAGGTAGCAAGAAATTGCGGCACCTAAAAGGGCGCGAGCGGATTGTTGAAAAATGCTGACAGAGTTGCGCCAGAAAGCAAAGGACGGAGATGTCATCCTTATGCTATAACAATAAATAGAATTACTCTTCCTCTTCCGGTAAATGATCGTCCTCCGGGTCAGGATTGGTGATGTCGTATTCATCGTCTTCGTCCGGTTCGTTCAGGTCATCATCTACGCGTATTTCATGAAGGTCGTCAACGTCTTCGGCCTCGTCGTCAAATTCCTCGTCGTCAAAATCTTCATCGCCTTCTTCTTCCCAATCGTCCCCGGTAGCATCATCTTCATCCGGATGCTGGAAATAAATAGTGTCATATCTAAAAGTGTTGTGATTGACAGATGCTTGGCTTTCAATATAATCAAATTCCATGTCGGTAATGTTTAATTTAGTAGCGTATAATAGACAATTTAACCTGACCTTATGTTTTAAAATTAAACATGTTATGTAGCCTGATAGTTAACTTAATATTATATTAAATATGCTTGCATTAATATAAACTTATACCTACATTTGCAGCCCCGATTTGTCGGGATAAATATTTAAAAATCAAAGTATAACAATGCAACAGTACGAAATCGTGATCGTTCTAACCCCGTTGTTGTCAGAAGAAACGGCTAAAGAGGCAATTGCCAAATACAGCAAAATTCTTACTGACGGCGGAGCCGAAATTGTCCAGGAGGATAATTGGGGTTTGAGAAAATTAGCGTACCCAATTCAAAAGAAAACTACAGGGTACTATCACTTAACTGAATTTAAGGCTCCAGGTGAATTAATTAACAAATTGGAAGTCGAGTTAAGACGCGATGAGCGTGTTTTGCGTTTCCTGACAATTGCTTTGGACAAACATGCCATAGCTTACAATGAGAAAAAACGCAGTGGTGCTTTTAACAAGAAACCTGCAGCTAAAGCGGAGGAGGCAAACTAATGGCAAATGATCAAATTAAATACGTAACCGCCCCTAAAGTAGAGGACAACCGTAAAAAATACTGCCGTTTTAAAAAGAACGGTATCAAGTATATTGATTACAAAGACGCTAACTTTTTGTTGAAATTTGTTAACGACCAGGGTAAAGTATTACCGCGCCGTTTAACCGGTACTTCATTGAAGTTTCAGCGTAAAGTGGCTCAAGCCGTTAAACGCGCACGCCACATTGGTTTATTACCTTATGTTACAGACTCATTAAAATAATCAGCGGAGGTAAAAGACAATGGAAGTTATTTTAAAACAAGACATAAAAAACCTGGGCGACAAGGATGATATCATAACCGTGAAGCCAGGATATGGCCGTAACTATCTTTTCCCGAAAGGTTACGCTGTATTAGCTACTGAATCTGCACGCAAAGTTTTAGCCGAAAACCTAAAACAAGCTGCATTTAAACAAGAAAAAATACGCAAAGATGCTGACGCTATTGCCGCACGTTTAGAAGGTGTTAAACTGACTATCGGTGCTAAAGCCGGCGAAACCGGTAAAATCTTTGGTGCTATCAACACTATTCAAGTGGCTGACGCATTGAAAAAAGAAGGTTTTGACGTTGATCGTCGTCGTATCAGTTTTGATCAGGAGCCTAAATTTGTTGGTGATTACACCGCAATTGTGAACCTGCACAAAGAAGTGAAAGTAAACGTTCCGTTTACTGTAGTAGCAGAATAATTAAGATCTGTTTTCAGATCTTGCTGATATAAAAGCTGTCCCGATTTGGGGCAGCTTTTTTTTTAATATCGATGCGCCTCTCCGACCGTCATTGTGAGCGAGGAACGGGCCTGACAATCTCTGCAAATATGAATTGTTGTCCCTAGTTTAAGTATCGTCCCGCTCAAAAGGAGAATACTATTTGATGTGTGCAATTACAAAAGGAAGTGCCGCAATATCCTCCAAAAATTTTAAACCACTTACCCACAAATAATTCGTATTTTGACAACCCTTAGATAGGGGAGGCAACCAATAATTGCCCTACATTTGCATTTTAACGCATGATACTCAAATCAACTATCGACCGTATAATGGAGGCCACAGATATTGTGGAAGTGATAGGCGATTTTGTGCAGTTAAAAAAGCGTGGGGCTAATTATGTAGGCCTGTCGCCGTTTGCTAATGAGCGTACACCGTCGTTTACAGTGTCGCCCGCTAAAGGTATTTTTAAAGATTTCTCATCGGGCAAAGGCGGTAGCGCCGTTACCTTTTTAATGGAGCTTGAAAAATTTACTTATCCTGAGGCGCTAAAGTGGCTGGCAAAAAAATACGGTATAGAGGTTGAAGAAACTGTTGAGACAGCCGAGAACAAAGAAGAGGAGAACCGCCGCGAAAGCTTAATGATCGTGTCGGCTTTTGCCGCTAAATTTTTCCATGAAAGCCTGCTGGACACCGACGAAGGCCAGTCTATTGGTTTGAGCTATTTTAAAGAGCGCGGCTTCACTACAGAAACCATCAAAAAGTTTGAGTTAGGCTATTCGCCCGACCAATGGGAAGCATTCAGCAGCAAAGCACTTAAAGAAGGTTACCTTGAAGAATTTCTGACAGATAGCGGCCTCTCGGTTAAACGTGAGAATGGTTCATTATATGACCGCTACCGCGGGCGGGTAATGTTCCCGATACACAGCTTTACAGGTAGGGTGATTGCCTTTGGCGGCCGCACACTGAAAAGCGATAAGAACGTACCCAAATATGTTAACTCGCCCGAGTCGGAGATCTATCATAAATCAAACGTACTCTACGGACTGTACTTTGCGAAAAAAGCTATCAGGGATGAGGATAACTGCTACCTGGTTGAAGGTTATGCTGATGTAATTTCAGTACACCAGGCAGGTATTGAAAACGTAGTCGCATCGTCGGGTACCTCCTTGACGGTCGAACAGATCCGATTGATCGGCCGCCTTACCAAAAACGTCACTATTTTGTACGATGGCGATGCCGCGGGTATTAAAGCCGCATTGCGTGGATTAGATTTAATTTTAGAAGAGGGACTTAACGTAAAGGTTGTCCTGTTTCCCGACGGACACGACCCTGACTCGTACGTGCGCCTGGTTGGTACCGCCGGTTTCAAAAAGCATATTGACGATCACAAAAAAGATTTCATCCTTTTTAAAACCGACCTGCTGCTAAAAGAAGCAGGTAACGACCCAATTAAGAAGTCAGAGGTAATACGTGATATTGTCGAAAGTATTGCCAAAATTCCTGATTCGATAAAGGCATCGGTGTTTATTAAAGAGTGTAGTAATTTATTGCAGATTGATGAGCGGGCCTTGTTGTCTGAGCTTAACAAAATGCGCCAGGCTAAAGCTAAAAGGGATAGTCAACAGCCAAACGATAGGATGATCACGCTGGTTGAGGATTATCCGGTAGCCGAAGATATACCACAAGAACATGCAGAGACTTTCTCGCAGGAGAAAGAGATTGTCCGCCTTCTGCTGCTCTACGGCAATAAGATGATTGACTGGGATGGCATCGCCAATACTTATATCGGTCCGTTTATGATTGCCGAATTGAATGATGTGGAGTTTGAGCATCCCGTTAGCAAAACATTTGTGCAACTTTATAGTAAAGAAGTGGAGAATGGTGTGCTGCCAGAAGATCAGCATTTTATCCACCACCCCGACAAAGAAATAGTTGACCTTGTAGTTACGCTTTTAGCAACTAAGTACACGCTGAGCGAGAACTGGTATGAAATGCATAAGATTTTAGTGAGTGATGAGCAGGATAACATGAAAGCCACCATTCTTGGCGCCATATTCCACCTAAAAAAACACAAGGTTGGTAAGATGCTCGAAGACCTGCGCAATGAACTGGCTAAGACGGAGTCGCCGGAAGATCAGGATATTCTGCTTACTCAATATATGCGGATGAAAAAGGTAGAAAAAACCATATCAGACTATTTAGGTTCGGTAATCATTAAATAATCAATGGCCCTTCACAACGACCTTGGCCGGCGCGGTGAAAGCCTGGCAAAAGCACACCTTGAAACGGCAGGTTACGAGATACTTGACTTAAACTGGACACACGGCAAAGCTGAGGTTGATTTAATTGCTTATAAGAACAAGGTTATTATATTTGCCGAGGTGAAAACCCGCACGGGCAATGGCTTTGGCGAGCCCGAGGATTTTGTAGATATCCGCAAGCAAAAGCTTTTGGCCACCGCTGCCGACGAATACATCTATTTAAAAAGCCACGAAGGCGAAGTGCGATTTGACATCATTGCCATTTTATTTAATAACGATACAGATTATACACTAAATCATATTGAGGACGCGTTTTGGCCTCAACCCGATAACTTATGAAGAACCAATCGAAGCTTTTTATTGCCGCCGCGCTTTCAATACTGATATTCAGTTGTAAAAGTTCTGATAATACCGCTAATGATATTTCTTTAAGTCCTGAGTCAGGCACAACTTATAAATCTGGCGATGCTGTGAACGTTAACTTAAAATTAGGGTCAGCTAAGATGGACTCGGTTGTTTATTTATTAGATTCGGTTAAGTTGGCTTCGAAAAAAGACACATCAGCCATAATATTAAAAACCGATACTTTACCGCTGGGGCCAAGAACCATTACGGCCAGGGTTTTTGATGGCGGCAAGAGTCAGGATATAGCAACAAACATAGTTTTACTAGCTGCCAGGGCTCCGGAAGAATTTACTTATAAGGTAGAAAAAGTGTTTCCGCACGATACCAGCGCCTATACTGAAGGTTTTTTATATCAGGATGGTTATATCTATGAAAGTACAGGTACTCAAGGATTGTCAGCAATAGAGAAATTTGACCTGGTAACTGGCAAAGTACTTCAAAAACAAAAAATTGATCCTAAATATTTTGGCGAGGGCAGTGCTATTGTAGGCAATAGAATAGTGATGCTTACCTGGAAAGATAGGATAGGTTACGTATTTGATAAGTCGACGCTGAAAGTTTTAAATACGTTTAACAATAATGTAGGTATTGAAGGTTGGGGTATGACGAACGACGGTAAAAAGCTGTATATGGACGACAGTACGAACCGTATATGGTTCCTGGATAAAGAAACTTATCAGCAAATCGGCCATATTGACGTATATGACAATAAGGGGCCTATAGACTCGCTTAATGAAATGGAATACATCAATGGTAAAATATATGCCAATGTTTATACTTATGATATGATCTTGGTCATCGACCCTAAAACCGGAGCCGTTTTGCAAAAGGTCGATATGTCAAACCTTTGGCCGGAGTCGCATCGCCCTTCAGGATATGATAATACCAACAATGTACTAAACGGAATAGCCTGGGACGAGAAGGGCAAACGCCTGTTGGTTACCGGTAAAAAATGGCCGCATATTTATCAAATTAGTTTAGTTAAGAAATAAGCTGTTAATACCTCAGGTTGTTATATTTGCCTGAATAAACAATAACCAAATTATAAAACCTCTTGACGAATGCTTTGACATTCGCCTCTTAATTATGAAGAATAAATATTTATTGTTAATTGCTGCTGGGGCACTTTTTGCAGCCTGTAAAAGCAAGTCGGACAATGGTGCTATAGCCATCACGATGACACCAAATGCAGGTTTGGGTGTGGCTGATAACAAGCCCGTTCAAGCTATGGTTCATTACCCGGCATCATTCAGCCCTGACTCTGTTGTGTATTATATGGATTCTGTCCGGATAGGATCTAAAGAAGATTCATCGGTCATGTCTATTAGGGTTGATACAATGCGCATGGGCTTGCGTACCATTATGGCTAAAGTTTGGAAAGACGGCGAGGTGCATTTGGGAATGACAACGTTTTTTAAGGTGCCTGCCCAAATGCCTGAACGCTTAACCTACAATGTAGTTAACAAATTTCCTCATGACACTTCGGCCGATACGCATGGTTTAAGTTATGACAACGGCTTTTTATATGAGAGCGTTGGCGATACTGCACATGCCGAGATCAGAAAAGTAGATTTAAAAACCGGTAAAGTGTTAATCCGTCAGGTGCTTTCCGGCAGCCATGCCGCCAGGGGAAACACCATAGTAGGCGACAAAGTAATTGTGTTTGTCGATAAAGACCGTGTAGGTTATGAGTTTGATAAAAATACACTAAAGCCAATGGGGCAGTTTACCCGTAGTGTTGGTATTACCGCCGGGGGCGCTACTAATGATGGCAAAAAGATCTATTTTGATGACGGCCGTAATCGTATTTGGACAATAGACAAGAATACTTATAAACCAGCGGGTTTTATAGATGTTTATGACAATGAATCTCCGGTAAGTCTGATCAATGAACTGGAATACGTTGACGGAAAAATTTATGCCAATGTTTACGGTTTTGACACCATTGTTATCATTGACCTGAATGGTGGCGTAAATCAGGCTATTAATATGATGAATATCTGGCCGTTTAAAGAACGACCTAAAAAATTCAATAACGAGGACAACGTGATCAATGGCATAGCTTATGATGCCCAGGGCAAGCGCTTATTTGTTACAGGCAGACACTGGTCATGGCTATTTGAGATTAAAGTTGCCAAACACCTGCCCGAAGGGATTGCGGCGCCCGAGCCGGCCCCGCAACAATAATATTTAAAAACAAGAAAGCCGCTTTAATGAAGCGGCTTTCTTGTTTAATGTGCAGAGAAATCTTATCTCCAGGCTTTATACTGATTGATCAATCCATTGGTTGATGAATCGTGTGAAGTGATCTCGTCGTTATTTTTCAGTTCAGGCAGTATTTTGCCGGCCAGTTGTTTACCCAGCTCAACTCCCCATTGGTCAAAGCTGTAAATATTCCATATAATGCCCTGAACAAATATCTTATGCTCATACATGGCTATTAAGGAGCCCAGGGTACGCGGAGTGATCATTTTAACCAGAATTGAGTTAGTAGGACGATTACCTTCAAACTCTTTAAATGGTGCCAGCTTTTCAATTTCTGCCGGCGATTTACCGGCTTTCTGTAGTTCGGCAACTACTTCCTCATGAGTTTTGCCATTCATCAACGCTTCGGTTTGGGCGAAGAAGTTAGAAAGCAGCATAGCATGATGCTCGCCCAGGGGATTGTGCGACTGCGCCGGCGCAATGAAATCGCAAGGGATCAACTTGGTGCCCTGGTGTATCAACTGGTAAAACGCATGCTGACCATTAGTACCCGGCTCGCCCCAGATAATAGGCCCGGTTGAATACTCAACATGTTTACCATTGCGGTCTACATGCTTGCCATTACTTTCCATATCACCTTGCTGAAAATAAGCCGCAAAACGGTGCATGTATTGGTCGTATGGCAATATCGCATTGGTTTCTGCGTCGAAGAAATTATTGTACCAGATGCCTACTAAAGCTAATATGGCAGGCAGGTTTTCATTCAATTCGGCAGATTTAAAGTGGTTATCCATGGCATGCGCACCGCCCAATAACTCTGTAAAGTTATCAAAGCCAACGCTAAGCGCAATAGATAAACCGATGGCGCTCCACAGCGAGTAACGCCCGCCAACCCAATCCCAAAACTCGAACATGTTTTTGGTGTCGATACCAAATTTTGAAACACCCTCTGTATTGGTGGATAGCGCAGCAAAATGTTTAGCCACGTCCTGGTCCTTGCCACCGCTTTTAATGAACCAGTCGCGCGCGCTGTGGGCGTTAGCCATGGTTTCCTGGGTAGTAAAGGTTTTTGATGCAATCAGGAACAACGTGGTCTCGGCATTCAGCCCTTTTAAGGTTTCAACAATATGCGTAGCATCAACGTTCGATACAAAGTGCATATTCAGGTGGTTCTTGTAGTGCTTAAGCGCTTCAGTAACCATTACCGGGCCTAAATCTGAGCCACCAATGCCGATGTTCACAACATCAGTAATCGCTTTGCCGGTATAACCTTTCCATGAACCTGAAATAATAGCCTCGCTAAAATCTTTCATTTGGTTCAGTACGCGGTTTACATCGGGCATTACGTCTTTACCGTCAACCAAAATTGGGGTATTACTTTGGTTACGCAAAGCAACGTGTAATACAGGGCGGCCTTCGGTAGCGTTAATTACTTCGCCGCTAAACATGGCTTTTATTGCATCATTTAGCCTACACTCTTTAGCCAATTGTATTAATAAAGCTATAGTTTCGTCAGTGATGCGGTTTTTTGAATAATCCAGTAAAATTTCCTCAAAGCGTATTGAAAATTTATCAAACCGTTCATTGTCAGCATCAAACAGAGACTTTAAGCTCTGCGAAACAATGTCGATATAATGATCGGCTAAATATTTGTACGATTGGGTTGTTGTGAAGTCAATGTTTGGCAGCATAATTGGTTGTGTTTTGAAAACAAAAATAGAATTTAATATCAAGGTGCATATTAAATTTTAAACTAATGACACCGGTGTTATTTCAACACCATCCCGTCTGGCTTTGTTTTTATTTCATTTAATTGTAATATTAATAATGTTTTAAGAGTTTTTATATTATTATAAAAATTTTTAATGAATATATTTGCGTTGTTGATAATGAAATAAGGCATCTATCAACAAATTGTTAACCAAACTTTAAAAATGATTTGTCATGTTTGAAAAACTTTTTATGCTAGTGAAAAATAACGCCGGGAGGGCAGTTGTTAACAATCCAATTATTCCTGTAAAATACCATGATGCGGTAATTAATGAAGCCTCGAGTTCCATTATCGAAGTATTAAAGGGGCAAATGGAAAATGGTAAGCTAAAAGACATGATCAAGTATTTTCAATATCCGGGTATTTATAACAATCCGCTTATTAACAGTGCGGTAAACAAGTTTGCCAATAAATTAAACAATTACTATGGCGTTGAGCCAGCGGCAGCTCAGTTAATTGCTAAAGATCTGATTCCACCCGTTATGCAGGAGATCATGAGACAATCAAGTAGACAAAACACCGATTTTACATTGAGTAAACTGCTCTCAATACTGAGTGGTAACTACGATATGAATAATTTACTGAGCGAATTAGCTATAGCATAACTTTCTGCCTATACCATAACGAGCCTGTTTGTTACCGCAAACAGGCTTTTTAATTTAGGGGAAGGTTTACTCATCGCTATTGTTATATTTGCTACCATGACTAAAGAACAGATCCAGGATTTAAGGGATAGATTAATTTCCCTGAGGAGGCATCTTTGACATCGACAAGAAGCTCGATGCACTACAAAAAGAACAAGAAATAACCGTAGGCCCGAGTTTTTGGGACCATCCCAAAGAGGCCGAAAAGGTTTTAGCTTCCATCAAAACTAAGAAAGTTTGGACAGATGAGTATCAGCGCGTATCGTCAGTGATTGATGATACAGGGGTGTTGTTTGAATTTTTTCAGAGTGGCGATGCTACTGAGGCCGAAATGCAGGAACAATTTAACCTTGCTGTAAAAGCTGTTGAGGACCTGGAGTTCAAAAATATGCTTTCGGCCGAAGAAGATCAGCTGAATGCCGTATTGCAGATCACAGCAGGGGCCGGCGGTACTGAAAGCTGCGACTGGGCCGGTATGCTGATGCGCATGTATGTAATGTGGGGCGAAAAGAACGGCTACAAAGTTTCTGAGCAGGATTTTCAGGAGGGCGATGTTGCCGGAGTTAAAACCGTTACCCTGCAATTTGAAGGCGAGTTTGCTTATGGATACCTGAAAGGCGAGAACGGCGTACACCGTTTAGTGCGTATATCGCCGTTCGATTCCAACGCGAAACGCCACACCTCATTTGCTTCCGTTTATGTTTATCCTTTGGTAGATGATACCATCGAGATTGAAATTAATCCGGCTGACGTGGAGTTTGAAACCTTCCGCTCGGGCGGTGCCGGTGGGCAAAACGTGAACAAGGTAGAAACGGCGGTGCGTTTATATCACAAGCCATCAGGCATTATTATTAAAAACCAGGAGTCGCGCTCGCAGTTGCAGAATAAAGATAACGCTATGCGCCTGTTGAAATCGCAGTTATACGAGATCGAGATGCGCAAGCGAATGGAAGAGGTAAACCGTATTGAGGGCAACAAAAAGAAAATAGAATGGGGCTCGCAGATACGCAACTACGTACTGCACCCATACAAACTGGTAAAAGACCTACGCACCGACTACGAAACATCAAACGCCGCAGCAGTGCTGGACGGCGATCTGGATGATTTTCTGAAAGCCTATTTGATGGAATTTGGCGGCAGTAAGTAACAAACAGCTAATTGAAATAAAGGCCATGTTGATACCAACATGGCCTTTATTGTTGGGCGCCAAACCGGTTAAGTGATCCACGCGAGTGTGGGTCACTTTGAATCAGTTGGATCAACCTGTTTTTGTAAGCCACTTTAAATCAGTTTCTTGTAAACTTGAATTTAATTTGGTGGATCACTTTGGATCATGACCCGTCCTGACCCGTCCTGAAAAAAATTTACACTATACTTGCCGGATTCTCGGCCATAGTGGTCATTTGCTCAGTGCTGGTTGAATATGCTATCGATCTATCGGATATTGGGATTATATGTTAACTTTAAGCACCTAACAAGCCTTATGTCTACCACCAAATCACACTGTATCGCCCTTACTGCTATTTTACTGCTGCTTTGCAATGCAGGTAAGGGACAAACCGAAAAAACAATTAAATCGCCAACCATCAAATCAAAACAACAGGCAACACTAACCTTCGATTTACAAAAGGTGTATGGTATGGGCCCTGCCGGAAACAGCAGTGTTGGCATTGGTAGTTATGATTCTTACGCTAATAGTGACGAAATAGCCGGATATCCGCAGTTAAAAAATAAACCTGCTGGCCTGCGTGATGTAAAAGAATACTGCTACATGCTTGATCATTATCAGTTCATCTGGCAAAATTATCTCCAAGGTTTATACACCCGTGAATCTTTTTTAAGGCAGGTACAAACGCAGCGCTGGCATTTAAAAGACACGGCCTCGCTTTCAAGAACGCCCATTAAATGTGCTATATCTGTGTTAACAGGTTACAACAAGTTTAATGAGATGGTTTATGTAGTGGATGCCAACCAGAACAGCGACTTTGGCGACGATGTTTTAAGAGCCGTACCCAGCCGTTCGCAAAGCAATTTTGAGGATGAATCAATGGCGGTGCCTGTACTTACCGAATATATGGAGGGCAAACAGGTGCGGCAAGAAAATATTTTAATACTGCCCGTGTACGACTCATATGCCAAAAGCAGCAGGCAGGAAGTAAGTTTTATATTCCCTGAGTTTAGATATGCCCGGTTTAACTACAAAGGAGAGCCATACTTTATTTGTACCAACGCTGTAAATAGCGGGCAGCAGTCGGTTTATGTAATGCCTGATATACCTAACTTTAACAGTGCGGCCCACGGCAGCCGCTTTAGTATTGGCCAGTATGCCCGGGTGGGTGACGACCAGTTTGGTTTAATTAAAGCTAACCGCAACGGCAATAAAATAACTATGGCTGTTGACAACGTAAAAGACTTTGCGCAGCCTGTTATCACGAAGCAGGTTGTTAAAAGTGTAAAGGCAAAGCCGGCGGGCAATCCAAACATAATATCGAATCAAATTGGTTTTAAGGCGCCCGAAATTAAGGGCGAAAATATCAACACTGCTGTAAAAAATGTATCGGCTGTTTCGTTAGCCGCGATGAAAGGCAAATATGTTTTTGTTGATTTCTGGGGCACATTTTGCCCTCCCTGCATTGCTGAATTCCCTTACATCAAAAAGGTTTATCAAAAATATGACCGCAGCAAATTTGAGGTAATTGGTGTGCTTGACGAGCGAGATGAAACCGTTACCCGCAATTTGATAGATGATGGTAAACTGGTGTGGCCTAATATTGTAATGGGCACCAATAGCCCCTTGTTTAAAAACTATCATGTATACAGCTACCCGTCGTCATATTTGATAAACCCTGATGGTATCATTGTGGCTGTCGATCTGCGTGGCGAGGAGCTTGCCGATAAACTCAAATCTCTTATAAAAAATTAATACTTGAAAAATCCCTTATCACTTTTATTGTTTTGTTATCTGCTGTTTGGGCAGGGCCTGTTACAGGGTTTTGCTCAACGCAGAGACAAATACTATTTTAAACACACCATTCAATTTCACTTTACCTCAACCGATAGCAGGATGGGCACCGGTGGCCCTTTTATTTATACCGTTCCGGATAGCCAGCTTTTCATAGCCCTTAATTATAAACAGCATAGAGCTAGCGTAGAGAGGAATCAGGCCCCGGTTAGCCCCATCATGCTGGGCGTTAAGCTTAATCCTGATTTGGCCGACTATGGTTCGGCACCACTAACATCCATTACCAAATCCTATTCGGGTTATATTATTGCAGATAGTTCAGACGCTATTTTGATTGCCGCCGGTATCACCGGGGACAATATTAAAGATTATGAATATCACATAGTTGAAAATGATAGTATTGAAGTGGTGCCCTGGAGCCCGATACCACGCCTTGAGCAAAATTATGGTGCCGACCGGCCGTATGGGTTCATCGGTAAATTTAATGCGCCGGGCAAGCAGTTGCTGGTAGAGGTAAAAAACAAACACAATTATGGTATAAGGGATGGTATTGTGTTTGACTGGCGGGTTAACTATAAACCGGTTGTCACCGAAATTATGGTCAATCTGGTGCCCAATGGTACAAACCGAATAGATTATTTTAACCTCAATTTTATCAAAATGAACAAAGGCTATGCTACGCGATTTGATAAAGCCGGCATGCCCCTCAATTTTAAATTCCCGGTAGATAGTGTGGAAAATATACGCCTGAGTTTTAAAAGCCACCCAACCGTACCCTACAGCATTTACCTGACCAAAGACATCAATGGAAAAAGAGACACCACGTTGCTTGAGGTTTACCTGTTAAATAACTTTTTGGGTAATTATTTAGATATAGCCAGCAACAATTTTAATAAGTCGGGTAAGTACCAATTTATTATTCAGCGTAACTCAGAGCTGAATTATTGGGGCGAGGATCAGAAACTGCGCATACCGTTTGAGGTGCTGTCGCCGCCGACTGCCGAGAAAAAAATTCTGCTGAAGCAATTGATGCCTTACATTGTTGGCGCCCTGGTTTTGATTGGTTTGTTGTTTTGGCTGTATCGCCGGCAGGCAAATATTAAACTTGCCCGTTCGGTGCAGGCTAAACAAAACGTGAACTTAAAAATGCGTTCCATCCGTGCGCAGCTCAATCCTCATTTCATGTTTAATGCTTTAACGTCTATCCAAAATCTGGTCAACAAAAAAGACATGGAAGGCGCCAATCACTACCTTTCGCGCTTTGCCAGCCTGACGCGCAAGGTGTTAAATACGGGCGAGAGGGAATTGATCAGCCTGGAAGATGAACTGAAGATACTGGACGACTACCTGCAAATGGAACAGCTTCGTTTCGGCTTTCGATACCGTATAGAGGCCGATGCACAAATAAATCAGGCAAACACCGAAGTGCCGGCCATGCTGCTACAGCCTTTTGTAGAGAATGCGGTGAAGCACGGCGTGTCTGACTTGCGCGACCGTGGCGAGGTCGTAGTGGCTGTGCGCAAAGAAAATAAGAACCTGAGGTTGATCATTACCGATAACGGTATCGGCTTTCAGCCAAAAGCAGAGGCACAAAACGGTAACTCTTTCGGTTTAAAGTTGAGTGAAGAGCGTATCGAATTGCTTAATCAACTTTACACGGGTAGTCCCTTTTCGCTTAGCATTGACAGCGATGCCGACGGTACTATGGTCGTCATTACTTTAACCGATTGGATATCGTAAATTGCAGGATATGAACATCCGCAGCATTATTATTGACGACGAGCCTAACAACGTAGAAAACCTGCGGACTATCATCAGTACTTATTGCCCCGGCATTGAGGTAATAGCTACTGCAAACAATGCGACAGAGGGAATAGAAGCCATCAAGGCTAATCAGCCCGATCTGGTGTTTCTGGATATCCAGATGCCCGGCGGCTCGGGTTTTGATGTGCTGCGGGCTTTTAACGCCATATACTTCGAGATCATCTTCATTACAGCTTACGACCAATATGGCATACAAGCCATCAAATTTTCGGCTTTAGATTATTTGCTAAAACCCATTGACATTGCCGAATTTAAAATAGCTATCGGCAAAGCGGTCGAAAAGATAAACAGTAAAAGGCAAAATCATAATATTGAAAATCTGCTCGAGTATATCAAATCGGGCCAGCGCGATTCACCAAAAATTGCGCTGCCGACATTATCGGAGATCCGCTATATCAAGGTTAATACCATTATCCGTTGCGAGGCTGAAAACAATTATACCACCTTTTACCTGGATAATGGCGAGCAGATTCTGGTATGCCGAACGCTTAAGGAGTATGCCGAACTACTGCAGCCGCGTCGCTTTATCCGCCCGCATCAGTCGCACCTGGTTAATTTGGCATTTGTAAAAAGCTATCTGAAAGAAGATGGCGGCACCCTGCTGCTAACAGATCACTCCAAAGTACCCATTTCCCGGCAAAATAAGGATAAGATAAAGGAACAATTAAATAAAAGCTTATAATTGCATAAGCCTTTTATTATGAAAATCTTCTGTATTACTTTGTTGCTCATGGTCACTGCTGTAACAACTTTTGCCCAGGGCACTGCGCCGGCAATCGCGCTATATCCTAAAGGGGTTATTAATTCAAAACCAACGCCGGCCAATTATGTAGAAACTACTACTGCCGATATGCACGTATCAAAAGTGAATGTGCCAACCCTGATCCCGTTTTTCCCGGAGAAGGGTAAAGCTAACGGTTCGGCAGTAATAATTTGCCCGGGCGGGGGGTATGCTATCCTGGCCATTGGCCATGAAGGTTATGCCGTAGCTAAAGAATTTAATAAAATAGGTATCGCCGCATTTGTATTAAAATACCGCCTGCCAAGTGATCAGATCATGGTCGATAAAACTATCGGTCCGCTGCAGGATGCGCAAACCGCTATCATGATAGTGCGTGAAAATGCAGCGCAATGGGGTATTAATCCGCAAAAGATAGGTATTCTTGGTTTTTCTGCCGGCGGGCATTTAGCCTCTACAGCCGGTACACACTTTAACAAACCGGTTATTGATAATCATGGCATCAGTGTCCGCCCTGATTTTATGGTACTGGCTTACCCGGTTATTTCTTTCGGCGACCAAGGTCATCGCGGTAGCGCAGAAAACCTTTTAGGTAAAAATCCTCCCCAGGAGCAGGTCACTCTTTACAGTAACGAGCTACAGGTAACACCCGAAACTCCGCCAACCTTCCTGATGCAGGCCGGCGATGACGGAGCAGTACCGGTAGAAAATTCCATTATGTTTTACGAGGCATTAAAGAAAAATAAAGTAAAAACAGAAATGCACTTGTTCCAGGCCGGTGGGCATGGCTTTGGCCTCATCAATCCAAAAAGTAAGGAGCTTTGGTTTGATTGGTGTACGGCGTGGCTAAACACCAACGGATTTTAATTTATGAAATTAACAATGGTTTTTAAAAGCCATCGCTACATATACATACCAAGCCGATGGCTCTTTAAAAAATTAGATAATAGACAATGAAAAAACTGATTGTAACTGCACTGACTTTTATAATTGCCGCAGCCATGGTTCGTGCGCAGGAAGTAACACCTATTCCGATTTATCCGAAAGGCGTTATTAACTCAATACCAGCTCCGGCCGACTATAAAGAGAACGACACTAAAGACTGGGCCTTCAAAGTAACCAATCCGGTGCTCCTGCCTTATCTGGCTGATAAAAGTAACAACACCGGTACTGCCGTGGTAATATGTCCCGGCGGAGGTTATGGTGGCTTGTCGATGGAAAACGAGGGAACCAATATTGCTAAAGCCTTTAATAAGATAGGCGTATCGGCCTTTATCCTGAAATATCGCCTGCCCAGCGATCTGATCATGAAGGATAAAACCATTGGGCCGCTACAGGACGCGCAGACGGCCTTACAAATAATACGCAGCCGTGCTGCAGAGTGGAACATCAATCCATCAAAAGTAGGTATCATCGGTGCGTCTGCAGGCGGCCACCTGGCATCTACTGTCGAGACTCATTTTAAACAAGTAGTGGCCGAAGATAAATCAATCAGCGTACGACCGGATTTTGCTATACTGATGTATCCGGTTATCACTTTTGGCGATAAAACTCATCAGGGGTCGAAAGAAAACCTGATCGGTAAAAATCCATCGCAAGAGTTGGTTGACTTATACAGCAATGAAAAACAAGTAACTCCCGACACCCCGCCAACCTTTATTGTAATGGCCGAGGATGATGGTACCGTACCGGTTGAGAACGCTTTAATGTTTTACAGCGCTATGATTAAAAATAAGGTGAAGGGTGAGATGCATATTTACCAATCCGGCGGCCATGGTTTCGGTATTCATAATTCGCACAGTAAAGAAGAATGGTTTAACTGGTGCGCCAGTTGGATGAAAGCCAACGGTTTCTAAAACATATTAGCGGCAAACAGGTTATATCAACAACCAACCGTCATCATCATGCTGATCAGGAAAATACTTATCGGGGTAGACAACAGTAAGTTTGCCGATAATGCCGCCCAATACGGCTTCGATATCGCTCATAAATTTAAAGCCAAAGTAGGCTTGGTGCATATTGTAGAACCGGTTGTTTTACCTTACAACAATACTACCGATCCGTTAATGGGAGCCGCGGACCTGGGCATGGCCGATGTAAATTTGGTAGATATTCAAAGCAATGCCTCAAAAGTTATTGTTGACAGTTTTATAAAAAAATATGGCGGCGACCTCGAAATTACCCACTTTAGCGAATTTGGCGATACTGCCGACGGTATTATACAGTGCAGCCGCGACTTTGGCGCAGATATGATTGTTGTAGGTACGCACAGCCGCAGCGGACTTGACCGCTTGTTAATGGGGAGTGTGGCAGAGCACGTTGTCCGGCATGCTCCGGTGCCTGTGCTGGTTGTCCCGTTAAAAGAGCAAGAATAACCCGTCTAAATCTCTTCCATTTTGTTTATCAAAGCTCTCCCTACCGGGGAGGGTTTGGGTGGGGCTAATACAGTAATCTGAATTTTATAGTATGCTCAATAGCTTTTAGCTGGTTGAGAACCTCAGTGTCATAGCCGGTATTTACGTCGGTTATTACATAGCCTATTTGTTCATTGGTAACCAAAAACTCGGCAACAATATTAATGTTGTGGCGGGCAAATACTTCATTGATCTTAGCCAGGATACCGGGTACGTTTTTATGAATATGTATCAGTCTGTGGGCATTATTTATACGCGGAGGCTGCAGATCAGGGAAGTTGCAGCTGGTGTGGGTTTTACCCTCATTCATAAATGCTATAACACGTTTTGGTAAAAAGTCGTCGCTGCGCGGATTGTGTTTCCGGTCGTCAAAAATAATGATCCCATTTGCGCAGGCAGCCTCGGCCAGTTTGCGGCTTGCTTTGCCAAAACAGCCAATTACTTTGAGGCGCCCAGCGTTTTGAATTTGCTCGGGGCTTGGCTGATTTTCTTCGTTGCATAATAACACACCGGCTTCTTCCAGATATTTTTCTTCGACGTTTTCGCGCTGGCGGATGTTATAACCCTCTTTGCGCATTTGGGCCAGGGCATCATCTTCAATATTGCCTGCCACCAAACATTTAATACGGTTTTTAGGATAGGATATGGCCCGAGGGAGTTTGTTGATGTATAAAAACTCATCAAAGCTCGGGGTAATATGATCCGCCTTTTCAGCGACTGATTTACGCTCGATGTTTTCGGTAAAGGCAAAAAACTTTTTGATCATTCCTGATTCCTTTAGCTGGAAATCAGAATAACCATCGCCAATGCCATAAATATCGCCCTCTAATTTCAATTCCTTTAAAAGTTTAACCTTCCCGCCTTCCTGCGACAAAGGATTGGAACGGTCATAACCAATTATATTTCCGGCTTCATCAAACACAAAGGTGTTTGCGTAGATATTTTCTTTTTTAATATGATATTCGGTTACCACCGGTGTAATAAACTCTTTAAATCCGCCGGATACGATCAATACCTTATCCTGATGGTTTTTAAAAAAGATGGTATTGCGTGAAAACGAAGTGGATACCTTTTTCTTTAGATGTGATATCAGTTGTTTTAGATGTTCGCGATTGGCTTGCAGTAACTTAACGCGGTTTTCAAGGCTCTGGCTGAATGATAGTCTGCCTTCCATCGACGCGTTGGTCAGATCTTCTATCTGCTGGTATATTTTTTCCCGGTCTGGATGGTTTTTCAGGGATATGCGGGCTAACTCATCTAATGCCTCAACTTGTGTAAATGTACTATCGAAATCTATAATAAAATATTGGCTCATGCTCTTAATAACAAATACCCCACCAAGTTTAGTGGAAGTGCGGAACGACAAAAGTGCAATTTTTGATTGTTTTTTCTGTTATTTTAGAGTAAGAATTATTAAAAAATATCAAAACGAAAAACTTAATTTGGTATTAAACCTTTTACCTGCAGCCAGTCTAATAGAATGATAATAAAGGGATATATCGCTATGAAAAGATCAGTTTTTGCATTGCTTACTATCGCAATGCTGTCGGGCTTATCGGCCTGTACAAGTTATGACTATTACACCGCCGGGCTAAACCGTACCAATTTAAGCGAATATCGAACGTTTGCGTGGATGCCCCCGGCGCGCAGTCGTAATGGCTCTGCGAATGGTAGTATGGCCGCTGATGCAAAAATTAAAGATGCAGCTACCGCAGCATTACAAAATAAAGGGTTAACACTAAACCAGCGCAATCCGGATATTATTGTGAGTTATTCAACTGCGGTTGGCAAAGGTACCCGCACTTATTATTACCCTGAATATTATGGCTATGGTGGTTTTTATCCGGGTTTTGGCCTTGGTTGGGGCGGCTGGGGTGGTTGGGGCTGGTATCGCCCTTACTACTATTACAATGCGCCCTTTATTTATGGTGGTGTAGGTGTTAGCCATGAGCAATATAAAGAAGGTACTTTAATTATAGATCTGATTGACCGCCGCAGCAGGCAGGTTGTTTGGAGAGGGTTTGGCGTAGGCGAGATACATCATAATCCGCAAAAAGATATCGATGCCTTACCAGAAGTGGTTAATGGCATATTAGATCAGTTAAGCCTGGCTCCGTCATCGGCTCCGCCTGCAGGCAGTCATTATGATAGCCGCGGGCCAAGAGGAAGAAGAGGTGGTTATATGTCGCCGGCCTCGAGCAGGTCAATATAATTGTTAAAGTATTGAGTGCCCCGTAGTGTATGCTAAGGGGCTTTTTTATGGGTTTGTCCCGTCCTGAAAAAAGTTGACTAAAGCTTAGTCAACACATGAGAAATCAAAGAGTAAAGCCAAAAGATGTAAGCCCCGGTGGGCGTTACAGCGAGGCCTTCAAAAAAAGTGTTGTTTAAGAATACGAAAGAGGCTTTTTGAACAAGTATCGATTACAAGTCATCGAGATCGTTGAAAGGAAGGTGGAAACATTCGAGTAAGAAATGTTTCCGGCTACATCTGTTTGCTTTAAACGGTAGAAGTTGTCTCCCAATATTGGTCGGATTAAGTCATTATAAGTACCTAAACCTGCCGAAGTAAAGCTGTCAAACATTTTAAAGGTTTTCCGCCGTCGCTGCTGCGTTCAGGTCTATAGGGTGTATAGCTGGCTTCATTTTCGGCAGTCGCCTTAAAAATATTTAGAACGTTGTTGCTTAAATATTTTATAAAGTGTGTAAAAATGTGGAAACTTGTTACGGGCTAAACTTTAAATAGCCGCTATTGAATTCATATATGAATAAACTTTACCGCCGGGCGATTTTGTGCGTTTTAATGGTATTTGCAGGCCGGGTCTTTGGCCAGCAGGTATTAGTTACCGAAGCGAGGAAAAAGGAACTTAACACTATAGTTAATGAGGCTCAAAGCAGTTTCGCCAAAAGCCATCAAAAAGCTTTGTTGCAAGCTAAAAATTACGGCTGGTTTACAAGCCGTCGTACACATAATGGCGGCTTGGTAGCTTTGGAAGGACTTACTAATCTCGGTTTTCCTAAATACCTGATTACGCACGACAATGTTGATGCAGCCGCTACCACCGGAACATTGCAGGTACAACCGGGCGGATCAACCGGACTTAACTTATCCGGTTCGAGTGCTTTTCTGAGTAATAAATTGGCTATGTGGGATGGTGGCTGGGTTTACAGCGCTCACCAGGAGTTTGCCGGTAAGATCATATCGTTAAAAGACACTTCGTCTATAGCAGATCATGCTACCCACGTGGCAGGTACTTTAATGGCTAAGGGTGTTTATCACCCGGCACGAGGTATGGCTTATGACATGGGTACTCTGCTTTCGTATGATTTTCAAAATGATGTTGCTGAAATGGGCCGGGCTGCTTCAGGTCTGTTATTGTCAAACCATTCGTACGGTGATGTTGCCGGTTGGGATTATAACAGTTCACAAAGCAGGTGGGAGTGGTATGGCTTACCCGGCGACACGGTTGACTACACCTTCGGCTTTTATGACGCGCGCACCGCTTCATGGGATAAAATAGCCTACAATGCACCTTATTATCTGATCGTTGAATCGTCGGGGAATAGCCGTGGATATCCAGGCCCCGATGTCGGAAGTACTTATTATGGATACGCCAGCCGAAACAACCCTACCATGGTAAACAAAGGTGCACGTCCCGCAAACATCAGCAGTAACACCGGTTACGACATTATCGCTACCACGGGTACTGCCAAAAATATTTTGACGGTAGGAGCGGTTGTTCCTTTACCTAATGGGCCGGCCGGTAGCACCGATATTAAAGTAGCCTCTTTCAGCAGCATAGGCCCTACCGATGACGGCCGTATTAAGCCGGATATTGTAGCTGATGGGGTAAATATACTTTCAACCTCAAGCAATGGCCCGCAGGCTTATACTACTGAAGATGGTACCTCGTTTGCGGCTCCGAATGTCAGCGGGTCCTTATTATTGCTTCAGGAATATTATGCTAAGAAAAACAGCGGCACGTTCATGAAGGCTGCCACCTTAAAGGGCTTAGCCTGTCATACTGCAATTGATGCGGGAAATGTCGGTCCGGATTATATTTACGGATGGGGATTGTTAAACATGGTAGCCGCAACCCAGGCTATTACAGATAACAATGCCAAGTCATTAATAAAAGAGAATACACTGCCACAGGGTCAAACTCAAACTTTTACAGCGGTTGCATCTGGTAGCGGTCCGTTAATGGCTACCATATCGTGGACAGACCCCGAGGCTTTGGCAACCGCCGACGGTGTGATCAATAACCGTACACCTAAGTTGGTCAATGACCTCGACATCCGCGTTAGCGATGGAACTACGACCTATATGCCCTGGGTACTGGATGTATTAAACCCGGCTACGCCTGCAACCAAAGGCGATAACATTCGCGACAATATAGAACAAGTGTATATTGGCGCTGCAACTCCGGGGAAAACGTATACCATCACCATTACCCATAAAGGCGCACTGCGATCGGGCTCACAGGCTTACTCACTTATCGTCACCGGTATCGGTGGGAACACCTATTGTGCCTCAGGGCCTTTATCATCGGCCGATTCGAGAATCAATAATGTAACTATCGCCGACATCAATAACACCCCGCCGACAGGTTGTACCGCTTACAGTGATTATACCAATCTCACAGCGGAACTAGAACAAGGCAAGACTTATCCGCTAAGTTTAACATTAGGTACCTGCGGCGCCAACTTCAATAAAATTGCCAAGGTATTTATTGACTGGAACAGCAATGGCGTTTTTGACGCCAACGAACTGGTAGCTACAACCGGCGTAATTAATGGTACAGGCAGCTACAACACCAATATTACAGTACCTACCAGCGTTGTACCGGGCAATTATAGCCTGATGCGCGTTGTATTAACCGAAACCAGCGACACATCTTCCATACAGCCATGTGGGGCTTACGCCAAGGGAGAGACACAGGATTACCGTATCACATTTACGCAAACCAAAAACGATGCAGGCATAAAGGCCATTGTTACTCCTACTATTTCGGGTACTTGTAATGGCGTAAATAATGTTACGGTGACATTAAAAAATTATGGCAGTGCGCCAATATCGAATATCCCGGTGACGGTTTCTGTTAAAGCCGCTGATAATACCGTGACGAGTTTTACAGAAACCTATACAGCTACTTTGGCTCCTTTGCAAGAAAATAATTTCACGCTGAGTCATACATTTAATTTTGCCGCCGGCGCATCTGATGTCATTACGGCCACGGCTTCATATCCTAACGATCCATTTACTGACAATAACGCAGTGTCCGAAACTGTAGTTATAGCTATACCAGGTGTACCAACCGATTTAAGCGCTATTTATTGTGATAACCTAAAGCAATACCAATTATCGGGTTCTGGCGATGGCACTTTGTTTTGGTATAAAAATGTAGGCGATACCCAGCCGATTGCTTATGGTAGTCCGGGGCTTACAACTGAAGTTCCGGTAAATAATACTTTTTATGCGGGATTAAATGATTTTAGCGCATCGGTAGGGCCGGCCACTAAAAATGTTTTTACAGGGGGCGGATACAATCAGTTTACGCCTTCAATTAAAGTATATACAGCTGTGCCTGCAATTATCCAGAGTGCACGTTTGTACATTGGCAACCCGGGAGTGATCCAGTTTAATGTTTCGGACAGTAACGGCAAGGTGGTTTCAAGTGTGTCTATCAATGCTCCTGCTACGCGGTCTAACCCCGGTCCGGGCGCATTGGATGATGATCCTAACGACCAGGGGCAGGTATATAACTTAAATCTTTTGTTACCAGCGGCGGGCAACTATATCATAACGCCGGTATATGATGCCAAGGTAACACTGTATCGCAATAATGCCGGTGTTGATGGTTATCCGTTCAGCGCGGGAGACATATTCAAAATAACTGGCAATGACGCCACCTTGGGTGTAGGTAATGATAACTATTACAAAGGGTTTTATTATTACTTATATGATGTTAAGTTTAAAAGCGCGGGTTGTACTTCGGGTGTGCGGGTGCCTGTTACTGTTACAAAGCCGGCCATCACCCAATCGGGTGTTACTTTAACCTCAAACTACCCGACAGGCAACCAATGGTATCTGGATGGTAAACCGATACAAGGCGCAAGCGGGCAAACTTTCAGTGCGCAACAAAGCGGCACTTATTATGTAATAGTCACTTTAAATACGGGATGTATGGTACAGTCAGATAATTTTGCTTACGCATTAGTGGCGTTACATCCGGGTACCGATACAGATATTGGCCTCATCACCTTCCCGCAGCCGGCTGATAAGATATTGAATGTGTTATTTAAGGCAGATGCTACCGATAATCTTACCCTATCATTAATAAACAGTAAAGGCACCATGGTTTACAGTAAAACCCAGGCCATTGCTGCAGGTAATTTCAGTACAACTATTAATGTGGCTAACCTGGCCCCGGGTACTTATGTGCTCAGAACTAAACTGGGTTCGAAGGTTTATGGCAAAAAGGTCTTGATAGTGCGGTAGGTAAATTGATTATCTGTTATAAAAACGAGCCTGCATAAAAACAGGCCCGTTTTATATTACCAATTCGTCATCGCGGGCAATAGCTAATGCTGATAGGATTTATTTAAATACATACTTAACCCCTAAACCAGGCGCCAGGTCTACAAACGGACCGCTGGCCAGTTCTATACGCGGGTCAAGGTCAAGGCTAACCGCAATAGGCGACTGAGGGATCAGGTATTCCAGCCCCACTACACCATCCACACCTAAAAACAATTGGGCGCTGTTATAGTACCGGTATTCGCCGTTAAAGGTTCTGTACTGTCCCTGGCCCATAGAGCCAATGTGTGCACCAA
This sequence comes from Mucilaginibacter panaciglaebae, assembly GCF_039539265.1. Classification (NCBI taxonomy): domain Bacteria; kingdom Pseudomonadati; phylum Bacteroidota; class Sphingobacteriia; order Sphingobacteriales; family Sphingobacteriaceae; genus Mucilaginibacter; species Mucilaginibacter panaciglaebae. The sequence continues at coordinate 50,163 of NZ_BAABCV010000004.1, forward strand.
AACCATAATAAAACTTTAATTCAGGTACGTTAAAGGCTATCTGATTAATTTCATAAAGCCCGGTAAAAACTGCTCCGTGTTGCCTGAAGCCTAAAACGCCTTCGAGCGAAACATTCTTGTCCATAAAGTATTTACCGGAAATGCCGTTTTCATAACCGCCAAATTTTAATCCGGCAGCAGCTGTATAATCCTGGGCTTTTGATTGCGTAGCAAAAAGTAATAAAACGACTGCAATAAGTAGTGTGTGAGTTGTGTTTTTCATGTTAGTATAACGGTGTATTTTTAAATTTATGGTAATAACAGCTAATTATAGAATGGTTTAACAGCTATAAAGCCATTTGGTTTAGGGCATAGTTTCATAAAATTTACTTACACTTGTGTGCTCAAACCGTATATTTGATTGATGCCGTCAAACCCAAGACCTCAAGAAACCATTGACTATTTTTTGAAAATAGTTTGGCAAACGGTGGCAAACCGTTATAATGCATTGGTTGCTGATTTTGGCATAACGCAATCTATCGGCTATTTACTTATCAATATTGACGAAGAGGAGGGAACCACCGTTTCGCAGGTGGCGGCGCTGTTGGGTTTAAAGTCGACCAGCTTGTCGCGAATGCTGAATCAGCTCGAAACTATGGGTCTCATTTATCGCGAATCAAACAAAGGCGATAAGCGGTCGGTAAAAATATATCTTACACCATTGGGTAAAGAAAAGCGTCATTTGGCCCGTGTGGTGGCCCGGCAGTTTAATAACTATCTGAATACGCACATAAGCGAGGCCGATAAGCAATACCTTACCGATATGCTGAAAAAGATCAATCAACTCACCTTAAACTACAAGCCAGAAAACATTCAAAAATAAGTTTTGCTGCCGCGATGCGTTATAAGCATAAATTTATTTAAATGTTAAAAAGTGTTAACCTGCCGTTTTTGAATTTTAAAAGAATAAATTTGCCCCTCGGAAATGTAATGAACAGGGCCACAGTAATCATATTGTTTTTGTTAGCCGGGTTAGCTTCCTGCAAAAAAGATTTGCTGGGTAGTGTTGAAGGTTACAAGGCGCAGGCTCACAAAGATGATAAGATCATTGCCGATTATTTGGCGGCCAATCCTTCGCTGGTTGCAACTAAGATAGATACTTCTGGTGTTTATTACATTATTGAACAGCCAGGAACCGGTAATGATTTGTTTACTAACTCAACCCAGGTTACGGTTGGATATACAGGCAAGCTATTAAGTACCCAGCAGATATTTACGCAAACAAATAATTTTCATCCAACGTTTGTGTTGTCGCAGGTTATAAAAGGCTGGCAATTGGGGCTTCCTTTCGGAAAAAAAGGTGGTATTATACGATTGTTAATACCATCGCGTTACGCATATGGGCCAAGCCCGCAACCTTTAGTAGGAAGGGAATTTGGATTAAAGGGTGGCCTGCCTGCAAATGCAGTGCTTGATTTTGAAATTACGTTGTACGATATTATTAATTAACATAGACTGCCGGCAAAGGCAGCCATAATACAAATGAGACAAATTACATATACGCTTTTATTTTTTGGTTTAATAGCCCTGGTAGCTTGCCGACGCAATAATTACGACCCCACTATTAATCAATATGATGATGACCAAATAAAGGCTTATATGTCTTCAGGCGGTCTTTCCGGCTTTACACGCGATACGTCAGGCATCTACTATAAAATTCTCAATCCGGGCCGCGACACCGCCTTGCAATATACCAGTAACGTATCTATGGTATTTACCGTTAAAAGTGTTGACGGTAAATATGCGTCAAACGATACTATTACCAATCATTATGATGGTTACTTAGGCCATATTTCAACCGCTACCTCGCCGTTGGGTTTAGATATACCTGGCTTACAGCAGGCGGTACATAATATTATTAAGCATAACGGAGGCATAGCCCGTTTAATTATTCCTTCAAAACTGGCTTACGGAGTTTCTGGTGCGGGTGTAGGTAGTAGCTCGAATACATCGGGCCGTATTGCCGGTAATCAAAGTTTGGATTATTATGTTCACCTTATTGGCGATACAGTTGCGCAGGAAGCTTATGATCAGCTGGTGATTAAAAACTACATAGCTCAAAACGGTTTGACGATGCAGCAGGATCCTGATGATCATTACTGGTATTCAATTGATGAACCAGGCACCGGCACTGTACCTATTACCTACCAAAGTAGTATCATCATTAGTTTTACTACCTTGTTACTTGATGGTACAATTGCCAGCCAGTCTAACAATGCGCCCTACGCATCATTCGATATACCAGATATGATACCAGGCGTACAAAAAGCATTAAAAAAATATGGTAGGGCAGGAGCTTTAATGACTTTCCTGTTTCCATCACGTTTAGCATACGGCAAATTAACAACCAGTATACCGCCAAACAGTGTTATCAAATACGCTGTACGTGTTATCAGCGTTTCGCCCTGATTAAACGGGCGACGCTTTGTTGAAAGCTTATTAAACAACGTTCGCGCACGAAAGCATGATCTGCAATGGGTTTTGGATGGCTAAAGACAGCATACTCCGGAACCCATTTTATTTATTTCAAATTCGGACGCGAGCGCTTAGTTTATGTTTCTGAAATCTATAAAAGTGCAGCGTTGGTCCCCGTCTGCATCCTTATTAACAATCCCGTTTTGTAAGAGGTGTTTGTATTAAAGCCAACTTTGCCCGGAAGGGTTCAGGAGGGGCCGAATAGCTTCTTTAACGCCCAGATTAAAGTAGGATATTTAAACTTGAAACCGGCTTCGTCAATTTTTTGTGCCGATGCTTTTTGACTGCCCAGCACCATATTGCTCTTCTCGCCCAGTGCCAGATGCAGCGCAAAAGCCGGCACTTTGGGTAACCACAAAGGGCGGTGCAGCTCTTTAGCTATAGCTACGGTTAACTGCTGATTAGTTACCGGATAAGGCGCGACCATATTATAGTTACCTGCAAGGTCTTCATTTTCAATGGCGTATAAATACATCGCTATTACGTCGTCGATATGTATCCAGGGCATCCATTGCCTGCCGTTTCCTACGGGCGCGCCAAATCCAAATCTGACAGGCTTAGCTAAAATTGGTAACGCCCCGCCTTTAGCATCCAACACTACCCCCATCCGAAATTTCACCAAACGTAAACCCAGGCTTTCGCCCACCTCAACCGCATGTTCCCATTGCAGGCAAACATTAGCCAGGAAATCGGTACCGGGTGCGCTATTTTCGGTAAGCAGTGTGTCGGCTCTGTCGCCATAAAAACCTGTGCCTGATGCAGATATCACAGTTTTAATGGTATGCTGCGGTTTTGATTTAAGCAGCTTATAAATTAAGCCGATAGATTTGGTGCGGCTTTCAATGATCTCTTTCTTACGTTCGTCCGTCCAACGGCCTTCAGATACATTAGCGCCGGCCAAATGTACAACAGTGTCCACGCCATTTATGCAGTGCTCATCAATCTGCCCTTTATGTACATCCCAAACAAAAGTGTTTACTTCGGCATTGGTGCCCGGCTCGCGGCTTAGGTGGTTAACCTGGTAACCCCTGCTTAGTAAAACATCCGTCAGTTTTCGGCCAATTAAGCCTTTGCCCCCTGTTATTAATATACGCTTGCTCATTGGTGTTATTGTAATAGTTAGGACACCCGTCGGCATAATGATGCCGGAATGTTCAGGTGTGATAACAAGAAATGTAGGGTGCGTGTTTTGTTATTGCTATACTATTGTCAGTACTATCTAACGGCAGTCGCAACGGGCGCGGAAGGAACGCGTGCGGTTGCTTCTTCGTTCCTTACAGCAATGATAAATCGAATTTTACCTCAAAATCTCCTTAATATCATCGGCCGACAGCGATTTAATAAAACTATCCTCGGTAGTAATTAGCGCGCGCGACATGCTAAGTTTGCGCTGTTGCAGCGCCAATATTTTTTCTTCTACGGTATCTTTGGTGATGAACTTATATATAAACACATTTTTAGTTTGGCCAATGCGATGCGTACGGTCAATAGCCTGTTGTTCAACCGCCGGGTTCCACCATGGGTCGAGGATAAAGACGTAATCGGCCTCTGTAAGGTTGAGGCCTACACCGCCTGCCTTTATAGAGATCAGGAACACGCGAGTGTTCTTGTCCTCCTGGAACTGTTTTACCACATCGCCCCGGTTTTGGGTTGCACCATCCAGGTAAACATAAGGGATCTTTTGCTCCTCAAAATAATTACGGTAAATGCTCAACTGCTTCACAAATTGCGAGAAGATCAAAACTTTGTGTCCGCCGTCCAGCACCGTATTCAGCGTATGGGTAACGTTTTCAAACTTGCCCGAATCGCCCTCATAATTTTGGTCGATCATGTACGGATGATTGGCTATCTGCCGTAGCTTGGTCAAGCCCTGTAATACCTGTATCTGGGTTTTGGCAAACGTGCCATCCTCCAGGCTGCGCAGTAACTCATTGCGGTATTCTGACTTCACTTCTTCATAAACTGATGCTTGTTCTTCGCTCATCTGGCAGTAAAACAGGTTTTCTGTTTTGGGCGGCAGCTCAGTAGCTACCTGTTCTTTGGTACGGCGCAATACAAAAGGTTTGATCAGTGCCTGTAGTTTGCGGGCTTTTTCTTCGTCCTTTTTCTTTTCAATAGGCGTTACAAACTCATTAACAAAGTATTGCTGTGTCCCCAACAAGCCGGGGTTAATGAACGACATTTGTGTCCACAGGTCATTAACAGAATTCTCTACCGGCGTGCCGCTTAGTATCAGTTTATAACGCGATTTTAACTGCTTAACCGATTGATAGGACTTAGACGCAGGGTTTTTAATGTTCTGGCTCTCGTCGAGTATCACGTACTCGAAGAAATAATTTTTTAACAGCTCTACGTCGATGCGGGTAATACCATAGGTAGTAATCACCACATCATAATTGGCAAACACTTCTGCCGATTTATAACGGAAAGTGCCGGTATGTACCATCAACCGCAGTTTGGGGGCAAACTTTTTAGCTTCGTTAAGCCAGTTATAAATAAGCGATGTAGGCATGATAACCAGCGAGGTGTTTTTTCCACCGTCGGCCTCGGTTACTTCTTTATGTTTCTGCAGCAGTGCCAGGGTTTGTATGGTTTTGCCCAAACCCATGTCATCGGCCAGGCAGCCACCAAAATGAAAGTGTTTTAAAAAGTGGAACCAGTTATAACCTGCCTGCTGATAAGGTCTTAAACTACCCGAGAAGTGGCTTGGCCGGGCCACATCTTCCAGCTCGTCAAAGTCCATCAGCTTTTGAAGTTTACGATTCATGGTTACCTCAGCCATTTCGCCGTTACCAAGGTCGTTTACCAGCCCCAGGTGATGGCGGCGCAACTTGATCTGGTCGCCGGATTCGCTGAAGTGCAGCAGGTTGCCGTATTGCGAAAACCATTGCTCAGGTATTACTGCAATCTCGCCTGAAGGCAGGGTAAATTCCTTTTTATGATTGAGGATATGGTTTTTTAACTGGATAAAAGGAATCTTATAGGGACCAAAATAAACAAAGGCATTAATATCAAACCAGTCGTTATCTTCTCTAACCTCCAGGTCGATCTTGCTGGTACCAAATACATAGCGTTTCTGACCTTCGGGTTGCTCTATCTCGAAGCCTTCGCGCTTCAGCTCATCATGGTGCTGGTTTAGCCATTCAAATATTGAGAATGCCTGATTAGTATCATCTTCGTTATGAACCACTTCCAGGTTTTGAAACAACGAAGACGCCGTTTTTAGTCCCCATGCTTCTAATTGATTTAGTTTGCCTTTTTCCCAGGCTACAGACCGTTTAATGCGATGGAAGGTATAATCATCGCCGCGGCGTTCCATGCGTACCGAGATATGACGGCCATCGCCATACGGAAAGATATAACCTGCATATTTAAAGTACAACTGTAGTTGCGATGTGCCACCATCAACATATATAGGTTTAAGCATGGGAATAGCCTCATGCTTTTCGGTATCAATGGTAAAACCTTCGGCGTAAACGTTGTGCTTTTCTATTAGTGGCGCTACAAATTTTTCAAAGTATGATTGCTCCGATGATTTCGGTATGGCGATATACCGTTTATTCAGGAAAGGCACAAGCTTTTTACCTTCAATCTCCTTGTCGAAATGGTAAAGCGTATCATCCATGAGCATCCAGGCCGGCTGATTGCAAATGATCTCGGCATTTTTGAACATAAATTCAATACGCATGCCCTGGTATTTGATGGTAGGAAAATAGCGGATCTCTTCCTCATTACGGCGGAAATGAAACAGCACCGACGCCGGTTCTCCTGCAATGTTGAGTTTACGCTCGGCAGGATAGCCCTCTTTACTCATCAGGTACACCTGCCTGTCGCTCAACAGGTTCAACGCCTCGGCCATGCGCTTTTCTATTTTCGGGCGGATGGTTTCGAAAAGTTGGTCGGTAAATATCCGGGCAAAAAACTCAGATGGGCGAATTGGCTTTTTGTAGAACTTTTTAATGACGTTGCCCTGCTCAATCTCTTCTAAAAGTTTAATGAGCTTAATGCCCGTTTCATCAAGGCAGTTTGCAAACTCGGTAGCAGTATTTGAGAATAGTCGCTGATGGGTTAAAGAGAATTCGCCATTGGGATTTAGCTGAACTACGTGCGGCTCAATAACATAGCCCAGGTACTCATGCCGGGCTATGGCATAAATTATTTGACAAGGCTTTGAACTATCTACACGTAACATTAGCTTCAGAGAAAAATTTAAGAGAAGCTACGACAGAAAAAATTCAAACGTAAACAGAATTTGTTTGAATTGGAAACGAATACTGTTAAATAATTATTAACAGCAGAAGATGTTAATAACGAAGGGGCATCTCCAATCTCTAATCGCCTATCTCAACATCCCCTTCAAAAACCAGCTTAGCCGGCCCTTCCAGGAAAATATCGCTAAAGCGATTACCATCATAATTAAACCGAATATTCAAATCGCCGCCTAATACTTTTATCGGAGTTTGAATACTGCCGGTTTGGTTATGGTGTTTGGCCATGGCCAGGGCGACGGCAGTTACGCCAGTTCCGCAAGCGTAGGTTTCGTCCTCGACGCCGCGCTCAAAGGTGCGTACAAAATAGCCCTCGCGCGATGGTTCCACAAAATTTACGTTGATGCCGTTGGCTTTATAAGTATCATTATTACGGACGGCATAACCATCGGCATATACATTTTTATTGGCCAGATCGGTAGCAAAAGCTACATAATGCGGAGAGCCGGTGTTCAATACATAAGCCTCTTCGTCTTTATGGATATCGGCTACATCGATCATTTGCAGGCTTACCCAGTCGCCGGTTGCTGAAATTTTGGCATGATGCGGGCCGTCTACTGCCAAAAAATCTGTTTCAGCGTCGATTATGCCTAAAAATTTGGCAAAAGCCACAATACAGCGTCCGCCATTGCCGCACATGCTGCTTGGCTGGCCATCGGCATTGTAGTAAACCATTTCAAAATCGTAGCCATCTTTATTTTGAAGGAACATAATACCATCGGCACCAATACCAAAACGGCGATCGCATAAACCGGCTATCATCTTCGCATTGTGGTGATTTACAGTGATTTCTCGGTTGTCAACCAAAATAAAATCATTACCTGCGCCCTGGTATTTGTAGAAATGTATTTTCACGATTTTGTATATTAAGCAGTTGATGTTAGTCAAACCAGGGGCCAAATATCAAAAGCCGAAGACCCAACTTTAACATTTTTTAACACAAGTTGCTATAACTTACTGTTGTTTATACCGTCTATATGGTATTAAATTTGAATACCAAAATTAGCAATTATCAAACAGAATTAAATAAGAATATATAATATGAAAAGAATTGGTTTAACATTATTAACAGCATTTGTAGGCGGTGCAATGGCACTGGGTACCTACAAAGTGATTGAGAATAAGTATGCTGATAACATGGGCTTTGATGAAAAGCAACAAGTATACTATGCAAGTAACCGTATGACGCCTAACATTGTGTCGTCGGCCGGAGAGGTTGATTTTACGCAGGCAGCTGCAGCGGTAACCCCGGCGGTAGTTTATATCCGTACTACTTACTCAAGTTCGTCAGACCCGCGCCAGAGCGAGTTTGAGCGTATGTTCGGCGATATGTTTGGTCAGCGTATGCCACAGCGCAGCCAACCGCAAATGGCATCAGGTTCGGGTGTAATTATCTCGCCGGATGGCTATATCGTAACCAACAATCACGTTGTGTCTAAAGCTGATAAAATTGAGATCACTACTAATGACCACCGCCGTTTTAAAGCTAAAGTTATCGGTACAGACCCAAATACTGACCTGGCTCTGATTAAAATCGATGCTGAAAATCTACCTATCGTAAAATTAGGCAACTCTGATGAGGCTAAAGTAGGCGAATGGGTGTTAGCAGTAGGTAACCCTTTTAACCTGACATCAACCGTCACTGCGGGTATAGTTAGTGCTAAAGGTCGTGGTATCGGCATCATTGGTTCAGAAGATAACAGCGATGACAATCCATTTGGCCCGACACGTATGTCAAACGAGCCAAAGGTTAGAACCGGAATTGAGTCATTTATCCAAACCGATGCAGCTATCAATCCTGGTAACAGCGGTGGCGCTTTGGTAAATACTAAAGGCGAATTGATTGGTATCAACTCTGCTATTGCATCACACACCGGTTCATACGAAGGTTATGGTTTTGCCATCCCTATCAACCTGGCTAAAAAGGTATTAAACGATATTAAAAAGTATGGTGCCGTTAAACGCGGTATGATAGGTGTTAGCTTTGCCGACCTGAGCGAAGCCTACAAGACCCCGGGGATAAATACTGACAAAACCAATGGTTTATACATTACCGGCGTTTTACCTAACAGCGGCGGTGCAGCTGCAGGTTTAAAAGAAGGCGATATTATTACTAAAGTTGAAGGTACCACTGTTTATGAGTCGTCTGACTTACAAGAACGTGTTGCACGCTTACAACCCGGCGATAAAATTAACCTGACTGTTTTGCGTGGTAACGCTGAAAAGAATGTTACTGTAACTTTGAAACCTGAAAACGCTACTGGTACCCGTACCGCTTCGGTTCCAAGATCAGCAACCGAGTTATATAATAAACTGGGTGCAAGCTTTATGCCTTTAACTCAAAGTCAGAAAGCTAAGTTCCGTGTAACTAATGGTGTTGTGGTGACTCAAGTGCGCGAGGGTGGTATCTTTGATCAGGCCGACCTGCCATCAGGTACTGTCATTACCAGCATTAATAAACAGCCAATAAACAATGTTAACGACATTGATAAAGCAATTACCAATCTAAGAAACGGTATGCTTACCATTGGGGGTTACTATCCTGACGGAACCAGATTTAACAATACATTTTCGGTAGACGAATAAGCTGCTGAAAGTAACGAATAAGAAGAACCCGGCGATGAGCCGGGTTTTTTGTTTATAAATTGTCGCAAGTTCGCGGTCGCCACGTCGTTTCACTCCCGCGCAATGACATATAAATGAAACCCTTTATAACCAAAAACCTACTACCTTTGCCCTCATGATTGACGTAATACTAAAAAAGGGTAAGGAGAAAGCAGTGCATCAACGCCATCCGTGGGTTTTTTCGGGAGCAATTGAGCGCGTTAAAGGCAAGCCGGCTAATGGTGATATTGTGCGACTGGTAAATGCCGGAGGCGATTTCTTAGCCTATGGTTTTTATAACGATCAATCGCGTGTAGCGCTGCGACTTTTAGAATGGGATGAAAATACCGAGGTTGACGAGGGCTGGTTTCGCATCAAAGTTGCTGAAGCTGTTGCCGGCCGTAACGATATTTTGAGTACCGGCGACACCAATACCTGCCGGTTGATCTTTAGTGAATCTGATTATCTGCCCGGATTGATCGTCGACCGGTATGCCGAGCATTTGGCGGTACAGGTTTTGACTTCAGGCATTGAGAAGATGATGCCGGTGATCATTGACGAGTTGCGCCGGTTACTTAATCCGAAAAGCATTTTTGACAAGAGTGATGCCTCGTCGCGACAGCATGAGGGTATGGATACCGAGAATGTGGTTCTGTTTGGTGATAACCCGCCTGCATCTGTCGAAGTAAAAGAAAACGGGCTGCTCTACAATATCAATATAGCCGAAGGCCAGAAATCAGGCTTCTATTGCGATCAGCGCGACAACCGTCGTAAAGTTGCAGCTCATGCCAAAGACAAAAAGGTGCTCGATTGCTTTAGTTATACAGGCGGTTTTACATTGAACGCGTTGTACAATGGTGCCGCCTCTGTTACCAGTGTAGATAGCTCGGCGCTGGCTATTGAAACATTAAAAGAAAATATCCAACTTAATAAGTTAGACGCAGGTAAGCATCGCGCCATACAGTCTGACGTAAATAAACAGCTGCGCGCTTTCAAAGATGCCGGCGAGACGTTCGATATAATTGTATTAGACCCACCTAAATACGCCCCCTCGCGTTCGGCGCTGGATAGGGCGTCGCGGGCTTATAAAGACCTAAACCGCATTGGCATGTTATTGCTTAATAAAGGCGGCTTACTGGCCACGTTCTCCTGTTCGGGCGCCATGGATCTGGATACCTTTAAACAGGTGTTAGCCTGGGCCGCGTTGGATGCGGGTAAGCAAGTACAGTTTATCAGCCAGTTCTGCCAGCCCGAAGATCACCCTATACGCTCGTCATTTCCGGAAGGTGAGTATTTGAAGGGATTGTTTTGCCGGGTGTTTTAATTCTCCGTTTGTTGTACTGATCGTGGCGAAGAATCTGCAAACCCGGCTTAATCTCACGGTAGACCTTCGCTGCGCCCGCAACAAAAAATCAGATTAACTCTGCCCGACCTGCCACAAAATCATCAATTACTTTCACCGCACTTTCATACCGATCTTGCCCGGCACCGCTGATGACAACATAGTTAGCATGCAATGCTTTTAACTCATCATGCCATACCTGCATAAAGTGCTCGCGCATGTGGGGGAAATCGCGAAGAGGATCATCCTCCCAGGGCAGATCTATGTCGAGTAGTAAGTATAAGTCGTATTGATAATGTGGCAGGGCGTCCAATACCTCCCGGGGGCTTTTACCAAATATTTCATCGCTCCATATTTTTACAGTGATGAAAGTGGTATCGCAGATCAGGATCTTATTGGCTTGAGGAAGCAGTTCCTTTTCAAGTGCTATCTGACCGTAAAACATATTGATCTCATCCTGCCAGGTAGGCGGTTCGGTTAGCTTCTCGCAATACCCGCGGGCATATTCAGGTACCCACACCGTATGGTAATGATCGGCTAAAAAAGCTGACATTGTTGATTTGCCCGTTGATTCAGGCCCTACTACGGCGATCTTGATGGGATTATTCATTAACATCAGTGTTATGAGGGTAAGCTATTTGTTTGCGCCAGTCTTTTTTCCAATCCAGGTAGCCCAGCAATGCTATGGGGATGTAGATAGCATACATAACGGCGGTTGCATCAAGTTCTTTTGCTAGATAAATTCCTACATAAATGGTATCAACAAAAATCCAGATCAACCAATTCTCAACCACTTTTCGGGCCAGCAAAACCTGTGCTACAAGGCTGCAAGCTGTACAAAAGCTATCCAAATAGGGAAAAGAGGCGGTAGTATATTTCAATACAGATCCCAGGAAAAACGTAAACAGGGCCGTTGCTAAAACTGATATGCCAGTCTCCTTTCGGGTGATGCGCTTTACGGGCTTCTTATTTTCAGTCAGAGCTGTCTTGCTCCAAAAATACCAGCCATATATGTTTGTTGCTAAAAAATAAAACTGCAGGCCCATATCGGCAAACAGGTTTTTTTCGTAAAAAATAAAGATGTAAATGGTTACGCTAATAATAGCGAAGGGCCAGTTCCAGATAATGTTTTTGGCAGCCAGGTATACACACAGTAAGCCGGTAATAACCCCAATTATCTCCCACAGAGATTGTTGTTGCCACCAGGCTTGCAGCTCATGTAGTATTCCCATTGGTCAAATATAAAAAAACAGCTATGTTTTGTCAGCTATTTACGTGTTATGAAATGAGATTGAAATTGGTTTGACCTGCTTAACTGAAGAAAAATTCATTTAATTTTCATTTAAGGCAAATTAAGTTAGGTATTGTAAATTAAAAACCCCTAAATTTATGCCTAAGATTTAAACAGGTACTGCCGGGAGCGCTTTTGTTGTGAAGATAGCCCCAAGTGAGAGAAGCAATACCAAAAATTTAATTGTTAATTTTTTTGTGAAAAAAGAAAGCCGTTCCTCTTTTCGGGGAACGGCTTTTGTTTTTTAGTGCACATCGGTTGGCACTTTAACATTCTTTTTAAATGGTTGCAGATACAGCAATGGTATTGAAAACAACATTACCAACCCCGATATATAATAGGCATCGTCATAAGTTAAAAGCAGCGATTGCCTTACAACCGCCCCTTCAATAGCGGCGTAAGCCATATGCAGGGCGTCAATAGCCGATTTGCCTTTGGCCAGAAACGCCTGTTCTAACATATGCAAACGTTCGTTAAAAGCGTTGTTATACGGGTTGATATTAGTTAACAAGTTACTGCGGTGTACCGCCGTGCGAAGGTGAATAATGGTAGTCAATACCGCAATACCGAATGAACCGCCCAACTGGCGCATCATATTATTTAAACCGGTACCCTGGCCCAACTCCGGGCCCTTCAGGTCGGCAATGGCAAGGGTGGTTAACGGCACGAATAATAAGGCCATGCCGACGCCCCTGATCAGTAATGGTATCAGTACGTCTTTCTGCCCGGTACCCAGGGTTGAATTGCTCAGCATGGTTGTAAACACGAAGAACAGGAACATACCCGCAGTAGCCATAAATTGCGCAGGGATACCTCTATTCAACATCTTACCTATAAAAGGCATCATCACAATGGTACACAACCCACCAGGGAATAGCAGTTCGCCGGTTTGCTGTGCCGAGAAACCCAGCAGGTTCTGACAAAATACAGGGAACACAAATACAGATCCGTACAAACCGAAGCCTAACACAAATGAGGTAAACATACCCACCGAAAAGCTGCGGTGACGCAGGATGCTAAAGTTTACAATAGGATAGTCGATACTCATTTCGCGCCAGATGAACAGCAGTACACCCAATATAGCGGTGATGGTTAGCACCAGTATATAGGTCTTGGCAAACCAATCTTCAGACTCGCCTTTTTCCAATATTGTTTGCAAACTACCTACAGAGATAGCCAGCAGGGCGATGCCCCACCAGTCGATGGGTTTACCCTTGGCATCCTTAGGTGTTTCGTGGATGAATGTATAGGCACAAAATGCAGCCAATGCACCAACCGGAATGTTTACATAAAATATCCAGCGCCACGAAAAGTGGTCAGTAATATAACCACCTATGGTAGGACCCACGGTAGGGCCAACAACCGCACCTAAACCAAATAATGCCGTAGCAGTGCCAATCTGTTCGCGCGGCCAGGTTTCAACTAATATAGCCTGCGAGGTTGATATCAAACCACCGCCAGCTAAACCTTGCAGAATCCTGAACAGCACCAGTTCATCTAAACCTGTTGCGTTACCACACAGAAAAGAGGCAATGGTAAATACGACAATAGATGATATAAAATATTGTTTACGCCCGAAGCGGCTGCCCAACCAGCCCGACATGGGCAATATAATTACGTTTGCTACCGCATAACCGGTAACCACCCAGGCCACATCCTCGAGGGTTGCACCCAGGTTACCTTGTATGGTAGGCAGGGATACGTTTACAATCGTAGTATCGATAAGCTCCAGCAATGAAGCCACGATAACCGTGATGGTAATGATCCATTTTTTAAAGCCAGTTTCAGCCATTTTTGATTGATGTTATAAGTTTGTTAATCCTTAGTCTGAAGCCTTTGGTACTTAGCCCGGGGCCTTAAATATTAAAGCTCGACTAAAGAATTAAGACTCCCGACTTAAGGCTCAAGACTGCAATTAATCTTGAGTAATTACAGATACGTTCACGCTCATACCGGGGCGTAATTTATCCAACACTTCTTTTGGAGCGTTGATCTTAATTTTAACCGGGATACGTTGTACCACTTTTACGTAGTTACCTGTTGCATTATCCGGAGGTAATAGCGAAAATTTAGCACCTGTAGCAGGCGAGAAATTGTAAACGGTACCTTCAACTTTCGTGTCAGGATAAGCATCAACCTCAATTTCAACTTTTAAACCATTTTTGATTTTCTCTAACTGTGTTTCTTTAAAGTTGGCAGTGATATACAGGCTGTTATCGTTAACAATCGAGAATAAGGTCTGTCCGGCTTGTACCAACTGGCCTATTTGAACATTCTTTTTAGACGCGATACCACTTGCAGGGGCTTTAACTTCAGTGTAGCTTAATTGCAGTTTGGCATAGTCAACATCAACCTGGCGTTGGTTAACACCGGTATTGGTAACTTTTAACTGATCGCGGGTAGTACCTACTTGTTGTAAAGCGGCTCTGTACTGATCTTTAGCAGCCGCCAGGTTAGCCTGAGCCACCTGAAGATCAGATTTAGCCTGATCAAACTGTTGTTGAGTAATTGAGCCGTCTTTTACCAGGTTGGCAAAGCGCTCGTAATCTTTGGCTACCTTGTCATACCGGGCTTGCGCCGATACAACACCTGCTTTAGCCACTGCCGAATTTGAAGCGGTGGCAGATATTTGCGATTGGCCAACGTTTACGCCTGCGCTGGCACCAACTTGTGCAGCCAGGGCTTGCTCCAATTTTACTTTGTAATCGCGTGGGTCAATTTTAACCAGGACCTGGCCTTTGTTAACGTGCATGTTCTCCTCAAAGAAAATACTGTCAACATAACCGCCAACGCGTGCAACTACAGGGCTTATGTCGCCGTCAACCTGAGCATCGTCAGTATCAACGTGTTTACTGTAGTATATATATTCTTTTACACCAAATATAGCTCCCGCTAAAAGCAGTATACCTAAAATAATAGGAAGTACTTTGTTGGTTTTTTTTGCGGGTGTTTCGTGTGTGTCTTGCTTTGCCATTTTATTATTGTGTTGTGTTATTATTTGTTAAGTTTTCCGGTTGATTTCAGTAGGGTGTAGTACGCTAATCCGGCATCGGCTTTAGCCAATTCAAGATTTATTTGTGCCTGGTAGAGTAGGGTCTCGGCATCGGCTCTGTCCGTTGCCGACGCGATGTTGCTTTTGTATTTTGAGGCCAGTATATTATTATTTTCGCCGGCTTGCTCAATAGAAGTCTGTAAAAGTCTGATCTTATCTAAAGCGGTCTGGTAAGCATGGTAATTTTGGTTCACTTCGTTTCTGATATTATCTAAAGTGATGCCTTTGTTAATTTCTACCTCATCGCGTTGAATGCGTGCTTCAGATATTTTGTTTTTGTTGGTCCATAATGAACTGAATTTCCATGATGCAGTCAGGCCCAGGGTTACCGGGGTAATAAAATTACCGATCTTAGGTATTGGGTTGCCAGAGGCGTCAACATAATAACCACCTACTGATGCCGCCAGGGTAGGCTTGGTATTGGCATTGATGGTTTTGATGTTGGTTTCGGCATATTTACCACGCAGATCAAGCTGTTTTAATTCCTGACGATAGTTAAGTGCGGTGTCAATGTAGTTGTTCATCGCACCAAGCTCTCTGTTGGCTTCAGTGATCTGATTGATATTTAATTGAGTGCTTTCAGGAAGTCCTAATAAAATATTCAAATCATAGTTGATCACCTTGCGGTTGTTTTCCAGATCGATGCCGGTTAGCTCAACATTTGAGCGCTGCAGCTGAAACTGTAATACGTCGTTCTTGGTAACCAGGCCTTGTTCAAAAAATCGTTGCGACTGGTGTATCTGCGCGTCAATAGTTTCCAGGTTTTGTTTAACTACCTTTTGGCTTTGCAGCACTTTATACAGGTTGTAATAGGCATTGATGATCTGGTAAGTAATCTGGTCGCGGTCTTTATCGGCGTCTAAACGCGAAATACTGATCAACAGTTTGTTCGACTCTTGCGCGTACTTAAATTTACCGCCTGCAAAAATGGTTTCGTTTAAAGATGCTATACCTAAATAAGCGTTTGCACTTTTGGGCAGGTTAATGCCGTTTTCGCCAAATGCCAGATGGTTGTACGGAATTTCGGCACGGTTATAAGCAAAGCTTACTGAGCCGGTAGGTAATACGTTGTCTCTTACCTGGTTGTATTGCGAAACCGCTTCGTCAATTTTTGATTGCGATAGTTTTAAAACCTTACTGTTGGCAATACCAAGTT
This sequence comes from Mucilaginibacter panaciglaebae, assembly GCF_039539265.1. Taxonomy (NCBI): domain Bacteria; kingdom Pseudomonadati; phylum Bacteroidota; class Sphingobacteriia; order Sphingobacteriales; family Sphingobacteriaceae; genus Mucilaginibacter; species Mucilaginibacter panaciglaebae. Next base: position 66,390 of record NZ_BAABCV010000004.1, read on the forward strand.
TAACTGCCTCGTCTAACGTGATGGTTCTGTCCTGAGCGGAAGCTCTGTTTGATATTAACGACATCAACAACAGCGATAGCGCGACGGCTAAAACCGGTATTTTGCAGAGATGTAATTTGTGGGATGTATTAAATTGTATATTCATAGTTGTTAGTTGAACAGGTATGCTTTTAGTAGATTTTTCATGAAGCTTTTGATCTGCGGCTTCAGTTTTGTTTCTATCATCTTTTCGTCAGTAATGTCATAACCCAGCAGGGGTTTTGCCATTATAGGCGTATTTAGAATATAGTTTTTGGTACCGTAAAGGGCGGCTATTACCATGGAGATATCGATGTCTTTTTTAAACTCGCCATTGGCAATGCCCTCGCGAAGTATTTTGTCAAGCGTACCGACGTTTTTTAGCAACATATCACGCAGCTTATCAGACAGATCGTTCCCTCTATTCATACCCATTTCCTGATATAAAAGTTTTTGGAAACAATTATTAGTAACCACTTTATCGCCATACAGTTCAATGTATTGCTCCATCTTGGTCCAGGCGCTAATACTTTCGTCATTGCCCAGGTTTTGCAGGATGATTTGAAAAGATGCGATCTTACGTTGAAACACTGCCAGGAACAATCCTTCTTTCGATCCGAAATAGTAATTGAGCATGGCCATATTAACACCGGCCTCACCTGATATCAATCGGGTTGATGCGCCGTCAAAACCTTTTTCTGAAAATACGCGCTCGGCTACATCCAGAATGTGGTCTTTTTTATCAATTTTATCTTTATCCATATTTTTAACGCCACAAAATTAATCAAACGATTGATTAAAGTAAAATTATTTTTTTGTTAACTTTATAACCAATTGATTATCAGTGTTAAAAATTAATCAATCGATTAACTAATTTTTAACAGTGGCCTTAAATCTTTGTTTGTTTGACGATTGAAATGACAGGAATTGGACAAAGGGTGTAGGGATGTTACAAGTGATAATTGAGCGCCCGGCGAAGATAGATCACGGGTCATGATCCAGAAAAAGACTTAAAAGTCATTAAAAGTGATCCAAAGTGATCCATTAATTCAGGCTTGAAAATATAATTCGTTGGTTTACAAAATGTTATAGCTAACGGGTGATCCAAATGATTCAAATTGATACACATTCGCCGTGGATCACAATAGTGTTGTTTATCACCAAAATTTTACCTGCCCCCAATCAGGGCCATCATTCAACTCCCGATCTTTTAATATCTTTGGCTATGAAGCGTATCATCCTACTTGCCGCAATTTCACTTATTGTTAGTCGGGCTTTTTCACAAACCGCTCCGCCTGCTGATTTAGTAACCATTCAGCAAAGCTTAAACAAATTAAATGTATTGGGCAGCGTACTTTACGTAGCGGCACACCCGGACGACGAGAATACCCGCCTTTTAGCCTACCTGGCGCAAGAGAAGCATTATCGTACCGGTTACCTGTCATTAACCCGTGGCGATGGTGGCCAAAACCTTATTGGTAATGAGCAGGGCGAACTTTTAGGGCTGATACGTACACAGGAGCTTTTGGCAGCCCGCCGTGTAGACGGGGCCGAGCAATTTTTTAGCCGCGCTAATGACTTTGGTTTTTCAAAAGGACCGGACGAAACTTTGAAAATATGGGATCATGAAAAAGTATTGGGCGATGCCGTTTGGGTGATCCGCAAGTTCAGGCCCGATGTGATCATTTGCCGTTTCCCTACTACGGGCGAGGGTGGGCATGGTCATCATACCTCGTCTGCTATTATTGCACAAGAGGCCTTTGCCGCAGCTGCCGACCCGAAACGTTTCCCTGAGCAATTAAAATATGTGCAAACCTGGCAGGCTAAACGTTTATTGTGGAACACGTTTAGTTTTGGTTCGACAAATACTACCGCCGCTAACCAGTTTAAAATTGATATAGGGGTTTATAATTCAACCATCGGTAAAGGGTACGGCGAGGTAGCTGCCGATAGCCGTTCTAATCATAAAACACAGGGCTTTGGTACCGCTAAACAACGCGGCCGGGCTTTAGAATATTTTAAAACCATTTTGGGCGATGCGCCCAAAGATAGCCTGATGTACGGCGTTAACACAACCTGGACCCGTGTAACCGGTGGCGAGCCGATAGCCGAACAGATTAATTATATCAAAAAAAACTTCGACCGGGAAAATCCGCAGAACTCGGTGCCTGCATTGATTGATGTCTTGGCCCGGGTTGGCGCTATAAAAGACACTTACTGGCGCACCCAAAAATCCAGGGAACTTAAAGACCTGATTGCTGCGTGTGGCGGACTATGGTTTGAGTCGTATGCCATGGAGCCAACTTACGCCGTAGGCGACAGCATTGGCATCATCTCACAACTGTATACGCCTTACTTGCTGCCTATCCCACAATTTGAAGTCCGCTCTACACCTAAATATTCAAACATTTATGAGGACAGGCTCGGACATGCCTTTAAACCCGGCGAATTGTTACGCGACACCCTCAACAAAGGCGCCGGTAAGATCGAAGCTAAATTGACGCAGCCTTACTGGCTGGTTAGTCCGCATAGTTTGGGTACTTATACGCTGGCCAATGACACACTGGCTGGTAATCCGGAAAATCCTGACTATCCGCGTATATGGTTTTCCTATAATATGGGTGGGAAGAAAGTTACTTACGAACGCAAGATCATGTATAAATACGTGGACCCTGCCAAAGGAGAGATCTATGCGCCGGTTGTAGTGGCCCCGCCGGTTACAGCTAATATCCTAAGCAAAGATTATATTTTTAGCACGCAACAGCCGCAAACTGTACAAGTAAAGCTGCAAAGCTTCACTAATGCCACCGGCAGCATCGGTTTACAGGCGCCATCAGGCTGGAAGGTCAGTCCCGAAAAAATCACCTTTGCTAATAAAGCTAAGGGTACCGAATGGGTGGAGACATTTACAGTAGTACCTACCAGCACCAAACCGCACACAGATATTTTGAAAGCGGTGGTTACTACAGGCGGTAAAGAATGGTCAATGGGGATACAGCGAATTACTTATGAACATATCCCTGCAATTACCCTGTTTCCACCTGCTGAGGCTAAGCTGATCAACATCGACCTTAAAACTGCCGGTAAAAAGGTGGGTTACATAGCCGGAGCAGGTGATATGGTACCAGAAGCTTTAACCCAGGTGGGATACGAAGTACATCAATTGACCGAGAGCGACATCATGAATACCGATCTTTCAAGTTATGATGCCATTGTAGTAGGTGTGCGGGCTTACAACGTTAACCGGCGACTGGTGGTTGAGCAGCCTAAGCTCATGGAGTACGTAAATAATGGAGGCAATATGGTGGTACAATATAATGTGTATCAACCACTGGTGCTGAACAAGATTGGCCCTTATCCATTTAAAATAGTCAATGAACGTGTTACTGACGAGAATGCTAAAGTTACTTTCCTGGAGCCGCAAAGCCCGGTACTGAATTATCCTAATAAAATTACTGACGCTGACTTTGACGGGTGGATACAGGAGCGCGGCCTTTACTTTGTAAATAATATTGACAATCAATACCATAAAATATTAAGCATGGCCGACCCTGGCGAAAAACAAAACCCGGGCTCATTGATCGTATGCGATTACGGTAAAGGCCGGTTTGCCTACACGTCGCTCGATTTCTTCAGGGAGTTGCCGGCCGGGGTTGCAGGGGCGTACAGGTTGTTTGTCAATTTGTTAAGCAGGCCGAAATAGAAAGTTTATTGTATATACAAGTTTTAATGCAAATTTTCCGTTACATATTTATTTATTAACCATATCATTATCACTTTTGAGTGAATTGTTTAACTCAAATGCCGAAATCGAAATTTGAATTCCTTTTGCTCTTAGCGCTGCTCATGTTTGTGGCTAAGCCGTTTGTAGGTTTTAATTTGCGACATCAGCATTATTTTCAGGCACTGCATCATTGCACACCTAATATTCTGGTAAAATCATTCAGCAAACATGTGCTTGGGTTTTCAGAGAATAGGGAGTTTGGCATGGCGGGTATCAGCAAAAAACTGGCTGATCCGGTGTTACCGGTCATAGCACTGTTAGCCTTTGCACTGAATGTTTTTTTACCGCGTCTTTTTAAATCAGCCCAAACCGGAACACATAGCGCCTTAGCTGCCATACTTTATAATCTGCATCCGCCGCAACCATTGTATCTGCTTGGCGGCAAGCTTACCATTTAAATCGCCCTTTGCTGGTCTAATTTACATGATTGCCCGACAGCGTGATCATCCCCCTGTCATTTCATTTTTATTTTTAAACTATTGCACAGCAGCCCGCTCCTTAATTGTAAAGGCGTTGGTAATTACTGTCACCCAAAGTGCTGGCGCTGCTGCCGATTCAATAGGCAAGGCTCAAAGTTTTCAGCAATTAAACGCCTGGCGATAAGATACTCAACAATGCCAATGATGAGGTGAAGGATGGCGAAACCATCCGTTAATTGTGAGCCGCTTAGTTAATTCTAAGCGGCTTTTTTAATTTGCTATTGTTCAACAGCGTGATAATTAAGTCCGTCTTTAAAAACAATTCAACATTTACCATTAAACTATTGCTACACATCATATAATAAATTACTTTTGCACGTACTACATAACAAGATCATGAAACAACAATCAGATAAAGACTTAAACTATATTTATTACCTGGTGGCTATTTTAAGCGGCGCTTTTGTTGGTGCTGTTATCAATGTTGGTTTTAAATGGGTTATCATTGGTGCCATTTTAGGATTTTTAACTGCAGCCTTCTTCGTAACCGTATTGGCTAGAAGCAGTGAAGAAGCCTGATTCAGAGCTACCTTCATTTATACGTAACTGGAACCAGTTTTACGGCGTTGTTGCCGCATGGCTGGTTTTTTTAATTATCATTTTCTGGCTCATTACCCTTTATTTTAAATGAGCTTAACCGACTGGATCGTTCTTGGCGCTACTATACTACTCATTGTAGTTTATGGGCTTTGGAAAAGCGGTAGTAATAAAAATATCGATCAGTTTTTGGTGGGCGGCCGCTCTTTATCCTGGTACCATATAGGTTTTTCGGTTATGGCTACACAAGCCAGCGCCATCACGTTTTTGTCGGCGCCGGGGCAGGCATATAGCGATGGGATGCGCTTTGTGCAGTTTTATTTCGGTTTGCCGCTGGCGATGATTGTGTTGTGTATCACTTTTGTCCCGATATTCCACAGGCTTAAAGTCTATACTGCTTATGAGTTCCTTGAACAGCGCTTTGACCTCAAAACCCGCGCCTTAACGTCCATGTTGTTCCTGATACAACGCGGACTGTCAACCGGCATCGCTATTTATGCGCCGGCTATTATTCTGTCTATTATCTTAAATATTAATACTATTTATACCACTCTATTTATTGGTGGCCTGGTTACCTTTTATACTGTACTGGGCGGTACCAAAGCGGTATCATATACTCAGCTACTGCAAATGAGTATTATTTTTCTGGGGATGTTTGCTGCCGGAGCACTGGTGGTTGTTTTGCTACCGCATCATATCGGTTTTATACACGCAGTAAAGCTGGCAGGCAAGATGGGCAGAATGAATGTTATCGACTGGAAATTTGATCCCGCTAATCGTTATAATATCTGGAGTGGTATAATCGGCGGATTTTTTTTGCAGCTGTCGTATTTTGGTACCGACCAAAGCCAGGTGGGGCGGTATCTAACCGGAAGTTCGGTAGGGCAGAGCCGCATGGGGCTGATCATGAATGGGCTGATTAAAATACCTATGCAGTTTTGCATATTATTAATAGGCGTTCTGGTTTTTGCCTTTTATCAGTTTAATCGCCCGCCTATGTTTTTTAACCAGTATGAAGTTAAGCAGGTCAAAAAAAGTGCTTACGCCCGTGAATACAACGCGCTGGAAAATAAATATACCGGTGCTTTTGAACAACGAAGGGTAAACGCCAAGGCATTGATTACTGCTTTTGACAGCCATGATAAAACCCGAATTGCACAAGCCCAAGTTAACTTAAAACAGACTGATGCCGTAGTAAACGATATCCGCAAAGAAAGCATAGGCCTGATGAAAAAAAGTAACCAACAGGCAGATACCAACGATACTAATTACGTTTTCCTGAATTTTGTTACCCATTATTTACCACACGGAATGATAGGTTTATTGATAGCCATTGTTTTAATGGCATCTATGGGTTCAACAGCCAGTGCCCTAAACTCGCTGGCGTCAACCACCGTGGTTGATATATATAAACGTACGGTCAACCCTAAAGCATCCGATAAAAAGTACTTACTGGCGTCGCGGCTGGCCACTGTTTTTTGGGGAATAGTATGCGTCGGCATGGCATTATATGCCGGTAAAATGGGGAATTTATTAGAAGCCGTTAACCAATTGGGGTCGTATATCTATGGCACTATCCTAGGTGTGTTTGTAGTGGCTTTCTATGTTAAAAGAGTTAAAGGCAGTGCGGTTTTCATGGCTGCAATTATTTCTGAAGTGATAATCTGCATACTTGGATATTATGGTCAGGTGGCCTATTTGTGGCTAAATCCTATTGGCTGTATGCTGGTTATATCATTTGCTTTGCTTATTAATCCTTTTGTCAACGAAAAGGCAAAGATCGTCTAAAAAAAAAGCCCTTCGCCATTGGCAAAGGGCTTTCAGCTTTATATTGTTTATTAATTACAAACGCATTTGTCTGTTACTTTCGGGCACGTTGCTTTGCTTGTGCATTTTGCTTTTTTGCAAGATGTACAGGTAGCTTGTTTGCTTTTTTTAACAGGAGGAACAGCTGGGTTTGCAAATACAGATGCGCCTGCGATCATTGCTACAGCTGCGCCTAAAATTATTTTTTTCATGATGAATTTTAAATTGAATGTTTAATAAATTTGATTACTGCTATTAATTATTAAACTTTTGGCGGTTTCCAATCTGAAGTGGAATAGCCGGCTGCATCACCCATTTGATATTTGCAAAGTGGTGATTTCAATGTAATGAAAGTTGTGGCCTGTAGTGTTGTCGGCTGTTGTATTAAAAAGCCACATATACTGCAAGTTAACATTAAGCTGCATCCCTGGCTGTTGCAATCATCGCCTGCTTTTTTGTCAGATTTGCAGGCACCGGCCTTTTCCATCTTTTTGCAGCAATCCGGTTTTACATTGCGGGTGTTAGCCCTTGTCGTCGGTATATACGAAGACAAAAACAGCAAACACACAATTTGTAAAATTGCCAGAAACTTCATTAATCAAATATAGCCAATAATTAGCTAATGGTAATACTTAAATTTTATTAAAAATAAATGCCCCTTCGAACTTGCTTCTTGGGGGCATTCAACCTAAACCTTATCACAATTAAACTGGCAAGTTTGCCAGCTTGTAATTATTAACGCAATTACTATACCAATATTACCCGCATTTTAAGATACTTTTAAAAAACTGTGATTTTGTGCCAGACGGCTTTTTATTGCTCAAATGATTGTCCTTTTTAGGAAGCAAAGTGTACAATATACATTACGCTTGTTTGTGTAAAATACCATTATGCAGAAGCCGGTCTGCCAAATACAACAACAATATGGTATCAAAAAATAGAAATATTTTTAAAGTAGTGCCGCCTATCAGATTTTTAAAGTCGGGTAAGTGTGTACTGTTTGATGCAAACTGCCCCCCAGCCGACCAATCTAAACTGGCCAGAACCAGCACCAACATGGCTATTATACTGACGATAAAAAAACCGCCAATAACACCTATCAGGCTTTTATTTACCCGCGTTTTAAGGGGATGCTGCGTGGCATATTCGGTCCGGACAGTTTCCATCACGTGGTAAGTAAAGGCCATGGGCGGTTCGTCCAATTCCATATCAGTTGCCATTTCCTGGTTAAAGGCTAATAGCTCCTGATATTTGTGCCGGTAATGTTCGTCGCAAGTTATCAGTTGATCAATAGCTTCCCGCTCGGCAGGTGTACAGGTGCCGTCTATGTATTCCCAAAGTTTTTCTTCAATGCTGCTCATATCAGTTCTTTAACTTCGTGTTTTAAATTACGCTCCAGTTTTTCTTTTAAGCGCTGGCGCGCTCTGAATAATTTTACTTTTACGCTGTTGGCTTCGATACCCAGGGTTTGCGATACTTCTTCTATCGACTGCTCGCCTTTATAAAACAGCATAATTATAGTTGCGTCGTCAGCTGATAGCTGCCCGATAGCCTGGTTAAGGTAAAAAGACCTCGACTGGTTCTCGGCATTATTAGCGTCATCGCCCAACGATGTGTTTTCGACTTGTACATGCGTACTCTCGTCGTCTATAGACGTGGTATCTAATCTTTTTTTGCGCAGCGAGGTCATGGCAGTAGTATATACAATAGTATATAACCAGGTACTAAACCTTGATTGCTGTTTGAAGGAACCCAGCGAGCGATAGGCCTTAACGAAGCAATCCTGAGCTACTTCCTCTGCGTCTTCGCGGTTTTTGGTAAAGCGCAGAGCCAGCGTAAACACAAAACGTTGGTGCCGTTTAACCAGGTCGGCATACGCCGATTGGTCGCCCGCCATTGTTTTGATGATCAGTTCGATATCTGAAAGCTTGCTTTGCATCATTTATAGTCTGTCTGACTACATCACTTTAATTTAGGTTACACACTTTGATAAATATCGGGATTTAGAAATTATTGAATTATTAGATTTAATAAGTTTGACAATACTACTTTGAATCAACATAAATGTGACAAATTCGAACATCCTAAATAAAAACAAATCAATAATCGGTATTCTCATAGTTAACAAAAAAAAATAATTTGGCTGTAACCTGATTTAAAATGAGGTAGTCATAACCAGTAAATACACCAACGGGGTGTAATTGTAAATGATTAACCTTTAAAATTAAATACAATGAATGCACAAACTTTAGGCGTAATGATACCCATGGTGGTATGTACAGGCATGTTTGCCATGATATTTGGGATCGTTTATTTACGCAACCGCGAAAGAATGGCCATGATTGAGCGTGGTATGAATCCGCGAAAAAACGAAGAAAACTCCGGCGCACTTAGTTCTATACTAACCTGGGGGCTTTTGCTGATAGGGGCGGGGCTTGGTTTGTTTCTAGCCTATATTTTAGACAGTACGCTTCCGTTTGCTAAAGGCCAGGACAATACCGCAATTTATTTTGCACTGATTGCGTTGTTTGGCGGTGCAGGCTTATACCTGGCTTATCATATTCAACGTAAAGAAATCAGAAAACAAACCGAAAAATAGAATTCTGTTTTATACAGAAAGGTAAGAGGTATAACTTTCACCTTTTGTTATATTCCATAGCGTTCTTTCAAAATATTAAGATGGTGCACCTCATGCCCGGCCATAATGTAAACTATGGTATTGACCTGCACCGGGCTACCGTTGGCAATACCATGGGCATCCAATTGAGCAGGCGTTAAGGCACGCAGCATATAAAGGTTAGCGTTGCGTACTGTGCTAAACTCAGTTGCCAGGTCTTGTATCGTACGATCATTTGAATTTGAAAGTTCAACATAAATGTTCTCATCAAAACCAGGCAGTTCGACTTGTCCCCGCGAAAAAGCCAATACGCGATAGGCAAATGTGCGTTCGGCATCAATTAAATGTCCTGCTACTTGTTTAATGGTCCATTTTTCCGGCGCATAAGCATAGTTAGCTTGTTCGCCGGTAAGGTTGCTTAATAATTGGTAAGTAGATGCCTTTAATTTTTCAAGGGTTTCCAGGATAGGTTCCTGATCTACCAGTTTAATGTATTTGCTGTAAAATTGCTCGTAGGCTGCAGGTTCTGGTTTATGCATTTCGTCTTATTTTTTTTAAAACTATTCTAAAGGTAGTACCTTTTCCTAATTCAGAATCACGCACAAAAACTTGTCCGTTATGGTAGTTCTCCACAATACGTTTGGTGAGCGATAAGCCCAGGCCCCAACCACGCCGGCGGGTGGTATAGCCGGGTTGAAATACCGTGGCAAATTTTGAACGGGGGATGCCTTTACCGGTATCAATAACATCGATATAGATTGATTCTCTGGTCTTATTAGCAGATACATCGACCCTTATACTGCCTTTACCTTCAATAGCGTTAACCGCATTTTTAAGCAGATTCTCTATCACCCAATCAAACAGGGGTATATTCAAGCCTGCAACCAAATCTTTATTTCCGGTAACCTCGAAATTAATATTGGCGCTCACGCGAATTTTAAAGTAGTTCACAAAATCGTTAACTACCTCATAAACCGAATGCTCTTCTAGTTTCGGTTTCGAGCCAATCTTTGAGAAGCGGTCGGCCACTATTTCGAGGCGTTTTACGTCATTTTCCATTTCGGCTACGAGCGGGTCCTCTTCGGCATTGAATTTATCTTTCAACAACTCTATCCACGCCATAAGCGAGGATATGGGCGTACCTAACTGATGGGCAGTCTCTTTAGCTAACCCTACCCACACCTGGTTTTGCTCAGATTTACGCGACGAGTTAAATGTACTGTAAGCCAGCGTTAAAAATACTGCAATAACCGACAGCTGCACATAAGGAAACAACTTTAATTGACTTAACAGCGCCGAATCTTTATAATAGATCAAATTATTACCGCGCCCTAATCCCGGCAAACTAATAATTATCGGCTCGTGCTGCGATTTCATGATCTCCAGTTCATCCTTAAAATATTGGGGGTCATATTTTGGGGTTTTAGCCTCTGCAGGCATATCAGACGGTAACTCTATAAAGGTTTTAGTGGTGTCGAGGCCCCTTACGGTTATGATATCTCCCTTTTCGTCGGTAACAATTGCCGGTACTGCCGAGCTATCGCGCACAGCCAAAACGTAGGGCAGAAAATCATTGTCGTCCGATGTTAAACTTTGCCTGATACTCAGAGCCCATAGTTGGGCCCGGGTGCGCTCGGCTTTTGCGATATTACGTACCAGATACTTAGTATAAAATAAAGACCCGCTGGCAATTATTACCGCAAAGGCAAGTAAAATATATTTCCAGAGCCGTTTATTTTGGAAGGTGTTGATCATCTCAGCTTCAAATAACGTAATTTTTGGGCTTAAAGTTTAAAGCTCAAGGCAGAAATTAAATACAATAAGCTTAACCTTTGGCCTCTCAGCTTTCGGCTCATTAAGGCAAAAGTTAAACATGACAAAGCTTTAACCTTTTGCCTGTTAGCTTTCTGCTCCTTAATTCTATCTTTGCTGCACAATGTCAGATAAAAAAGTTAGAGTAAGATTTGCACCAAGCCCAACCGGCGGCTTGCACCTGGGCGGTGTGCGTACCGCATTGTTTAATTACTTATTCGCTAAGCAAAATAATGGCGATTTTGTTTTACGCATTGAGGATACCGACCAAAGCCGCTACGTTGAAGGTGCAGAGCAATATATTATCGACTGCCTTAACTGGTGCGGCATTACACCTGACGAAAGTCCGGTTGATCCCGGTCAGTACGCACCTTACCGACAAAGTGAGCGCAAAAGCCTTTACCGCCAGTATGCCGAGCAACTGGTGATGCAGGGCCATGCTTACTATGCTTTTGACACCGCCGAAGAGCTGGAAAAAAATAGAAAAGAAATACCTAATTTTCAGTACGGTCAGGTTTATCGCGATGGCCTCCGTAATTCTTTGTCGCTGCCGCAGCACGAGGTCGACCAGCTTTTGGCTAACCATACACCACATGTTATCCGCATAAAAGTACCTGCCGACCAAACTGTTGGCTTTACAGATATGATTCGCGGCCGCGTTAGTTTTGAAACCAACCAGGTTGACGATAAAGTTTTATTAAAAGCCGATGGAATGCCTACCTACCATTTGGCTGTGGTGGTTGATGATTACCTGATGAAGATCAGCCATGCTTTTAGAGGTGAAGAGTGGCTGCCATCCGCACCCGTACATTTATTATTGTGGGAATACCTTGGATGGAAAGCAGAGATGCCACAATGGGCACACCTACCGCTGATATTAAAACCTGATGGCCACGGTAAGCTAAGTAAGCGCGATGGCGCACGCCTGGGCTTCCCGGTATTTGCATTAGATTGGGAGGGCAGCCAGGGTTTTAACGGCATGGGCTTTTTGCCCGAGGCGTTTATAAACTTTTTGGCGATGCTGGGATGGAATGATGGTTCGGGACATGAAATATTTACGCTCACTGAATTAGTTGACAAGTTTTCAATCGACAGAATAAATAAAGCAGGGGCCAGATTTGATTTTGAGAAAGCTAAATGGTTCAATGCCGAGTGGATCAAGAAGGCGAAAGCTGAAAGCTTAAAGGCAAAAGTTAAAGAGGTATTAACAGATAAAGGCATTGATGTTAAAGACGATGCTTATTTGATAACTGTCATTGATTTGATTAAGGACCGTTGTACCTTGCTAACTGATTTCTATCAGCAGGCATCCTATTTTTTCCAGATCCCTGCCGAATACGACCTCAACGCCGTTAAACCTAAATGGAGCGATGAGAAAACGGCTTTCTTTAACGAGTTTATCAGCATATTAAATAAACAGGAAGATTTCACCAGTGCTAATATCGAGGCCGAGTTCAAATTATTGATGGAACAAAAATCGCTCAAGCCCGGCGATGTGATGCTGCCTTTCCGCATTATGCTGGTTGGCGGCAAGTTCGGCCCGCATGTGTTTGATATTGCGACGCTATTGGGCAGGGATGAGACTATTAATAGGATAGAGCAGGCCTTGGCGGCGTTTACGGTGTAATACCGCACCCAAATTACCACCACGTTATAGCATTATTGTAAATTTGACAAAAAAGCCCGGCGTACACACGCCAGGCCTTCATTATAATAAAGTGTTAAGTAAAGTTTACTCCAAAGTAATTTGTCTCCTTATGCTTTCTTCTAATGATATAAATGTTTCAGTACGCTGAATGCCTTTAACGCCCTGAATTTGCTCATTTAATACCTCGCGCAGGTGGGCGGTATCGTGGCAGATGATCTTAGCGAAGATGCTGTAGCTACCGGTAGTATAATGTAGTTCTACAATCTCTTTTACAGCTTTTAATTGTTTAACTGCCTCGTTATACTGCGAGCCTTTTTCCAGAAATATCCCCAGAAACGCGGTGATATCATAGCCCAGTTTTTGCGGATCGACCTCTAAACTGGCGCCTTTAATAACCCCCATTTCCTCCAACTTTTTCATCCGCACATGGATTGTTCCGCCCGAAACGATTAACTCTTTAGCAATTTCTGTATAAGGAGTGGTGGCATTTTTCATCAATATTGATAAAATCTGAATGTCAAGATTATCAATTTCTAAATTTTGAGCTTTTCTGTGCGACATAAATTTAAATTTCTTTATTGAAATACAAGTATAATTATAATTTGAATAAAAATAAAATATTTTTGTTGAAATATTTGCAAGGAATTGCTAAGTCTATTATGTTTGTAACAAGCAAACGGACCTAAGAAGCTTAATCCAGTTCTTTAAAACATTTGACAACAACAATGTTGGGTGGTGAAATTTTTGGCAGACACACCTCCTTGTCCCGGTGGTAGAGATCATAGGAAACCCTTTCGGGGGCTAACTACTCTGTGGAGGTTCGAATCCTTCCCCAACAGCTATTAAGGTCGAGTCGAGAGCCTCAAGTTCAAAGTCTTAAGTCAAGACTCGGGACTAAAGACTCCGGACTTTGTACTTAATACAATCCTGTAGGATGGTGAAATTTTTGGCAGACACACCTCCTTGTCCCGGTGGCGGAGAATATGGGAAACTCTTAGCGATAAGAATAACCACTCCGTGAAGGTTCGACCCCTTCTCCTACAGCTCTTCTCATAATTTAGGTTTATAATTGGTTAGTAAAGGCCCCTGCCCATCAGGGGCCTTACTTTTTTATAAACTTTTAAGTCTTCGGGGGCGCCACGCTACGCTCGCAAATGAAAAAATATCACTACTTTTTAATCAATCCTCTATGCACCATCATCGGCACTACGCTTGGATCATGACCACGGAAATCGCGGAATAGCTTGCCTAAGTCTTCAGTATTACCTCTTGATAGTATCATGTCGCGGAAACGCTGACCATTGACACGGGTTAGGCCGCCATGTTCAACAAACCAGAAATAAGCATCATTTTCCAGCATAGATGTCCACATATAAGCATAGTAGCCCGACGCATAACCGCTGCCCCAGATATGCTGAAAATAGCTTGACCGGTATCGTGGCGGTACTTGCGGCAGGTCAACGCCCTTGTTATGCAGCGCATCAGCTTCGAATTTATCAACGTCGGTAATCAATGGTGCATCGGCAGCTAACGAGTGCCAGGCCAGGTCGAGGTAGTCAGCAGCCAGCAGCTCGCCGGTGCTATAGCCTTGATTAAAGGTGCCTGCTTTTTTGATCTTATCAACCAGTGCCTGCGGCATTGGCTCCTTCGTTTTATAATGCAGGGCGTAATGCTTAAAGACTTTCGGATCGAGCGCCCAATGCTCGTTGAATTGCGACGGGAACTCAACGAAATCTCTCGCTGTCGACGTTCCTGACAGCAAAGGATACTTCTGGTTGGCAAACATACCATGCAACGCGTGCCCAAACTCATGGAACATGGTAGTCACCTCATCAAATGTTAATAACGCGGGCTGCCCGGGAGCCGGGTGTGCAAAGTTGCCCACGTTATAGATCACCGGCTTAGTACCCATCAATTTCGATTGGCCTACCATATTACTCATCCAGGCACCGCCTCGCTTGTTGTCGCGTTTAAAGTAGTCACAATAAAACAGGGCTAACAGCGAGCCGTCTTTATCGTAGACATCAAACACGCGTACTTCGGGATGATACACCGGGATATCTTTTCGCTCTTTAAAGGTTAAGCCGTATAATAAATTGGCGGCATAAAACACACCGTTGCGTAAAACATTGTCAATCTCCAGGTATGGTTTGATCTGGCTTTCGTCCAAATCGAAACGCGCTTTGCGTACCTGCTCGGCATAAAAGTCCCAATCCCAGGGTTGTAGTTTAAAGCCACCGTTTTGCTGATCAATTACCGCTTGTATGTCCGCAGCCTCTTCTTTTTCTTTAGCAATGGTTGCGGGAGCCATATCATCCAAAAATTTATTCACTGTCGCCGGTGTTTTGGCCATCTGGTTCTGTAATTTCCAGGCCGAGTAGTTTTGATAACCCAGCAACTTAGCTTTCAGTGCACGGATCTGCGCTATGCGGGCAATGGTTGCACGGGTATCGTTGGCGTCGCCTTTTTCATTACGGGTATATGATGCCTCAAATAACTTTTGGCGAGTTGACCGGTTAGTAAGCTGCTGTAAATAAGGCTGCTGTGTGGTATTTTGCAAGGCAATGAGCCATTTGCCCGCATGCCCAGCAGCTTCGGCCGCCTGGGCAGCAAAGTCCAGCTCGGCACTAGTAAGCCCGGCTAATTCTGCTTTATCGTTAACCAATAAACCGGCGGCCTTGGTGCCGGCAAGTAGTTGATTGTTAAACTTGGTGCGCAAGCTGGCTTCTTCCTGATTGTATTTTTTAAGTGTTGCTTTATCAGTTTCTGATAGCAATGCGCCAGCCAGTGTAAAGTTCTGATAATAAATCATTGCCAGGCGGCGCGACTCGGCGTCCTTTATTTGATTGCGCTTTTTGTAAATGGCCTCAACACGTTTAAATAGTTTGGTATCAAGATATATAGCGTCGCTGTTGGCAGCTAATTCAGGCGCTGTTTCAGCTTCGACCTTTTGCAACTCGGCATTAGTGTTAGCACCGGTGAGCAGGTTAAACACCCGGTTGGCGCGCCCGAGCAGTTGTCCGCTTTTTTCTAATGCGACAAGCGTATTCTCAAAAGTGGGCCCCGCTTTGTTATTGGCTATTTTCTGCACCTCGGCCATTTGCTGGCGTATTCCTTCTTCAATTGCGGGCTTGAAATCACTATTTTTAATTTTAGTGAAATCGGGCGCTTGCAGGTGCAGTTTACTTGGCGCAAAAAACGGATTAGTTACCGGCAGATCCGTAGGTTTATCCATGTTATTCTGGGCCTTGGTTACCACGGCAGTAAACATCGCCAATGATAAAATAGAGAGTTTTTTCATAATTCTTTAGCGAGAAAAGATCAGTGTTCACAAAGTAGCAAAATATACTTGTTTGCTAAAATGAAACGGCCACATCTTTTAAGATATGGCCGTTTCATTAATGCTTTATTGACGATATATACTTACTATTTGACCCTGCTTAATGTATTAGTGCTTTGCGCTAAATTAACCAGCACATCTTTTAAAACAACATGTTGATCATCTAACGGAGCATATAATTCCAGGCTTGATTTTAGCAATGTATTTTTGGTAAGAGCTTTAACTTCGTCTAAATTCATCCCTGAACGATAAAATAGCCAATTTTTAATGTCGATGCTTTTATCGTTTTTGCCACCCAGAGAAAGTTCTTTTAATACAATCCGCTCATCAACGTGGCCTTGGAACGTACTGTCGCAGTATAGCGAGGTTTCGCTGTGTGCGTAATAATGAGTAAGGGTTATTTTATGCCATTTCCCATCGACTATTTTTGTGTTGCCTGATATTTGCTGACGCAATGGTGAGTTATATACGACACAACCCTTATCATTAATAGCTATTGAACCAGCGTTGCCCAGGGTGTCTTTTAACAGGATGATCTGGCCTTTGCCATCTGCTTTAACATCGATAGTAGTAGTAAAAGGGTGTACAATATTTTCAGGTTTAAAATTGATGAGCCCTGTATTGTTTTTGTTGATTTTGAGATAAGAACCATTCACCCATTTTGGCTGCGGCTTGCCATTGCTCAGGGCATCAAATAATGACGGTACTATAGTATAAGACAATTCAAGGTGCCCCGCATCATTAGGGTGGCCGTCATTATACCAGTAGCCGGCTGCCCATTTGCCTGTACCATCATCAATGCCACCCAATAAATTTACCGAAGGTACATCTAAAGTATGGATCCATAAATTCATTTGTTTGGTATAATAATAGTCTTTATCAGTAAAATCGTTACGTGTGTAGCAGTTGGTAACTACTGGTATGTATCCGCTATCACGGGCCATAGCGATCAATTTAGGCAGGTTTGTTTTAAACTGGTCGTACATGCTTTTGCCCTTCTCGTGAAGCCCTTCATTACCTAATGATAAGGCTATTAATACATATTTTGCATGCTGAGTGACGAAATCTCTATGCCAGCGTTTCATTAAACGCATCGTATTGTCGCCGCCTATAGATTTGTTTACAGGGTGCCAGTTCTTGCCTAAGTCATCGGCGGCGCGTTGTTTTAATATCTCACTATAATAAGAGGTATAACCAAAATTGTTTTTTGCGCCTATGCCTAATGGAACTGACGAGCCGAAATAAACTATCTTCAATGTGTCTAATGCACCGATATTTTTAGTGGTATCAATGGTTGATGCATGAGCTTTAGGAACGCCTATAATAAATATTGACAATAGAAACAACAGCACTGTAATTTTTAATCTCATAAGCGTGGGTATATTCCAGATTGCAATTTTATGCAAAAAAGAGGTAAAACAACTACATCGCCCAAAAACAAAAAAGCGGCCACCATGATGTTACATGATGATCGCTTTGACACGCCAGTTATGTGTTACTGCGTGTTAAAAGAATTTGAAGCCCACACTCAGTGCCCAAAGGTTGTTACGCTGCCCATAATTTTCGTTTACCCTGGTTAAGTCACCTTCATAACGTAAGTCGGCCGTAATGGGGCCAATGTCAACACCTGCGCCGGCCTGATAACCCAGTGTGCTATTGCGGTAGTTGCCAAAATCATTAAAAGCACCGGTAAAGTTATTCGAAAAGCTTTGGTGCTTATCCAAAATATAAGAATAAATAGGGCCAGCCATAACCCTGAAATTCAGGTTCTTTTGACCAAATGAGCCACCAAATAATAGTGGTACATTCAGATCAGTAAATTTAACTTTGGCACTGTAATCTGTACCATTTTGGCTGGAGTCGAATTTGCCGCCTTTACTACTCACATACAACTCAGGTTGTACATAAAATGCTCCACCAAAGCGGGCAAATAAACCAGCCTGGTAACCGGCAACGGATGTGTTGTGGAAGTTATCTGAACTTATTTTTGAATAGTTAACGCCTCCTTTAACACCAAGACTAAATTGCGCTTTTGCCCCAATTGTGGCCGCTGTAAGCAGCATGGCGCTTAATAGATACTTTTTCATAGTTGTAGATGTTTAATTTATAATACGGCATTTTAATTTTTAGGGGTGCCGTTACATGAGGTTAACAATAGCTGTACCAAATTTTTGACACTGCTATGCATTGTATTTTTTATATTTTTGGCAAAAATATATTATTATGGCAGAAATAAGCATCAGCAACAAAGAGTGGGAGCGTGTGAAAATTAAGGTTCAGCGCAAGTATAATCACTTAACCGATGCACAACTGAGTTATACCGAAGGCCAGGAGGAAGCATTGATTAATAACCTTATGCACCTGGTTAACCGCAACCGCGAGTACGTGGTTTTTACTCTTAAAAAAGCTTTGGTCAATATTGACAATAATCGCCTGTAAAATAAGTTAATTATTTTGCAGACAGTTTTTTGTAGCTTTATATTTTAAGATTTCTATTTGATGAAAAAGGGTGTAGCAGTTAGGTATAAAGGTATATTGATATCGGCGGGTGTTGTAGTACTGTCATTGGGTATATGGAGTTTTAGTGACGACTTATTTCAGATATCCAAAAACCTGGAAGTGTTTGCATCTTTATACAAAGAGGTTAATATTAATTATGTAGATGACATTAACTCGGCAAAATTTTTAAAAACCGGTGCCGATGCCATGCTTGAGGGCCTTGACCCTTATACTGAATTTGTACCTGAATCTGAAATTGAAGATTACAAACTGCACTATGTAAGCACTCAGTATGGCGGTATTGGCGCCAGCGTTTTTGCGCGCGACAACAAAGTATTCGTATCAACTGTATTTGAAGGCTTTCCGGCCCAAAAAGCTGATGTCCGCCCGGGCGATCAGGTGTTGAAGATCAACGATATTGCCTTAGATGGTAAAAACAGCGAACAGGTTAGCCAATTGCTTAAGGGATCAAAAGGGGCGGGTGTTAAGCTATTGCTTAAACGCGATGGCGATATCAAGCCGGTTGAAAAAAATCTGATCCGTGACGAAATTAAACAGCCTAACGTTTCTTATTATGGCATGGTAGCCGGTAACATGGGCTACATTAAGCTGGATAGATTCCTGGAAAACTCTGCTCAGGAAGTAACGGATGCACTCATCGCCCTTAAAAAGAATAATCCTAATGGTATGATACTCGACCTGCGATCAAACGGCGGCGGTATCTTACAGGAAGCAGTTAAAATAGTTAATCTTTTTGTACAAAAGGATGTCGAGATAGTAGCGCAAAAAGGGAAGGTAAAGGAGAAAAATTTTACCTATAAAACAATGGCTACGCCGCTGGCAGCTGATATGCCGCTGGTAGTACTGGTTAACTCGCGCTCGGCTTCAGCGTCAGAGATTGTTGCAGGCTCATTGCAAGATCTGGACCGCGCTATCATTATAGGCCAGCGCAGCTATGGTAAGGGCCTGGTGCAGCAAACGTTTCCGCTGCCTTATAATAGTTTAGTCAAAATCACTATTGCTAAATATTATGTTCCTTCGGGTCGTTGTATACAGGAGATAGATTATACGCACCGCAAAGAAGATGGTACCGTTGTAAAAGTTGCGGACTCACTAATGCATGAGTTTAAAACTAAAAACGGCCGTTCGGTTTATGATGGCAGCGGTATCTATCCGGATATTTTTATTAAACGCGACCTGTTTGCTAACATCACCCAAACACTCATTACCAGGTTCTTTATTTTTGATTACGCTACCAGGTATCGCTTATCGCACCCAAAAATTGCCGAAGCAAAAGATTTTGTTTTAACGGATGCCGAGTACAATGACTTTGTGAAATACCTGGCAAACAAAAATTATACTTATAATACTACATCAGAGAGAGTTTTGGCTGCCTTGAAAACGGAGAGTACTAAAGAAAAGCAATTTGACCAGATACAGACAGAGTACGACGCCCTGAAAAACAAAATGACAGCGAATAAGAAAAACGACTTACAACTGCATAAAGAAGAGATCAAGCAAGCACTTGAGAGTGAAATTGTAGGCCGCTATTATTTTGATAAAGGGCGTTACGAAGCTTACTTTAAATACGACAAAGAGCTTTCTCAGGCAATAAAAACCATGCAGGATAAAAACCAGCTGGCAGCTATTTTAAAAGGCGAGGGGGCTTATAAAGTAATAGGAAAGCCGGTACTGGCAGCAATGAACGATAAGAAAGACGACGCGGGAAAAGATAAAGCCGGTAAAGACGATCAGTAACATTCGAGATAAGAGTTTAAGAGAGCGATGTCAAACCATCGCTCTTTTTATTTGTTGGGCTATCATCGAAAAAAATAAACCATTTTCTTTAACTAACGTCTTACAATCAACAACAATAAAACACACACTTATGAAAAAGATCCTTTTAACAGCAGTATTGGTAATAAGCTGTTTCGCTTTTAAAGCCGATGCCCAATTACGTATTAGTTTAGGTTTAAACATTGGCAGCCAGCCTGACTGGGGCCCGGTAGGATATGATCATGCCGAATATTACTATATGCCTGATGTTGATGCCTATTATGATGTGCCTAATCATCAGTATGTTTATTTAGAAGGCCGCAGATGGACGCGCGCCGAGGTTTTACCTGCCAGGTATCATTTTGACCCTTACAATAATTACAAAGTTGTAGTAAACGAGCCTACACCATGGGTGCATGCTGCTACTTACCGTACTAAATATAAAGGTTACAAGGGCCGCCGAGGCCAGACTGTTATTCGGGATAGTCGCGAAGCCAAATACCGAAACCATTGGAACGGACATGACAACGGAAACCACAATGGTTGGGATAAAGGCCGCGGTCATGATGATCATGGTAGAGGTCGCGAGGATCATGGCAAAGGTCATGATAATCACGGACATCATTAATAATTAAAAATTATGACGTATTAAGCCCTTCAGTCTGAAGGGCTTTTTTTGTTGGCCTTGATATCGGCGATAAAATGTATTTTTGGCCGGTATGGCCACAGGTACAAAAATTTATTTCGGGTCTGATTTTCATTTAGGGGCAGGCAGCTATGAAGGCAGTCGTGAGCGCGAAGCCCGCATAGTGCGCTGGCTGGACATGATCAAAGCCGATGCCGCCGAACTGTTTTTAATGGGCGATATTTTTGACTTTTGGTTTGAGTATAAAACCGTTGTGCCGCGCGGTTACATCAGGTTTCTAGGCAAGCTGGCCGAGTTGGCGGACAATGGGGTTAAGCTCTATCTTTTTAAAGGTAATCATGATATGTGGATGTTTGATTATTTTGTTGATGAACTTAAGGCTACAATCGTTAGCGACGAACTGGAGATTGAACGTAACGGCAAGAAGTTTTACCTGCACCATGGCGATGGCCTTGGTCCCGGCGACGCGATGTATAAGGTGTTGAAAAACATTTTCCGCAGTAAGCTTTGTCAATGGCTTTTTGCTAGGCTGCATCCAAACCTGGGCGTAGGCATTGCCAACTATTGGTCGAAACATAGCCGTATTGCCGGTTTAAGCAATGAAAAACGCAAAAGCCTGGAGCAGGAGTGGCTGGTAGTTTACAGTCGTGAAATGCTTGCTCAAAAGCATTTTGATTACCTGGTATTTGGTCATCGGCATTTGCCGCTGGATATCCGGCTGAATGACAAAGGCAGGTATGTAAATCTGGGGGAATGGGTTAATTACAACTCTTATGCCGTGTTTGACGGGGAAGAATTGAAGCTTGACTATTTTGAACAGCACAACAGTACTGTCATCCTACCATAACCTTTTAGCTTTAAGGCACCGGCGTTATGCTTTGCGCACAAAAAACTGTATTTTTGCATCTTTTAAAGTGGCTGGTTCTTTTAGCTGGCCGAAGATTTAGTATATGTTAGAAAAATTAGAATTAATATATCAACGCTGGAAAGCAGTAGAAGCGGAATTAAGCAGCCCTGATGCCATGGCTGATATGAAGCGTTTTGCTCAACTGAACAAGGAATATAAAGATCTGGCTAAGATTGTTGACGAGTACCACCTCTATCGTAATATCGTGAGCAATATTAATACTAATAAAGAAATATTGGCCACCGAGAAGGACGAAGAGTTTCGTGAGATGGCAAAATCTGAGTTGGACGAATTGTTGGTTCAGCAAGAGGAAAAAGAGGAACAGATCCGTTTGATGCTGATCCCTAAAGATCCTGAAGATTCTAAAAATGCCATTGTCGAAATTCGCGGTGGTACCGGTGGGGACGAAGCTTCTATTTTTGCCGGCGACCTTTACCGTATGTACATGCGCTACTGCGAAAAACGCGGCTGGAAAACTGAGCTGGTTGACTACACCGAAGGTACAGCAGGCGGCTATAAAGAGATTGTATTTAACGTAAACGCTGAAGACGCTTACGGAACGTTGAAATATGAATCGGGTGTACACCGGGTGCAGCGCGTACCTGAGACTGAAACACAAGGCAGAGTGCATACCTCGGCGGCATCGGTTGTGGTATTGCCTGAGGTTGATGAGTTTGATATTGTATTAAACCCTGCCGACATCCGTAAAGATTTATTCTGTGCATCAGGTCCGGGTGGCCAGTCGGTAAATACAACTTATTCTGCCGTAAGGTTAACCCACCTCCCCACAGGTATAGTAGCCCAGTGCCAGGATCAGAAATCGCAGTTAAAAAACTTCGATAAAGCTTTACAGGTATTGCGCTCGCGTGTTTATGAGTTGGAACTGCAAAAGCACCTGGAAGAAGCGTCTAAAAAACGGAAGACCATGGTATCAACCGGCGACCGCTCGGCTAAGGTACGTACATATAACTACCCCCAAGGTCGTTTAACTGAGCACCGTATTGGTTTGACCATCTATAACCTTTCGGACGTAATGAATGGCAATATCCAGGAAATTATGGAGGCCCTTCAATTTGCTGAAAATGCCGAAAAACTAAAAGAAGGAAGCGTGGCGTAAATTCGCGTTCGCTATTGATGTGCAAATATGTAAGTGTGCAGGTATGCAGATGAATGAATCATTAGCATATCTGCATTTTTGTGTATAATGCCTTTGTTATTAAATCCAACTCCCCATCTGTGTATGCATACATGTCTGTTTAACACTTTTTTGCATTTACAAAGCTGTTTTCATCTTGTTTTCATAAAGCTGATCTAATTTAGTTTTTAGAAATAAAAGACTAGATTATGCTGGCTCTAAAAAAGGTAATAGCGAATAACTCGACCATCTACAGACGTGAAGTTATGTTGATGGGTAACAAGTTTGAAATCAGTGTGGTAGGGAATGATCCGATTTGGGCCGGCGAGCGTATCTATAGCGCTATCGCCGAAATTAATCGCGTCGAAAAGTTGCTAAGTACCTTTGGCGAGGACAGTGCAGTAAATACCATTAACCGCAATGCGGGCGTTAAACCGGTAAAAGTTAATGCCGAGATCTATAAACTGATTGAACGCTCTCTGCAAATTTCTGAATTAACTCACGGATCATTCGATATTACCTATTATAACGACGATACCGAGAATAACGGCGTCGCTACAACAACGCCTGCTGTAAACTATAAAGATGTGGTATTAAACGCTACAGCTACAACCGTTTTCCTTAAAGAAAAGGGTATGCGTATAGGCTTTGCGGCTAATAGCAAGGGTTATGCTGCAGATCGTGCCAAATATGTTATGCAGTTAGAGGGCGTGAGCAACGGTGTTATCAATGCCGGCGGCGACTTGCTTACCTGGGGCCTGCAGCCTGATATGGAACCCTGGACCGTAGCCGCTGCCGACCCGCGTCAGGCTAATCAGCCGTTTGCGCATCTGTATATCAGCAACGCGGCGGTAGCTACCTCGGTAAATGTAGAGAAATATGCCACCATCAGCAATAAAAAATTAAGCACCGCTAAACCGTCAAATGGTTTTGCAGTAAGTCAGATTAAAAGCGTAAGTATCATAAGCCCCACTGCCGAGTTTGCCGACGCTATGGCAACACCGGTAATGACTATCGGCGTTAACGCCGGTATTTATCTGATCAATCAATTAAATCAGATCGATTGTGTGATCATTGACGATCATAGCCGCATATATCCATCAAAAGGGATCAGCATTGCTTAATTGACAAGGTTTAGCCGGTGGTTTTATACTATCCGGTATGTGCCTTGTTGGTATACACTTGTTGGTGCGCTAAAAAATCCATTAAAAATTATAAAGTTTAAGTGCATTACTATAAATTAGACAGGTGCTTTTGCATCTGCCTTTAATTAACTGACTTTTGGAAAAATATTTACCCAATTCATCTCGTCGATGTTAAAGCGACTTGCTTATATTGTATTGTTGTTGATATTTGCAGCAAGCTTATCATCTGCCAAGACGGGTTCGGTGCGCCGAGCACTTGCTTTTGGTAAGAGTATGCAACATGTTTTGGCTACCGATACTACCAAAAAGCAGAAGGCGGAAGAGGAGGCAAAAAAAATAAAGGAAATATCAAAGGCCAAACGCCAGGTTAAGCCCGAAAAGATAAGTGACGGAGATAATGTGCAGGACTCAAAGGCCAAACCTAAGCATAAGCGCGAGCGTCGCCCTGAGGGTTTGGACAGACCGCCTGAAATTCCGAGACGAAATGGTAATTAACCTAAACTAAATAAGCCGATCAATGAAATACCTGCGTATACTAATTTTAATTGCTGTATGTAGTCCCGCTGCCGCCGCGGAGTTGTTGCGTCATGATCTTAATTTTAGGTATCCTGACTACGCTGTAAGAGATACCGATACTATAATTCGTAAACAATCGCTTTCAGCTGGTATCAATTATGGCAGCGATGCGATGTTTTTTGGTCGGGTTGGGCTAATTAAGTATCCATATTTTTCGGCAGATGTGGTATACAATTTCAAGAGTGGTTTTTTTGTTTACGGGTCTGCTTTACGGTTGATAGGCTATAACACTTCGGTAGATGAGGTCGATGTAGGAGGAGGCTATTTGTATCGTCCCAGCAAGCGATTCTCGGGTGCTTTATCTTATAACCGCTTTATATTTAACAAAGAAGAGCGCATAATAGAGTCGGCCACCTCGAATGACGTTAACTGGAAAAATGCTTACGACTGGGGGCCTATAAAATCAACAGTGACACTGGATTACCTGTTCGGCAAATCGAGCGATTTCTTTATGACGGTAACACATTCTAAATATTTTGAAACCAAGGGCAATATATTTGATGACAAGGATTATCTGTCATTTAATCCCGGTTTTAGCTTCATTATCGGTACTCAAAATTTTGTGCAACGCTATTCGGTAGATCATCAGGTGCGGTTAAATTCCATTAATATATACCGCTTTGGCACATCGACAGATTTTAACAACGGCCGGCTGAATATGCTCAATTATAGCTTTAAACTACCTATAGCTTACAACCGGCCGCATTATACTTTTGAACTTGCGTATAAATATTCAATACCAGTTAACGTGGAGGGCGCTTTACAAAATAAGCATGAATCATTTATAAATGCATCGTTTTTCTACGTTTTTTATTAAGATAACCCCATGAACGTTTTAATAATTGAAGATGAGGCAGCATTAGCACAAGAACTGGAGATTTTCCTGAACAATAATAATTACATTACCGATGTTTGCTATAATGGTATCTCGGCCTCAGAAAAAATTGCTACCAGTTTGTACGATTTTATACTGATTGACTTGGGGTTGCCTGATTATGAAGGCCTGGATCTGCTTAAAGAGGCTAAGAAAAATAATCCGGATGCGGCTTGTATTATATTAACAGCCCGTGCCGAGGTGAATGACCGCGTGCGTGGCCTTGATCTGGGCGCTGACGACTATCTGCCCAAGCCTTTCTCATTATTAGAACTGCAAAGCCGTATGCAGGCTATTATGCGTCGTAAATTTGGTTTAAAACAAAATATAGTCGAACTGGGCGATTTCCTGATCAACCTGACCGATAGGGTAATTAGTTGTCAGGATACTGTGGTAAATACCATCACCAAAAAAGAGTTTGACCTGATTGCCTACCTTATTCTGCATAAAAACCGTACACTTAGCCGCACTCAATTAAGTGAGCATATATGGGGTAGCGTGATCAATGACGATTATGACTCTAATTACATTGACGCGCATATCAAAAACATCCGCAAGAAACTAAACGTTTATTCATCACCCGATTGGCTGGAAACGGTACGTGGCCTGGGTTATAAAGTTAAAATGAACACTTAGCATTGAAGTTAAAAACAAAACTTACGCTGTTTAATGCCATCTCAAAACTGGTGATCGTGGTTTTGTTTGTTTTGCTTGTACCTGTTCTGATAAAAAAGATCAGCCGGAATTACGTTGATAACAACCTCATCAAGCAACAAAAAAAATTCCTGCAGATAGTTAAAACCCAGGGCATAAAAAACTACATCCCCGACGGTGAAACTTATGGCAGTTACTACCTGCCGCTGAAAGAAGAGTACCTGACTATTGAAACCGATACTATACCGGGCCATGTAGTTGATACTATCAAAAACGAGCGCCGCCTGGTGGAGCGGGATACTATAGAATACCGAATTTTAAGCCACACCTTTACAATTGACAGGCATAAATACCTGCTCGAAATAGGTAAAAGTGTCGCTACGCTCGACGAAACCAGTGCCCCGCTGCAAAACATAGCCTTTGTGGTGTTGATTGGTATGATATTGCTCACTATCCTGGCCGATTTGTTTTACACCAACCGCGTACTTGACCCGCTGGGACTAATCATCAAGACAAAGCTGATAGGGCAGAAGTTCCCGAATTTTGGGTCGTATAAGGAAGTCAAGACAACAACGTCCGATTTCCAATACCTCGATATCAGCATACATCAAATGATCGAAACCATTGAGGCAGCGTTTCAAAAGGAACGTGAGTTTATATCCAACGCCTCGCACGAGTTGATGACGCCCATATCTATCCTGCAATCAAAGATCGAAAACATGTTTGAACAGGAGGATATAGCCGACGATTTAAAGGTACGCTTACTGGAAATGCTGAAGATTTTGAACCGGCTAAAAAGTATTACCAAAACACTATTACTGATATCGCAGATCGAGAATGAGCAGTTTTTAAAAGAAGATCAGATATCCATTAACCAATTGCTGCAGGAAGTTTATGACGAGATAAGTGTGCGCCTGGCCGAAAAGAATCTTACATTCGATATACTGGTGCCTGAGGATGTGACGCTGGTAAATGTCAACCGTTTTTTGCTGTTTAATCTGTTTTTTAACCTGGTAAACAATGCTATTAAATATAACAAGGCAGACGGCGAAATAGTGATCACTACCGAAACGGACGGAGGTAACCTGATTGTGAACATAACCGACAGCGGCATAGGTATAAGTATGGAAGATATGCCATTTATTTTTAACCGGTTCAAAAAGTTCAGACAGTCAATGCAACAGGATAGTTTTGGTTTGGGGCTACCAATAGTTAAGTCAATAGCTATATTTCATAACGTCAAAATAGAGGTAGATTCGGTGAAAGACCTGGGTAGTAATTTCAGGTTGATCTTTCCGTCACAACTCATTAAAAAGTGAGGATTAAAAGGATGAAAAGGAAATCGCACTGAAATGAAATATTTTTGTGTGCAGATTAAACCCTTTGAACCTGAAATTGTCTAATAAAGGTTATGTTAGTAAAAGTTTTTGTAAGCGTATACTATCTAACACCAAAAGGAGTTAAGTTTTTTACACTATATGAAAAAGATATATAAATATGCTTCTGCGTTATTATTCACCGGAGCATTATCATTAATGATTGTTTTTAATGCCGATGCACAACGCGGGGCAGCACATGCCGGCGGCGGTGGTGGCGGCGCAACCTTTAGCAGGGGTGGCGCCGGAAGCGGGGGCGGTTTCCGAGGAGGCGCAAGTTTCAATACGGGTTACCGTAGCCGCGTTAATCTGGGTTTAGGTTTGGACTACCGTACAGGTTTTGGTTACCGTGGATTTTACGGCTATCCTAGCTTAGGGTTTTATTTTAATGCGCTGCCTTTCGGATACTACCCGTTTTATATGGGCTCATCTTTATTTTATTATTACGATGGTATTTTCTATCGTACGTACGATGACGGCTATGTAGTGACAGCGCCGCCGGTAGGTGCGGCAGTGCCTTCATTACCAAAAGGTGCTAAAGCTATCATGATTGATAACCAGCAGTTTTTTGAATACGGTGGTGTATACTACAAGATAGTCATCAATGATAAGGGTGATAAGGTATATGTAGTGGCCGGTAAAGACGGCGTGTTAAACACGGATAAAAGCGATGGCCGCAATGGTGATGACAATGGTACAGTTAATCAGGTACCGCATGTTGGCGATATTATTGATCAACTCCCTGAAAACGCCCGTCGCGTTACCCTTAATGGTAAAAAATACTACGTTACTGCCGAAGATATTTACCTGGAAGAAACCAAAGACGCCAGCGGCGTTACCGTATATCGCGTAGCAAGCGTTCCTGACGTCCAATAACTTGTTGGTCTTGAATTTTAAGCCTCCTTACAAGGGGGCTTTTTTGTTTGTAAGCGACGTTTGATTTGCTCATCTGCAAACCGTTTTAGCGTTTCATAGTTATATCTGTTACAAACATTTAATTATGAGATCTATCTGGAAAGGTTCAATTGGTTTCGGACTGGTGAGCATACCGGTTAAGCTGTATTCGGCGGTGCAAACCAGTTCACTTGATTTCGATATGCTGGATGCCCGCGACCACTCGCGCATACGTTACCAGCGCGTAAATGAGCATACACATAAAGAAGTGCCTTATGATAAAATTGTGAAAGGCTACAAAATGGGCGACGATTACGTGATCATGGAAGATCACGACTTTGAAGATGCCGCCCCGGAAAAAAGTAAGATCATCACCATTGAAAGCTTTGTGGATGTGGACGACGTAAACCCGATGTTTTACGAAACCTCTTACTACACAGAACCTGATACTAAAAACAATAAAGCTTATGCGCTATTGCTGCAAGCCCTGATAAAATCTAAGAAAGCTGGACTGGCACGCTTTGTACTGCGCAGCACCGAGAGTTTGTGTATTGTGCACCCGGTAAAAAATGTGCTGGTGGTTACCCGTATCCGTTTTGGGCAACAAATTAGGGATACCGAAGACCTTAGTGTTCCGGATAAGGTCGACATCAGCAAAAAAGAACTGGATATGGGTTTGGCGCTGATTGAGCAGTATGCTGAAAAATTTGATGTGTCTAAATTTAAAGACGAATACAACGCACAACTGCTCGAAATCATCAAAGCCAAATCGAAAGGCAAACGCGCAACAGTCAAAAAACTTAAACCACAAAAAGCCACTGGTACAGACTTATATGATCAATTAATGGATAGTTTAAAAGTGAAAAAAGGTGCGTAAAATGCCATTAAAAGCTATAATCGAAAATTTTGGATTAATAATTGTAAAACATTTTACAACTAACGGATATTATAATAATATCTATGAAAACATTAACTAAAAACAAAAAATTATGAATTCATTATTGTATATCATAGCGGTTATCCTGGTGATAGGATGGGCGTTAGGTTTCTTCCTTTATTCAGCAGGTGGTATTATCCACATATTATTGGTAATTGCCATTATTGCCTTTCTGATAGGTTTGATAAGAAGACCAACTGCACTCTAACTATCAATTAGAAAAAAATCCGGGCTGATCATCGATCATCAGTCCGGATTTTTTGTTTGGATTTGGTTCGATATTTTGTAGGGACGAGATGCATCGCGCCTCCCTATTACGTCTGTGAGTTCAGAACACGCGCCGACCACACCAGGTATTGTGATATATCATTTTATTTCAACGTCAACCATTTTTTACGTACAACTAATTGTTGTGCTGTTGGGTTAGGCAACTCGTCAACCTTATATTTAACTTTAGTGCTTTTCAATAAGGTCACCGGTATATCCATTAGTATGCCGTCGCGTGCTATGGTAACTTTTATTTTGTCGCCAACTTTTTTGCCGGATAAGAGCTTGCCGGCTTCAAGCGCAGGTTCGCCGTCGATAGCAATGATTTCATCGTTAACATTAATGCCGTCTTTCCAGGCTGCGCTGCCGCGGGTAACAGTAGCTACAATCAGCCGCGGTATATTGGGTATAGTAGTGATGCCTAAGGCGGGGTCATTGTTGTCGGCCAGTTCATTGGTTAATTTATAGCCCGCAAGGCCCAGGTAATAGGCATAATCTACCGGTGTAAGGCCGTTGATATATTTGGCGTAGAAGTCGTCCAGATTTTTTCCGGCAAATTTCTCCAGGCCGGCTTTGAACTCAGCATCGGTATAACCGCGCTGTTTTGTTTTGTAATACTCATTGTACATATATCGCATCACATCATCCAATGAGTATTGGCCTTTGCTGTCGTTAATAATCTCCAGGTCGAGCAACAATGCAACGATAGAACCTTTGGTATAGTAAGATATCGTACTATTGCCCGAGTTCTCATTAGGTCGATAAGCCTTTATCCAGGCATCATAGCTCGACTCAGCCAGTGTTTGCACTTTAGCTCCTTCTGAATTTTCTAAGAGGTTGATATCCTCCGCCAACATACCTAAATAGTTTTCGGGCGAATAAAGTTGGGTACGGCGCACAATGATATCCTGATAATAGGCGGTAAAGCCTTCAGCTATCCAGAGGTTGGTAGTATAGTTCTCGTTGTCATAATCAAACGGACCCAACGCTATAGGACGCAGACGTTTGACATTCCACAAATGAAAATGCTCATGTGCAGCCAGGCTTAAAAAGTTTTGATAGCCGCGTTCTGTAGTATAAGCATCGCGCGAGGCGCCTAAGGTGGTTGAGCTTAGGTGCTCTAAACCGCCCCCGCCTTTAAGCGCATTGTGAATAATGAAGGTATAATGTTTATTAGGGTTTTCGCCATATATAGCAACTTCTTCGGCAACAACTTTAGCCAGGTCTTTTTTCAGGCGCTCCTTGTCATAGTTACCACCGCCCTGCATACATACTTCGTAGTGTACGCCATAGGCATCAAAATTAAAAATTTCCTGATTGCCTATTTCGATAGGCGAGTCGAACAAAATATCGTAATTGGGCGAGTAACGGGTAAAGACATCTCCATTGACTTTTTCTAAACTGGTTGAAACCTTATCCCAGGCTTTATAAGGTTTAATATGGATAGTTGATGCAGAATGCAGCATATTACCGGGATATAGGAACATATCGGGTGATGACAGGAATGCGTGCGAAGCATCAATAAAACTGGTACGTACTGATATCTCAAAAGCATACACACGATATTTAATTACGACGGTGCCTATACCTGCTATATGCAACTGCCAGATGTTTTTGCGAATCTTTTTTGCAGACAGAGATTTACCATTGGCGCTGGCGCTCAGACCTTCAATATTACGGGCAAACTCTCGCACCAGGTATGAGCCGGGTGTCCAAACGGGCATTTTTAATTCAAGTTCATCTTGTTTTAAACCAGTGATCTTCATTTCAATATCAGCATAATGAGCTTGTGCTTCGGGGAACGATACGTTATAGGTGATCTGAGTATTATCTGCCGCATTGCCGGTAGTTACCATAAATAATAGTATTAAAGAAAAAATAACTGATAATTTAATTTTTTTCATTACGCAAGGTATAAAAATTTGCGCTGTGCTATAAATCACAAATTAACAAAGTTAAATCTATGTTGTAAAATGGTTGATACATGCAACTAATATATTGTATTGCTGTTTATTTTTACTGAAATGCTTATGGCAACAAAATTAATTGAACCGGTATCGCGCAAACTCAATGTCGTGGGACGAGAGTATTTGTCAGCGTTAGACGATCATATGGCCCGGTTCGGTATAGACCGGCATTACTATCCGTTAACAATAATTGTTCATTATGACGGGCAGTTAACCCAGAAGGGATTGGCCGAAATATTGAACAAAGATAAGTCTGTCATTGTAAAGATTATTGACCGCCTTACAGCCAGAGGCTTCGTTCAGCGACAAATTAACCCAGAGGACCGACGAGAACATTTTCTAGCCCCTACAAATAAAGCCAGAGACGTAGTACCACATCTCATCAAAATATTTGAGCATATGAATAAATCGGCCACAAAAGGCATATCCAAACAGGATATGGAAATATTTGAAAACGTATTGAATAAGATGAGAGAAAACTTAGTTGATTTTGCTAAACAAGAACCGGCCCCCGACACCATTTAAAAATATCATCACACCATGAAGACCAAGTATATCATATACATTTTATTGGCATTAGCTATAGGCGCTTTAATTTATAACAAGTTTTTTAGTACACGCGCTAAGAAAATACATCAAGAAACCACAAGTGGCGGGGGTAAAGGTAAAAGAGGCCGTAACGGCCCGGTTGCTGTTAAGTTAATGATTGCCAAAGACACTGTCCTTGACAACAACATTGACGTAACGGGCAGCATCGATGCTAATGAAAAGGTTAACCTGGTAAGCGAAACATCAGGCAATATAACCGGTATCTATTTTCAGGAAGGCAGCCATGTAAAAAAAGGCCAGCTGTTGGTTAAAGTTTATAATCAAGACCAACTGGCGGCGCTTAAACAGGTTCAGTACCAGATAGCCCTGGCTAAACAAAATGAAAACCGCAACAAAATATTACTACAAAAAGAGGCCATCAGCCAGCAGGAGTATGATACCTCATTAACTAATCTGAACAGTTTACAGGCTCAGGCCGAAATGCTAAAGGCCCAGATTGCCAAAACCGAAATACGTGCACCGTTTTCAGGCACCATTGGCTTACGTAACGTGAGCCCGGGCGGGTATCTGTCGCCCAATACCACAATAGCTTCGTTAGTAAATGTCGACCCCGCAAAAATTACCTTTGCTGTTCCTGAAAAATATTTACCATTAATTAGTAAAGGCACCAAAGTAACTTTTAACGTTACCAGTTCAGATGAAAATTTTAAAGCCCTTGTGTATGCTATTGAGCCCTCTATTGACGTTAATTCGCGTACTATAACGGTGAGGGCCAAAGCCGATAACCCTAACGGTATATTAAAAGCGGGCAGTTTTGCCAAGATCAATCTTCAGTTAGATCAGATACCTAAAACTATTATGCTGCCTACCGAGTGTGTAGTACCAGGCTTAAAAACCAGCATTGTATATGTTTATCATCACGGCATAGCGCTGGATAAGCCGGTGAAAACCGACGTACGTACCGCTACCCGCGTGCAAATTACCAGCGGTATTAAACCCGGCGACAGCGTAGTAATATCGGGCATTATACAAATGCGTCCAAAAGTGCCTTTAAAAATAGTTAAAGTAATTAAATAGCAGTTACCATGAGTTTATCCTCAGTTAGTATAAAAAGGCCGGTACTGGCAACAGTTATGTCTATAGTAATTGTTGTTTTCGGTATTATTGGCTATAATTTTTTGGGCATTCGCGATTTCCCTTCTATCGATCCGCCTATTATTTCTGTAAGTACCAGCTATACCGGCGCCAACGCTGATGTAATTGAATCGCAGATCACCGAGCCATTAGAAAAAGCTATCAACGGTGTGCCGGGTATTCGCAATATTTCGTCCACCAGCTCTGTAGGTAGCAGCAGGATCACCGTTGAGTTTGATCTGGATGCCGATTTGGAAACCGCAGCTAATGATGTTCGTGATAAGGTAAGCCAGGCTCAACGCCAGTTGCCGCAGGATATTACCGCCCCGCCGGTTGTTACCAAAGCCGACGCTGATGCTGACAATATCATCACGCTGTCTGTAACCAGTGATAAGCGTAATATTATGCAGGTAGACGATTATGCCGAGAATGTATTACAGGAAGGTTTACAAACTATTCCGGGTGTGAGTGCTATCAACATTCAGGGTCAACGTCAATATGCCATGCGTTTATGGATAGACCCCGCTAAGTTATCAGCCCTGGGTTTGGCTACATCAGATATTACCGATGCCTTAAACAAAGAGAATGTGGAGCTACCCGCTGGTAAAATTGAAGGCAATAATACCGAGCTGATTGTCCGGGCGATGGGTAAAATGAGCACGGAAGCCGAGTTCAATAATATGATAATCCGCGCAGACAGCAGTCGCGTGATAAGATTAAAAGATATAGGTTACGCCGTGATGGGCTCTGCTAATGAGGAAACCGCATTTAAAGAATCGGGCGTGTTGCAGGTGGGCTTGGCAATAGTGCCACAGCCAGGTGCCAACTATGTACAGATAGCTAAAGACTTTTATAAACGTTTTGAAGATTTAAAGAAAGATTTACCGGCAGATATACACGTAAAAGTATTACTTGATAACACCACGTTTATTAACCAGTCTATATCTGAGGTAGAGGAGACCCTGGCAATATCCTTTATACTGGTTGTAATTATTATATACCTGTTTTTCAGAGACTGGTTGATTGCTTTCAGGCCCTTAATAGATATACCTGTGTCTTTGATCGGTGCGTTTTTCATTATGTATATATTCGGCTTTTCCATCAATATTCTGACGCTGCTGGGTATCGTACTCGCCACCGGTTTGGTAGTGGATGATGGCATAGTGGTCACGGAGAATATCTACAAAAAAGTGGAGCAGGGCATGCCTGTCAGAAAGGCGGCGTTCGAGGGTTCAGCCGAAATTTTCTTTGCGGTTATATCTACCTCGGTCACCCTGGCAGCGGTGTTCCTGCCTATTGTGTTCCTGCAGGGTTTCACAGGGCGTCTGTTCCGGGAGTTTGCCGTGGTAGTAGCAGGTTCGGTATTGATATCGGCATTTGTGTCGCTGTCATTAACGCCAATGCTCAATGTAAAACTAATCCGTAAGAATCAGAAGAAGTCGAAATTCTACGAACGCACAGAGCCGTTCTTTGAAAATATGACTACCTCCTATACCCAGAGCCTAATCAGATTTATGAAACATAAGTGGGTGGCGATAGCGATCTTATTAGGCTCGTTAGTGATAATTGGAGTGTTAAGTAAGGTTATACAATCTGAGTTAGCTCCGTTGGATGACAAAAGCTTAATTCGTTACAATGTAACAGGATCGGAAGGTGCATCATACGAATATATGACCAAGTACATGGACAATATCTCTAATATGATAGCCGATTCAATCCCAGAGTGTAATAATAACCTCGAACTTGTTGCAGCAGGTGGCGGCGGCGGAGCGGTAAATAGTGGTTTTGGCCGCATTGGCCTGGTGCCACCCGGCGAGCGGGAAAGATCGCAGAACGATATTGCCAATTGGTTAACCAAACAAGTAAGCCGTTTTCCTGACGCCCGCGTGACAGTTACACAAGAGCAAACTATAAGTGGCGGCGGACGCAAGAGCGCACTCCCTGTCCAATTTGTTATTCAAAATCAGGATTTCGAAAAAATACGTAAGGTGCTGCCGGTTTTCTTTGATGAAGTAAGCAGAAGCCCGGTTTTTACAACCCCAGACGTCGACCTGAAGTTTACTAAGCCTGAACTGCGGGTTATTACAGACCGGGAGCGCGCCCGGGATTTGGGTGTATCAGTAGCTGATATCGCATCTACTTTGCAACTTTATTATAGTAACAGCCGCTTAGCTTATTTTTTACTAAATGGTAAACAATATCAGGTAATAGCTCAGGCCGACCGCGCTAACCGCGATCAGCCGCTAGACCTTAAGACTATTTACGTACGTAACAACAAAGGCCAGTTAATCCAGCTGGATAACGTGGTAAAAGTTGATGAGGATGCAACGCCTCCTGCAATTTATCACTTCAATCGCTTTAAATCGGCTACATTCCAGGCGGGTTTGTCGCCGGGCCATACCGTGGGCGATGGTGTTGCCGAGATGAACCGCATTGCAAAGGAAACACTTGACGACAGTTTCAGCACCGAACTAAGCGGTGCCTCGCGCGACTTTGCCGAGAGTTCGTCGAATATCAGTTTCGCGTTCATCTTTGCATTGGTGCTGATCTACCTGGTTCTGGCCGCCCAGTTCGAGAGCTTTAAAGATCCGATCATAGTGATGCTTACCGTGCCACTGGCAATTGCGGGGGCATTCCTGTCGCTGTGGCTGTTTGACCAAACACTTAATATCTTTAGTCAGATCGGTATCATTACCCTCGTAGGTCTGGTAACCAAAAATGGTATTCTGATTGTTGAGTTTGCCAATCAGCGTATGGAGCATGGCCTGCAAAAGTATGAGGCAGTAATTGAAGCCGCTACAGCGCGTCTGCGTCCAATCCTGATGACCAGTATGGCTGTAGTATTAGGCTCGGTGCCTATTGCGCTCGCATTGGGCGCAGGTGCAAAAAGCCGTGTGTCATTAGGGATCGTAATTATTGGCGGTATGTTATTTTCGTTGGTGTTAACACTGTATGTTATCCCAATGATGTATGTATTAATAGCGTCTAAAAACCGGAAAAACCCTGATGCGCCAGATGTTGATGAAGTACAGGAAAAGAAGAAAGTATTACTGATTGAAAACGAATAAAGCAATGATGATGAAACTTAAAAAATTAGCTTGCTTGCTTTGTTGCTGTATAGGTTTTAGCGCCATCGCCAGGGCGCAAACCGCCCCGCCGCTGCTCACATTGAAAGAGGCGGTGGAGATAGCTTTAAAAAATAACTATAATATTATACTGGCTAAGAACAACAAAATCATAGCCCAAAATAAT
This sequence comes from Mucilaginibacter panaciglaebae, assembly GCF_039539265.1. Taxonomy (NCBI): domain Bacteria; kingdom Pseudomonadati; phylum Bacteroidota; class Sphingobacteriia; order Sphingobacteriales; family Sphingobacteriaceae; genus Mucilaginibacter; species Mucilaginibacter panaciglaebae. Next base: position 103,019 of record NZ_BAABCV010000004.1, read on the forward strand.
GTCACTCCCGGAGCGGCGGGTATTTTGCCGGCGGTTGGTGCTACTTTAACCCAAAATAACAGCAATCAGCATATTGAGCAAACGCGGTCTGACGGCTCGGTAAACAAAATACCCAGCGCTAAAAACAGCAGCCTGAGCTTTGGTCCTAGTTTAAACTGGACAATATTTGACGGCTTTGGGATGTTTGCCAATTACGACCAACTAAAGCAACTGAATGAGTTAAGCACGGTAACCGCGCACGATACGGTATTGAATACCACTACCGATGTTATTTTAACCTATTATGATCTGATTAATCAATATGAGCAGATAAAGGCGCAGCATGGGGCTATTGCTATATCGCACACTCAGTTAAAATATGCCAATGATAAATATAGCGTAGGGACGGCATCGCACCTGGATGTGTATAATGCCCAGGTAAACTTGAACACCGATACCGCTGCTTTATTGAATCTGTTGGCACATTTTAAATCTACCAAAATTAGGCTGAACCAAATGCTGGTGCGCGATCCGCAAACTGATTTCTCGGTCACGGATACAATTATTGTGGATGACAAACTGGTTTTGGGCGATATTTTAAGCAGTGCACAGATACAAAATCCGGCTATTATTTCGGCGCAAATCAATAAGCGTATTGCTGACATTAACTTAAGGCAGGTACAATCTACCCGCTACCCGGTAGTGAGCCTAGGGGCAGGCTATACGTGGAGCCATAACCGAACGCCGGCCGGTTTTACACGTACACAGGATGCCAACGGACTTAACTATGGCTTGACAGCATCTATCAATATATTTGACGGTTTTAACCAAAACCGGCGCGAACGGAATGCGAAAATACAGATTGACAATGCCGCTATTGGTATTAAAAAAACCCGCCTGAATGTTGAGAGCCAGATAAGCAATTTATATGTGAGCTATTTATCCGGGCTTGATTTGGTGAAGCTCGGGCAGTCAAACGTCGCGATAGCTAAACGTAACCTGGATATTTCATTAGATAAATATAAAATAGGAACCATTACACCCTTAGAGATCCGAGAAGCGCAACGCAATTATCTGGATGCCCAGTCAACCTTTTTTGCAGCCCAGTATCAATCAAAAGTGGCCGAGGTAACATTAAAACAAATAACTAATAATTTAAATATCCAATAACTAGATAAGATTTATTTAATTACATTTGAAATGTAAAATGACTGGATCTTATCATACATGCTTGCTGGTTGATGACAATTATATCGATAATTTTGTCACACGCAGGCTATTGGAAAGCAGCAAGTTTGCCGAAAACATAATAGTTACCGAATCGCCTACCGAAGCTATCAGCATGCTGGAGAGCGGCGTTGTAAAGCCTAACGTTATTTTTCTGGACATAAGGATGCCGCTGATGAGTGGATTTGAGTTTCTGGATGCTTTTGACAAGCTTGCCATTGATAAAACCGGCATTAAGGTTTTCTTGCTCTCATCGTCGTTTGATCCTACTGATATCCGTAGGTCGTCAGATAATAAATATATTACCCAGTTTATACACAAACCGCTAACCCACAAAATACTCGAAGAATTACCATGATCTTAGTTGCCGATAGTGGATCGACAAAAACAGATTGGTTGTTAAAACAACCCGGCCAAGAGGCCAGGGCCTTCAGAACTCCGGGATTAAATCCCTACTTTTTAACCGAAAAAGAAATAGTAAAAATATTGCAGGATCAGGCTCCCGACTTAGTTGCCTATGGCGCTGGGGTTAAAGAGATCTATTTTTTTGGAGCAGGCTGTTCAAGCCCCGACAGGCATGAAATTGTGAGCAATGCTTTGAGCCAGCTCTTCAATAAAGCGTATGTTAGTGTGGATAGTGATCTGCTGGGTTCTGCTTATGCCACCTGCGGTCGCGAGAAAGGTTTATGCTGCGTGTTGGGCACAGGCTCAAATATTTCTTTTTTTGATGGCGAGGAGATACATGCCGGCAAACATGGTTTAGGTTATATCCTGGGCGATGAAGGCTCGGGAACCTGGTTTGGAAAAGCGCTGATAACCGATTACCTATACGGTAATATGCCCGAAGAGGTTAATACACTTTTTGGAAATACTTATCCCATAACCAAAGAAGAGGTAATCCGGAATGTATACCAGAAACAGTCAGCAAATTCTTACCTGGCATCATTTGCAAGATTTCTCAATGTTATCCGTAAAACCGAATATGGTAGTAACCTTATTAAGGCCGGCTTACAGGAATTTATAGATACCAACATCAAATCATACCCGGAGTACCACGAATATAAAAGCCACTTCGTTGGCTCTATAGCCTTTGTGTTTAGCAAAGAACTACATGAACTGGCCAAAACGCAGAATATCCACATTGGCAAGATCATTAAACAACCCATCAATGATTTGCTGGAGTTTATTTTGAAGAGAGAAAATATCGGGCGTTAAGCCGTTGTCTTGATTAAAGTCTTCTTTTTATAACGAATCCTGGTTCCCAAAAACAATATCCCGAAAATAGCCAGCAAGCTCGCAAACTTAGGGATATAATCGCCATGATCTACATAAAAGGTGATATCCGAGTTTAGATTGATATTTTGCTTCAGCGCCGTACGTACCCACCATTTACTTTGCTGCACTATATCGCCACGCTCATTAATGAATGCTGATATACCTGTATTGGCCGACCTGCACACCCAGCGGCGTGTTTCGATAGCTCTTAATTTGGCATAGTCCAAATGCTGATCTTTACCCGAAGTGTTTTCCCACCAGCCATCGTTAGTTATGATGGCAATGAATTGAGCGCCGTTTCTCACCGATTTAGCTACCCACTCGCCCCATATAGATTCATAACAAATTACCGGCGCGGCGCCAATGCCGCTGGCTGCATATAATTCGCTTGGCTGATCCTGACCGCCATAAGCGCCTACCGCACCACCCAAATGCTCAAATACAGGTTTCAGGAAAGATAATGCATTGCCGAATGGCAGTGATTCTGCTCCCGGTACCAGTTTTGATTTGTGATAAAATTGTACCTCGGCCGAGTTTTCAATGTTTACCGCTGTATTAAAATGATCCATAAACTGATCGCTGCCAGGCACCGCATCGGCCGTTTTGGTTTCGCGACTATTGTACAGCTTATAGGTTTCGGCACCGGTAATAACGTTGCCGTTTTTGTATTTTGACAAGAAGCGCTGCACCTGCAAAAAGTAATTACTGCTGCGGATATGGTCTTCATTGATATAATCCGGAATAGCCGTTTCTGGCCAGATGAAAAACTCGGTATTTACTTGTGACAATGAGTCGGATAATTTGGTCAAAATGTCTATTTGTTGCGAGGTAGGTATCTCGCCGCTCTTGGCATAAGGGTCAATATTAGGCTGGACTACCACAATATTTGATGGATTAACCTGCTCGGTGTAATGGTTGTAACGATATAATGAAAAGCCGATGGGCAACGCAATGATCGCAGTTAATGCGGCAATCAGTTTCAACCTTACTTGCCCGGTTTGCGCCTCACGGAATCCCACATAAATTAAAAATATCAGGATGTTGCATAACCATATCCACACGGTACCGCCGTAAACGCCCGTATATTCATACCATTGCACCCATTGATGCGCCACGGCAAAACCGTTGCCTAAAGTCATCCACGGAAACGCCAGGTCCCAGCTTTGATGCAGGTATTCGTAACCTGTCCAGAAACAAATTAATGCAACAAATCCCCACGTGCGACTGGTGGCTATGCGCATACGGTAATACAACCAACAAGCCGACGACATTAGCAGCGGCCCTAAAGAGTAGGGTATAAGTGATATCGGAATAGCCACGACTTCTCCAACCGTTTTCAGCGAGTTATAAACCCAGTAAATGCTCAGTGTGTTCCAGATAAAGAAACCTGCAAAAGTGGTCCAGAATATCTGCTTGCCTTTGCTTTTTGATGTTGATTGGATAATATTTTCCATGGCCAGTAACATTGGTACTAAACCAAAAAACAAAAACCAGGCGGTATAATGCATAGGCGGCCAGGCCAGCCACAGTAATAAGCCTGAGAATATGGATAGGAGGACGTTTTTCTTCATTAATTAATTGTAAATAGTTTTTATATAAGCTGCGTCATTGCGAGAACGAAGGAATAACCTGGTGATCGTATGGTTATTACATTATTACTTCTTTCCAAACATGTCATCATTAAACGTCTGTGATTTTCCTTTCGGTATCGTCAGCGCCTGCCAGCCTGATGCTGCCATTTTGCCGATGAAAACAATTTGCCCGATATGATAAGGATAGTGCGCCAACTGGCGATTGATAGCATCAACAACGCTATGTCGCTCACCGCGAATAAAGACAGGCTTATTCCAATCTTCAGGCTTAATAGCGTCCAGCGCATCAAACAGGCATCGCCAGCCGGCATTCCACTTGTCCATTAAATCTGCGCGGGTTTTGATTACTGCTTCAAACTCCTGGTCGCGGTTGCGCCAGGGTTTTTCGCCATCACTGGTTAAAAAGTCGGTCCAGCGCGAAAGCATATTACCCCAAAGGTGCTGAACAATCATGGCAACGCTATTACTTTCGTCATTATAGATCCAAAACAGGTCTTCATCCTGCAATTGAGCCATGGTCTTTTCGCCCACCGACTTGTAGTATAGTAATTGCTTTTTTGCGCTGGTTAAAAAATCTTCCATATTAATTAGTTTTCCCTGCAACACAAATTACAAATTCACCTTTAACGGGGTGCGTTTCAAAATAGGTCTTTACCTCGTTAACCGTGCCGCGTACGGTTTCCTCAAACATCTTGGTCAACTCGCGCGATACAGAGATTTGCCTGTCTTCGCCAAAAAACGTAGCCATTTCATCCAGTGTTTTTTGTAAACGATGTGGTGATTCGTAAAATATGATGGTACGCTCTTCTTCAGCCAAAAACTTGTAACGAGTTTGGCGGCCTTTCTTTAACGGTAAAAATCCCTCAAAACAAAATTTATCGGTAGGGAACCCCGAGTTAACTAAGGCAGGTACAAAAGCTGTAGCACCCGGCAGGCACTCAACCGCAATGTCATATTTCAAAGCCTCGCGCACCAGGTAGAAGCCCGGATCAGATATAGCAGGAGTCCCCGCATCTGATATTAGCGCGATGTTTTTACCTTCCAGTAAAAACTTAACGATCTCGTTGGACGATTGATGCTCGTTATGCTGATGATGCGCAAATACTTTTTTCTGAATATCAAAATGCTTAAGCAACGGTGCGGATGTACGCGTGTCTTCGGCAAGTATCAGGTCGACTTCTTTTAAAACACGTAAGGCTCTAAAGGTCATGTCCTCCAGGTTGCCTATAGGGGTAGGTACTAAATATAGTTTGCCGGGTTGCGTCATTGCTATTGGTTCATAGTTGATAGTTCATAGATCATAGTGTTGTTTGTTTAAACTGTAGGTTCCCTTCAGCAGCCATAAACTATTGACCACGAGCCATGAACTACAAACCAACTTTTTCATATTTGGCCATTAACAATGAACCACAAACTATGAACTAATTATATCTTTGTCGAAAAATAAGAATAATGCTGCAAGTTAGTTATATCCGCGAAAACAGGGAACAGGTTTTAGATCGTTTAGCTGTAAAAAATTTTAAACAACCCGAGTTGGTTGATGAGATCCTGCAATTGGATGACACACGTCGCCAAACGCAGGTAAAGTTGGATAATACATCTGCAGAAGCAAACTCGGCCGCTAAACAAATTGGTGAACTGATGCGCACCGGCAAAAAAGATGAGGCCGGGGCCATTAAAGCTAAAACGGGGGTTTGGAAAGAGGATATCAAGAAATATAATGAAGAACTGGCTGCAGTTGAGGCCGATCTGTATCAAAAACTGGTGCAGCTACCCAACTTGCCGCATGCGTCTGTACCTAAGGGAACAAGCCCTGAGGATAACGAAGTAGTGCTGCAAAACGGTGCTATTCCTGAACTGCCTGCCGGCGCCCTGCCGCACTGGGAACTGGCCGCAAAATATAAACTGATAGACTTTGAGCTCGGCGTTAAGATCACCGGCGCGGGCTTTCCGGTTTATACCGGTAAAGGGGCTAAACTGCAACGCGCGCTCATCAACTTCTTTATTGATGAAGCCGAGAAAGCCGGCTATAAAGAAGTTGGTGTGCCGCTGGTGGTAAATGAGGCCTCGGGTTTTGGAACCGGACAGTTGCCCGATAAGGAAGGGCAAATGTATTTTGTCAATGAAGATAACCTGTACCTTATACCAACTGCCGAGGTGCCTATTACCAACCTATACCGCGATGTCATTTTAAAAGCTGATGAGTTGCCTATAAAGAATTGCGGGCATACACCATGCTTCCGCCGTGAGGCGGGTTCATATGGTGCGCACGTACGTGGTTTGAACCGGTTGCACCAGTTTGATAAGGTAGAGCTTGTACAAGTGGTTAATCCCGAAACTTCATACGATGTGTTAGAGCAGATGAGCAGCCACGTGCAGGGTTTGTTACAAAAGTTAGGCTTGCCGTACCGCGTACTACGTCTTTGTGGCGGCGACATGGGCTTTACCTCGGCGCTTACTTATGACATGGAAACCTGGAGCGCGGCACAGCAGCGTTGGTTAGAGGTGTCATCGGTATCAAACTTCGAGACCTATCAGAGCAACCGCTTAAAGTTGCGTTTCCGCAATGCTGAGGGTAAAACCCAGTTGGCTCATACCTTAAATGGCAGTGCGCTGGCCCTGCCACGTATTGTGGCTACCTTGCTGGAGAATAATCAGACTAAGAAGGGCATAAAAGTGCCCGAGGTATTAATACCTTATACCCGCTTTGAATGGATAGATTAATTGGCTACATCCATTAGGTTAGTACCCGCTGCGCTGTCAAATACATAGCTGAGCAATTTGCCGGCTATATTGACCTTCGGTTTTTTTGCGGTATCCTTATAGATGAATTGGTGGACGCCCAAAACAGCAAGCAGTCCATCAACTTTGGTATGCGCACGCGACTTATAACAATAAATTTTGATCTTGCTGTAAAACGGATTAACGGTAAGGCGTCGCAGAATTTTCTCTGTCTCTGAGCCCAAATAATCATAATCCAGTACGATCCCGTAGGGTTGTTGTTCGTGAATTGACGGGAAAATACGGTTCACATCGGTTACCTTAACCACATTTTTTGTGGCTGGTAAGGTTAGGTTTGCGGTAGTTCGGGTAACTACAAGTAACGGCTTGTGTAGGTTTCGCATCATTAATTAATTACGGATGTTGCTTTATACGATAGTGCGAAATTAAAAGTTACATCACTTGGCGTTCAACCGGTATGGTATTTTAAATGATTTATATTTGTGTTTATGGAGACCATTAGTTGGAATGATTTTGAACGGGTCGAGCTGCGTGTAGGCGCTGTATTAGAGGTAGTAGACTTCCCCGAAGCGCGTAAGCCGGCCTATAAAATACGAGTCGATTTTGGCGAATTTGGTATCAGGTGGTCCAGTGCACAGATCACCAAACATTACACAAAAGAGGAGCTCGTGGGAAGGCAGATTATAGGTGTCATAAATTTTCCTAAAAAGCAAATCGCCAACTTTATGTCTGAGTTTTTGGTGACCGGTTTTGCTGATGAAAATGGTGATATCGTACTAAGCAGTATAGATAAGAAAGTACCTAACGGCAGCAAACTGGTATGAACATAGGTAATTACATTTTTGGGCCGCAGCTGGTAGGTATATTCATATACGCGGCAGGGGTGATCATGCAGCGGTTTCCGCCTAAAAGTATTAATGGCTTTTACGGCTACCGCACACTGTCATCTATGAAAAACCAACATACCTGGGATGTGGCCAACCGCTATGCCGCCAGACTGATGGCAGGTGTGGGTATATTGAGCTTTACTGCAGGTATTGCCATAACCATAGCACTTAATTATTTAATTGCTGATGAACAAAAGACTGAAGAATTTATGGCTGCAATAACTATTTGTTCAGCTATCGCCCCGGCAGTGCTGGTGATTGTACTAACTGAGCGGCACCTCAATAAAACTTTTAAGAATTAAAATGAGATATGTTAGTTTCGGCGATGAGCCGGTTATGTCGCCTGACGAGTTTTTTATGGATCAGGCATTAAAGGAAGCACAACTGGCTTATGCCGAAGATGAGATACCCATAGGTGCGGTAGTAGTTTGCCAGGGCAAGATTATTGGTCGGGGCCATAACCTAACCGAGCGGTTAAATGACGTTTCGGCTCATGCCGAAATGCAAGCACTAACCGCTGCCGCTAACTTCCTGGGTGGAAAGTATTTGAAGGATTGTACGCTGTACGTAACGCTCGAGCCTTGCGTAATGTGCGCAGGCGCGTCGTATTGGTTTCAGATAGGTAAGATAGTCTTTGGAGCTTATGATACGCGTTTAGGTTTCGGCCGGTTGAACCAGAAGATAACACACCCTAAAACCATCATTACCGGCGGTATCCGTGAAAATGAGTGCGCCGAGCTGGTGAGGAACTTTTTTAAAAGTAAACGATGATTAAGCAAAACCAATGTTTGTTTTGTTTCACGTCAATGTGAAACAAAACAAACATTGTTTCGACATAACAACCTGTTAAACAAGTGTTTGTAAAATACGAGTGAAACAGGATGAAACAAGATTGCTGACAAAACGTTTCCACCAGATAATTTAAATAAATCCCACTGTGATCTCGAGCGATAGCGAAGATCTTATACCTCTCATTATTGTATATTATATAAGGTCTCTGCTCGTTCCTCGTCCAATGGCAAGGAAAAATAAAAACATCAACCCTATGTTGGCAGATAAAATAAAAGAAGCCACGCTGCAATATCATCAGCAAACCGAGAAGGTGCTTGTCGGCAAATTAAAAAGTATGCGCTCGAAGCGGGATTATATTGACTTGCTGACTTTGTTCTACGGTTACTTTGGCGGGCTGGAAAAACACATAGAGCGCTACATCAACGCCTCAAACCTGGCCGACTACGAGAATCGCCGCAAAACATCAGCCATTGCTGATGATATCCTGACTTTAGGTGGAGCTATTCCAGCTTTAACGGCCGAAGACCAGCTTCCTGAAATTGACAACTACCTGAAAGCTTTCGGCGCCCTGTATGTTATTGAAGGCTCAACCTTGGGTGGCCAAATTATCAGTAAAATGGTACAACAGCACCTGCATATTGCGGACGGCAAGGGCTTGTCATTTTTTAACAGCTACGGCGGGCAAACCGAACAAATGTGGTCGAGTTTTAAAGAAACATTGAATGGCATCGCCATGACCCCGCAGGACGAAGAGATGATCATTGAAGCTGCTAATCAAACCTTTATCAACTTTAAAGGCTGGCTCGACAAATAAGCACTATTTTTTGAAAGCGACGTAGAAAGTAGAGCCCTCGCCCAGCCTGCTGTCAACCCATACCTTTCCATTGTGTTTCTCTATAATACGTTTAACAATAGCCAGGCCAACACCAGTTCCCTCGATATCCTGCACGTTATCCATACGTTTGAACAATTCAAAGACGCGGGGTAATTGCTTAATATCAATACCCACCCCGTTGTCTTTTATCATATAAACTACTTCGCTTTCATCATCTTTGGCGTCAATGGTAATTTCGGGTGCGCCCGATGGCAAGCTATATTTAACCGCGTTACTTAACAAGTTAGCAAACACTTGCGATATCATGGTCGGGTCGCCCATTACCGGGGGCGTATTTTTAATGTTTACTTTTAGATGATCAGCGCTATAAACCAGTTTCAGGTCGCGGATATGGTCATCAATAATCGTAGCCACATCTATCTCAACCGGGTCCAAATCAACACGGCCGATACGTGAATACTCCAATACCTCATTGATCATAGAGTTCATGCGGTCAACCTTGCTGTCAATTTTGGTTAGCACATTCTGCGTACGCAACTCCAGGTTTGAAGACCTGGAGAGCATCTGCGCATACCCTTTAATGGTCGATAAGGGGTTTTTCAAATCGTGCGATATGGTAAAGCTGAAGGTGTCGAGTTCCTCGTAAGCCTGTTTTAACCGCTCGTTCAGCATACGTATAGCACCCGCTTTCTGGGTAATAGCGTAACTGACCTCTGCACGTAAACGGGCCACAGATTTGATCTCCTCATCAGTCCAGGGCTTTGATTTACCCGATACCTCCTGCACCCAGGCTTCGAATGAGGCGCGCGGCGAAATTTTGACACTGCCATCGGCATTTATTTCAACCGGTTTTTCGGGGTTACCGGCCCACGTTACTAATTCCAGATGCTCAGGCTTAAACCAGATGATATACTCCGATAGTTCGGCCGATAAAGTCAATATCATAATGCCGCTTGCTACCCTTTTGTAAGCGTCAGCTTCCGCATAGTGATAAGGCAGTTCATTGGTATAATAAAATGGCTCGTCGACATTTTCTTTAACCCAACCTAATAATTGTTGTATCTGCTCCTCGTTGGGTGTATTGCCTACTTTGGTTATGTTATTTTCGTATATTAAAACTGCGCCTGTTGCATCAGTAATATGCATAATGTTAATAGACCGCAGGGTCAGAGCCTCTTCAATGCTGTTGTTTTTCAACATGTTTTTAGACAGCGCATTCACGTTGGTATTGTATTTATCCTGCAAATATTTATTGGCTTCATCCTGCCTGAATTCCAGGGCAGATGACAGTATCTGGCCGATAAGTTTTGCCGAATCGCGCGCTTTGTAATCAATAAAACGCGGGGTATAATTATGGCAGGCAATCAATCCCCACAATTCGTTTTTATATAAGAGCGAAATACTGAAACTTGATTCCACACCCATATTTTTGAGGTATTGAATGTGGATAGGTGATACCGCTCGTAATTGCGAGTGTGTCAAATCCAACGGATCTTCGCTCAGTTGTTTGGTGGTTACAATTTTTGACGGCGTGGTGTGCACATTGGCAATAAGCCTGGTCAAATTTAGTTTATAGAGTTCGCGAGCCTGTTTTGGGATATCGGATGCAGGGTAATGCAAACCCAGCCAGGGTTCAAGTTCAGGGTTCTTTGATTCAGCTACCACCTCGCCATGACCATCTTCGGCAAAGCGGTAAATCATTACCCTGTCATACTCAATAATATTTTTTACCTGCGAAGCGCTGTTTTTCAACAGATTATGTAAATCCTTATCGGCCAGCATTTCTGAAACAGAGCGGCCAATCATGCGTTGCAAATCGGTTTTCAGGTTAGATTCAACGGGTTCAAATTCCAATAGGTACAGGGGCCCTGATTCATTGATGACCAAATAAAAAGGTGTGCCTTGTAAATCAGTGCTGAAGGGGTTGGTTTGATCAAAGCTTTTATTGCTCCTGCCAAAGCTTATCAGCTGATTAATAAAGTCAGGCGGTTCATTTGCACCTATGAGGGGTTCGATATCATTTATAAGACGCCCTAACAGGTTGTCGGGCAGGTTATCCAAATATTCGGAAATATTTTCACTGTGAAATTTGATGATACAACTTGAGTCAATGGCGATTAAAAATCCATGCGACTGTATTTGGCCGGGTATATGGATTGGTTCAATTTCGCAATTGTTAAGATTAATGTTTTCGGTCATAGGTGTTGTTGTGAGCCACTATGGAATTTTGTTCTAAGTTATTAATTTAATTATAATTAAAAAATTTAATCAAAATTGTCATATACATTAATGCAATATAAATACTGGTTGGTATGGTTATACCTTAATTGCCCGGTGCTTAAAAAACATGACATTATTTTACTATAAAAACCGCAATAGCGCATTATATTTGCTAAACAACAATTTTTAAACTTTAATATAAGTAATTATGGCATTTACACTACCGGCGTTATCTTATGCTACTGATGCATTAGAACCGCACATTGATAAACTAACCATGGAAATCCATCATGGCAAACATCATCAGGCTTATGTTACCAACTTAAACAAAGCGTTAGAAGGTAAAGCAGAGGCTGATGGTAATCTGGATGACATCATCAAAAATATTTCAAAATATCCGGCTGGCGTACGTAACAACGGCGGTGGCCACTACAACCATACTTTATTCTGGACGTTGCTTTCGCCAAATGGCGGTGGCGAGCCTGCCGGTGCTTTAGCCGATGCTATTAAAAGCACTTTCGGTTCATTTGATGAGTTTAAAACTAAAGTATCTGAAGCCGGTGCTACCCGCTTTGGTTCGGGCTGGGCCTGGTTGATTGTTACTGCTGATAAAAAGTTAGCTGTAACCTCAACTCCAAATCAAGACAACCCGCTAATGGATATTGTCGAAGTAAAAGGCACCCCAATTTTAGGTATCGATGTTTGGGAGCATGCTTATTACCTGAAATATCAAAACCGTCGCCCAGATTATTTGGCGGCTATCTGGAATGTAATTAACTGGCAACATGTTGCTGAATTATATGCTAAAGCTATAGCTTAATTTTGATAGCAGATTTCGGAATTTCTATTTCGGATTTATAAAATTTATATTTAAAGGTGGCAATCATTTGCTGCCTTTTTTTTGTTATTACTCAAATTGTCATTGCGAGCGTAGCCCCATAGCTGTGGGGATGCAAACATGCATTCTTGCGATTGCTTCGTCGTTCCTCCTCGCAATGACATAAAAGAAGACCATGAAAGCTAACGTACTCGAATCAGCCGATAAACCTATCACCTGGAAAGAAGTTGAAAAACCAGGCTTAGCTGCCGGCGAAGTATTAGTGAAAATTAAGGCCGCCGGGTTAAACCGCCGCGACTATTGGATAAGTGTAGGCAAATATGCCGGCTTAAAATATCCCATCATATTAGGATCGGACGGGGCAGGTGTGGTTGCTGAAACAGGTGAGGGTGTAGACTTGTCGTGGTTGAACAGGGAAGTAATCATTAATCCCGGCAATAATTGGGGCGACGACGAAAATTTTCAGGGAAGAGACTTTAAAATATTGGGCTTGCCCGATGACGGTACCTTTGCGGAATATGTAAAAACCCGCGCCGAATATCTATACGACAAACCAGCTTATTTAGATTGGGAGCATGCAGCTGCATTTCCGCTGGCCGGGCTTACAGCTTTCCGTGCGCTTTTTACCAAAGGCAAAGCCAAAAAAGGGGATACGGTTTTAATATCGGGCGTTGGCGGTGGTACCGGAGCTTTCGCTTTACAGTGGGCCGTGGCCGCAGGTTGCAAGGTGTTTGTTACCTCAGGCAACAGCGAAAAAATTGAACGTGCACGTCAATTGGGTGCAGCCGCAGGCGTCAACTATAAAGCGCAGGATTGGGCCGAAGAACTGCAACATCTGTCGGGTGGTTTTGATGTGATTATAGACAGTGCCTTAGGCCAGGGCTTTGCTAAATTCACTGATTTGGCTAAACCCGGTGGCCGTATAGTTTTTTTTGGCGCAACAGCGGGCGACATGCCAGCAATCCCCGGACGCAAGATATACTGGAAGCAATTGCAGATTTTGGGTACTACGATGGGTACCAAAAAAGATTTTGAAGTGATGCTGGCCTTTATGAACGAGCACCAGGTGATCCCGGTTATTGACGAGGTTCATCCGCTTGCCGAAGCAGCGAGGGCTATTGACAAGATGAGCACATCGTCCCAATTTGGCAATATCATCCTTAAAGCATAAAACTCAATGCTGCAATTAAGGGTTGACGCAATACTATGGGAAACTGTCGATACAGCCACTTTTTTTCTAGATGAGGTATCAGGTAAACGAATTAATTATAAGGCCGGGCAATTTATTACTCTGGTGTTCACACATCGCGATAAAGAAATTCGACGGTCATACTCCTTAAGCTCGTCGCCTGATGAAAAGCAACTATCCATCACTGTAAAGCGCATAGCCAATGGCGAGATATCGCGCTTTATGCTGACTAAAGTAAAGTTAGGTGATGTCCTTAATGCGGTCGAACCTGCGGGGCGTTTTACTGTGGTCAATTTTACTGCCCGGAAAGATATTGTATTTTTTGCGGCAGGGAGCGGCGTAGTGCCTGTTTTTTCGCAACTCAAATATATCCTGAATCGCAACGGCGATAGCAGGCTTACGCTTTTTTACAGCAGTCAAGATCAGGCTTCGATTTTATTTGGCGACGGATTGAACGACCTGCAAACTCGCCATCCCGACAGACTGAAAATTATTCACCTGTTAAGTAACGAAGGCAAACGATTAAATAACGTAAACGTTGAGCACCTTGTAAAACAATATATACATTTCAATTTAAATAAAGCAGAGTTTTATGTGTGCGGTCCGTTTGCTTACATGCGCATGGTACGGCTTACACTGTTATATATGGGCCTGGGAAACGCGCAGATCCGCAAAGAGAATTTTGTACTGGAAACCGTGCCGGTAACAGCTGGTTTTATTAACTATCCCCCGCGCTACATTCACATAAAATTTAATAACGAAATTCATGATTTAATGGTAGGCGAGAACCAGACCATATTGCAGGCGGCACTCCAGAATAACCTGCAGCTGCCTTACAGCTGCCGCGCCGGTATTTGTTCGGCCTGCACCGCTAACTGCACAAGCGGCAAAATTGATATGCCGGTTAACGATGTGCTAACTGATCTTGATCTGTCGCAGGGTTTGATATTGACGTGTACGGGGCACCCGATTAGTGATGATGTGGTGATTGAATTTTGTAGGTGATTTCTCTCCATTTGTCATTGCGAGGAGGAACGACCAAGCAATCGCACGCATTAGCAGTCCTACTTGCGGTTGTCACGCTCCGCTACCCATGACAGCTCTAAAATATATTTCAAAATAAGGTGTCAGCTTTTTTTTAATACGTATTGTCATATCTCCTTCAAAGCCTCACGGGTTAGTAAACAGCAATGACATAAGTAACTCCTAGGCTTTTCCGGTCAACTGCTTATTATGCATGCGCCGATGCACCACCTCTTTTACTTTTTTGCCTTTTTTATTACGCTTACCCCACCATATTATAACCCCGGTTATGGGTAAGCTGGCGCAGATCAGGCTGGCCAGGAAAGCTATGATCTTTGTCGGTAGCCCCAGTATCTGGCCTACATGAATATCATAGTTCATGTCGTTTACTTTTAAGCCTGCGCTTTTATTTTGGTGCATTAGTACCTTTAACGGCTTAGCGGTAAACTGATCAAAATCGTAAGTGTCGCTTTTGTAATAGTGCAGCGCTTTGTAATAAGCATTAATGGTTATTGTGCCGCCGGCTTTTTTGGTATCGCCATACATAATAAACATTTGTGCTTTTGCCGAATGCTGCTGTGCATAAAGGAACCCTTTATCCCAGGCGTCAATAGGCATTTGTGGTCTATGCAGCGAATCTGATACCGGAACCTGTTCTTCGGCAGTATAAGTCTGGCCAAGGTTTACCGCCTTGTTAATGCCTTTGGTTATCCACTGAAAAGCAATCGACAGGCCGGTTAAGGCTAATATCAGCGCTATGCTGCAGGCGTAAAAGCCTAATACGTTATGCAGGTCATAATTAACCCGGCGCCAGCGGCCGTTCCATTTTATGTTGAAGCTGCGTTTGCGGTCGCTTTTGCGTTTGGGCCACCACAGTACAATACCGGTTATCAAAAGAAACACAAAAGTCACAATCGACCAACCTACAATCTGCTTTCCGATTACCGGCGGTAGTAGCAGATACAAATGAATATATTCTACAACTACAAAAAAGTTGCGCTCAATATCTTCATCATGCAAAAATTTACCGGTGTATGGGTTAAGATTAATGTAATGCATCCCCAGTTTAGGTACCGGCAACATTACTATAGCCGGACGGTCTTTACCATAATAACCCACAATTGGGTCCTTCTCAGCCGTCGGGTAATATTTAAAAGCAATCTCCCTAAGTTGTGACGGTGGCAAAAAGGGCTTTTGCTCAACCGTTACCTTGCGGTAATCGTAAAGCGCATCCTGTATTTCATCCTGAAAAACAAAAAGGCAACCGGTAATGCTTACTATAACCACCACCAGCCCCGATATAAACCCCAGCCAGCGGTGTATGAAAAGGATGTTCTTTTTTAGCGGTGTCATATAACGGCCGCAAGGTACACCTTTTTTGTTATTATTTAGAATAAGTTTAAATAAAGATAATAAGCTCGCAATCTGAGATTACGCTCCTGAATATCTAAGATTTAAACTTGGCCGTTGTATTGGTGATATGTGCTAAATGATGTTTGCCATGCCAGGCATAAAGCGCCAGGTTTCTCTTAAGGCTGATCTCCGCACCGGTTTCCGGATGGATAAAATAGCGGTTCCATTGCTCGTCTGTTAAACTCTCAAACAAAGCCAACATGCGCTGATGAATGCCTTCAAGCAGGATCAGTGATGGTTCGATCGGTAATTTATAGTCGGCCAGATGCACCCAGTCGGCCTGTTTATACGCTTTAATGGTTGGGCTGTCCTCGGTCAGTGCCCACTTAAAACGGATAAGCCCATTCATGTGACTATCAGGAAGATGGTGTACAACTTGTCTGATCGTCCAGCCGCCGGGGCGGTAGGGGGTGTCTAACTGGGTATCGGTTAGCCCCGTTACAGCAGTGCGAACTTTGGAAGGCAGCCCGCGGATATCATTTATCCAACTTTGTATTGCCTCCTGGCTGTAAGACTCGGGTATCGAGAATTTGCCTACGGGATATTGTAAAGGGTCGATAGATTGGGTAATGCTCATGGTTTGTGTTAAAAAGCCAAAGTCGGATGTTTTTTATTAAAATTTGTCGCCTGCTGGTAAATTCTGGCGGCCTCCAAAGTTTTGCCCTCGCCAAAAAGCTGTCCCATAAAGGTGATACTGGTTGGCCTGCCCGCTCGGTTAAAACCGTTAGGTAAAACTACGCAGGGGTTACCGGTTAAATTGGTCAGCGTTAAATTTGCACTGAAAGCCGGTGTAATATAAATATCTAATCCTTTTAGCTTATTATACCATTGCTGTATCAACAAAGTACGGGCACGACTGGCCTGGATATACTCAACAGCCGGAACAAACTGTGCCGTCCGGAAAATATTGGGCCAGGCGTATTTGCTTTGTCGCACCAGCATATCGTCTTTATGATTCAATACTAACTCCTGGAAAGCGGCACCAGCTTCGGCATCCAGCATCATGGCGATTGCGCCTAATGGCATATCAGGTGTTTCTATAGGTACCAACTCTGCACCTAGTTCTTTTAATTTAACTAAGGTAAGTGAGCCGTTAGTTTTATTGGCATAACGGTTTTGAAAAGCCGCTTTCAGATAACCTATCTTCCATCCCTTAAGCGAGTTTACGTTACCGTCATAATTGAATGGGGCAGCTATTGTACTCAGGTCCTTGGGGTCGGTACCCTGCACGGCGTTAAAAACAATGGCAGCATCTTCAACGCTGCGGGTTATTGGCCCTAACTTATCCATGCTCCAACTTAGCGCCATTGCACCATATTTGCTAACGCGACCAAACGACGGACGTAATCCGGTAGCGCCGCATTCTGTAGATGGCGATACGATGGATCCCAGCGTTTCTGAACCGATGGCAAAAGGCAGACACCCGGCGCTGACCGCCGACGCCGGCCCTGCAGATGAACCACTCGAACCCCGGGTAATATCCCAGGGATTGCGGGTCATGCCACCAAACCAGGTATCGCCCATAGCTAACTCACCTAAAGTAAGTTTGGCAAGCAGCACTGCTCCGGCGTCGCGCAGACGTTTCACTACTGTTGCATCTATCCCTAATTTCTGATCAATATAAGGCGAAGCGCCATAGGTTGTTTTTGAATCGGCCGTTGATAATAAGTCCTTAACGCCATAGGGGACACCATGCAATACGCCACGATATTTTCCGGCTCTTATTTCGGCGTCGGCCCGGGCAGCTTCTTTAAGCGCCTGTTCCTCGGTAAAATTAACTACAAAAAGCAGTTTAGAATTATACTTCCTAAGTCGAGCGATATAAAATTTAGTCAGCTCAACTGATGTGATTTGACGGGTACGAAGTAGTTCGGCCAGCTCGCGAACATTATAGAAGGCCAGTTCATCTTTATTGGCAGGTAATTTAACGACATTTATTTTTGATAGTTTGAAACTATTGGTATTGTCCTGCGTAACAAAGCCTACTGGTACCGGATTAAAGTTGAGCGACGGTACCACGCTATTCGGTATATTTAATTTCCGCAGCGCCTGATAATCACGTACCCGGTCATTCAACGAGTTTAGCATAGAGTCGCTTTGAGCGGTGGTAAAATCCATGCCGATAATTTTTTGCGCCGCGGCAACAACCTGAATGGTTATAGGGCTTGATTGCACCTGGTTCCATACAAAGGCACCGAAAATAAAGCTCAAAATGAGGCTTAACGGTAAAACTATATACTTTAAAATAGAATTTTTTGCCATAAGTAAAAGGTTTGCTCTAATTTAGCATTTTATACGTGTTTATTGGCTGATGGTTAAAAAGTTATTTGTCTTAGTTTTTATTTTTTCTTCTTCATTTACTTTTGCAGAAACCATTAAAACTGATGTATTGGTAATTGGTGACGGTGCTGGCGCTGTGGCTGCTGCTATTCAAAGCTCGCGCAGTAAACTAAATACCGTACTGCTGGTTAGCGGCGGCTGGATGCCGATGCTACAAGGTAAAAATATGATCACGGTTAGTGATAACCGTACTATCCCGTCGGGCATTTGGGGCGAATTCAGAAAACAGGTGCATCAGTTTTACAAAAGTAAACCAGGCTATGACACTACTTATACGGCTCCTCTGCAGTTTGAGCCTTTTACGGGCGCGGGGATCCTCAAAAACATAGCTGATACCACAAGCCGTCTTAAGATAAAATTAGATGCGCCTTATAAAGCTATTGAAAAAGATGGAACGGGTTGGGAGGTGACATATACACAAAATGGCAAAGTGTATTATGTAAAAGCAAAAGCTTTGATTGACGCTACAAATAGCAATGAACTTGTCAGGCTGGCCGGTGCGTCATTGCCGCCTCCATTAACTTATGGTAATAATTTATATCGCACTTCAATAGCAGCCGGAGATGATATGCCCGTGCCAGCAAACGCCGGTAACGATGTCAAGCGATCAGCGTCATATTTGGTCCCTATGAGCCTGTTGGTAGTAAAGAATGCTGATAATTTATTTGTAACCGAAAACGTGCTGCAAAACAAACCTAGCCTGCCTATGCAAATGGCAATAGGCCAGGGCGTAGGTGTAATGGCAGCTTATTGTGCTTTTTTTAAAACCACCAGCAAGAATTTAAAGGTACGGGCTATACAAAGCGAGCTATTGGATTTTAAAGGATACCTGTTGCCTTTTGATGATGTTAGTCCAAAGGAACATTATTTCAGAGCGATACAGCAAATTGCGGTGACGGGGTTGTTAAAAGGCCTGGTTAGTAAAGTCAAGAATGATCAGACAGCATATTTGTTTCTGCCTGATTCGGCAGTTTATACAGCCGAGATCAAGCCGGTGCTGATTGAAATTTACAGTCGCGCCTTTATCTGGTTTAACAATACCAAACCGGGCATTAAATTCACTACAGGTAATCTGTTGTCGTTTATCAGTGAAATCACACTGACTGATCCGCAGTCTTTCCAAACTACCATGCAAAAGGAGTGGAGTGGCAAATACAAATTCAAATCAGGTTTCGATCTGAAACATGTAGTTACCCGCAGAGAGTTTGCTATACTGGCTAATCAATATCTGAATCCGTTTGCGCGTACCGTCGATCTAACCGGCCGGATGATCAATTAAACTAAATTAATCTGCATCAAAACGTTTCAGGATCTTCCTGCCCAGGTCAAACGTAATTCTGAATGCTTCCTGGTTATCATTAAGATGCCCTGGCGAGAAGTGAAAGCTACCGATAAACTGCCCTTTGATCCTGTCAAACATAAACGGCGTGTAAATAATGTCAATGCGGTTGTAGGTAGGTTTTGAATAGAAAGAATCGCCGTAGTCAATAGTGCTGCCCTGGCCATGATAAAACTCTTCATATAAAGCTATTTTATGATAGCTCAGATAAGCGCTAAATACAAAACCCTTTGGCATGCGAAAACCATCAACGCCACGCGCACGCTCAAATGACATTAATCCGCCGGCTTCAATAGTCAGTGAGTCTAAAAAAGTTCTGTGGCTAAAGTCGAGGCCAAGTTTAATTTCACCAGCACCGTTATCGTTAATCCTGTCGTTGGGTACAGGAATTTCGGCACCTGCGTCATGCATCAGGAAAAAGTAATGTGACACATAGAACGGACCATAAGCAACCGGCCTGTATTTGCCAGAAAAGCCAAACAAAAACTGCTCGCGGCGGGTGGTGGTTTGGCGGCTAACCCAATCTATCCAACCTGTTTCCGTAAAATTTTCAGTTTGATACCGCGCCAGCAAGCCCTCAATATTAGGGCGGTAGTAGCGCAGCGTATCATTGAGCAAAGCACGCGGATAATTGTCAAGCAGGCCCTGGCGCGGAAACTCGCCTGCGTAGAAGTTCCATTTGGTGCCGGTATATTTATAGTATGCTATGGGGTCAACTTTACCAAAAAAAGGTTGTGCGCCAAACTCATGCAAGGCGTTAACGCCCACGATAAAATGGTTCAGGCTATCCAGGTTCAAGCCAAAATCGAGCGCGGTGCGGGTACCTGAATAAGTACGTGAGCGGGGGATGAAAGCTTTATACTCGCGGTTATCTAAAAAGCCCAGGCCGTTAAAATTAACATCCAAACTTTGTTGCGCTAAAGCGGCTTTGCTGGTAACAATTGAAATGAAAAGAAATAAGCAGATTTTTTTTGACATAGATAAACTGTTTAATTGACCACCAGAGATATGATCCTGCTGTTTTTACTGCCTTTAAAAGGGTCTGTCCGAATAGAAAATATCATATCGTATTTCCCTTTTTGAGGTGCGGTGATATTGAATGTATAATGCGTGCTCTCGCCGGGCTTTAAAACGATATTATTAAAATCGTCGCCGCTTTTTTGCGCAACGCTTTTGCCATTGTCCTCAAAAAATACCGCCCCTAATAAGGCTTTGTGCAATTGCCCTTTGTTGCCAAAGTTTATGGTGTAAGGATATGGATTTGTGATGGTTAAATCAATAGCCTTTTGCTCCCCAGCACGTAATATTAAATGGGTTATACCTGCATCTATCTCTAATTTTTGATACGTGCGCACATTATCAATCCAACCGCCATACCATGTTCCTGCTTTAACCTGTATCTGTTCGTTGACATCTATTTCGGGTGCATCAAGCAGATAATAGGCGCGATGATGCTGTAACCTTTCTTCAATTGGCCAGATGTCATATTGTGTGCGCCGATAATAACGCGAGTCGTATGAAAACGCTTTCAGGCTATTGGTGTAATAATTATACTTCGATGGGTTTTGGAAACCTTTGTCGGTGATCAAATAATTATCGCCAATTTTTTTGTGGATAGTTTGTGCCCAGTCTTTAAAGCCGTAATAACTTTTAATCTGGCCGATTTGGGTAACTACCTGCCATTGAAATAGCATGCCCAATCTTAATCCCACAACAAAAATTATGTTGATCACGGCTGCGATATTGAACCATTTAGGTACACCGCCTTTTTGATTAAAGCGTATAAGCGACAATATAACCAGCGGTGCAAAGGCTATCAACGTCCAATGCGGCTGGGCTTCGCCCCTGAAAGTGGAAAAGAAAAAGAAAGAGAAAGTACCAATTCCGTTCACCAATAAACAGCGGATAAAGGCATCCTTAATTTTTACGGTAAAGGCCGAATAAAACAAGAACCAACCTATAAAGGGCCCGGCCATAAGCAACTGACCAGGAATATACAGATAACTGTTCTCGGCGCTGTAAATTTTCATAGCCTGCTCATATAAATGGTAGGTAACCGTGGGGAAGCCATGGCTAATCTGCCATAAAATATGGGGTATATAAAGAACCACTGCCAAAGCCGCAATAAACCAAAACGAAGGCCGCTTGAATAATTTAATGTTACTGATAACAGTAAAAGCAATAAGCAGCACCGCGTGATATTTACTATAAAACATGCAGGCAATTACTACACCCAGTATGGTTGCCAGCCACCATTTGTCTTCATCGAGATAACGCTGGTAGAAATAGTAAAACAGCATAGCAAAGAAAAACAAAGGTGCATCGGGCGTAGTGGTAAAGCCGTAAATATGCAGAATAAGCATGCCTGCTACTACCAGCACAAAAGCCCTGGCACTAACCGCGTATCGTTTTAGAATGAGCCATAAAATATAAATACTGATGCTGCTGGCGATGATGGTAAGCGATCGCAGGCAAAGCTCATTATGCCCCAGGCTATCGCCGATGCGAATGAACAAGGCCACCATGGGTGGATGGTCAAAATATCCCCAATCCAGAAAGCGCGAATACATCCAGTAGTAAGCTTCGTCGGCATGAAGCTCAAGAGTAGCCGCCTGGATGATGTTTAATGTCGTCCAGCATAACAAAAAGTACCAGACAGGTTTTTCAGATTGTTTTACTGATGGGGTGGATGATAACATTTAAATGTATAATTTCAGCAGAGGCAAATGTATACAAATATTTGCTCAGGCTAACAGAAATGTAATAGCGGCAGAACTACAACATTAGCGATTGCCTTATCTTTTCATGAAGAGGTACATATAGATATCCGGGGTTTTGAAGCGGGTTATTTGATTGTTCCCGAGCCGGTTGCATAATGCATTTACGCGTTTGAATAGCACGATCATAGATTTCTCGCTATGCTCGAAATGACAACGGAGTATAAAAGAAAAGCGGCCCGAATGTGCCGCTTTTCTTTTTACTTCTCCAGAGAAGATTTTAAGCGGCTATATTCCCAATAATAATCTTGCCGGGTCTTCCAGTAATTGTTTAACTCTTACCAGAAAGCTTACTGATTCGCGGCCATCGACAAGGCGGTGATCGTATGACAGGGCAACGTACATCATCGGGCGGATAACTACCTGGCCGTTTATGGCGACGGGACGCTCAATAATGTTATGCATACCCAGGATGGCAGATTGAGGCGAATTGATGATCGGTGTTGATAACATTGAACCAAACACTCCGCCATTGGTGATGGTAAAGGTTCCGCCGGTCATTTCTTCCAATGATAATTTGTTGTCGCGGGCTTTAGTAGCTAAAGTGACAACCGCTTTCTCTATCTCGGCCAGGCTCAGGCTGTCTGCATTACGGATAACTGGTACTACCAAACCTTTAGGCGCAGATACCGCTATAGAAATATCAGCAAAGTTGCTGTAAACAACCTCGTCACCTTCAATGCGCGCACCAACAGCCGGCCAGTCTTTCAGGGCCTCAGTTACCGCTTTAGTGAAGAATGACATAAAGCCTAAGCCAACGCCATGTTTTTCTTTAAATTTATCTTTGTATTTGGCGCGCAGGTCCATGATAGGCTGCATGTCTACCTCGTTAAAGGTGGTCAGCATTGCCGTTTCATTTTTTACCGTTACCAAACGCTTAGCCACAGTTTTGCGAAGTGGCGACATTTTTTCGCGGCGTTCGCTTCTTTCGCCGGCTGGTGCTGCGCCAGGCGCGGGTGGCGGAGTTGGCGCCACAGATGGCGCAGATGCTGGCGCTTTTACAGGTGCAGTTTGTGCAGCCAGTGCATCCTCTTTAGTGATACGGCCGTTAACGCCGCTACCGGTAATTGATCCGGCTTCAACGCCTTTTTCGGCCAATATTTTTGCAGCAGCAGGCGATGGTGTACCCGATGCATAAGTGGTTCCTTTTTCGGTTGAAGCAGAAGCAGGGGCTGTTGCCTCTGCTTTGGCGGCTGGTGCGGCTTCAGCTTTGGGTGCCGGCGTAGCGGCGGCCCCACCTTCTTCGATAGTGCAAACAACAGCGCCAATAGGCAAAACATCGCCTTCTTTGGCTATTGTTTTTAATACACCTGCTTTCTCAGCGGTAAGTTCAAAGGTGGCTTTATCAGATTCCAGTTCGGCAATGGCTTCGTCCATGGCTACGGTATCGCCGTCTTTTTTTAACCAACTCGATAACGTTACTTCTGTTATTGACTCGCCAACCGGCGGAACTTTAATTTCTAAGCTCATATTGTTAGGTATGTTATTTATCGTTATTTCCTGTCATCAGGTGTTAAAATCTTGATCTTGTCCCATAGCAAAGCTGCAATATTTCGCATCCCTTTATCACTGGGATGTGCTGCAACGCCCGCGTCCGCAAACAAACCTAATGAAAAGTTTGATCCGTCGTTTACTATTGACTTCAATAAAACATACGGCGGATGTTTTATCATTACGTTGTCAACTACGCTACCCCAAATCGATCCCCCACCTAAAACAATAACATTTGCATTGTCAGCTTTAAAATAATTGATCAGCGCTGTATACCGCTCATTAAACATTTGCAAGTCTATATCAGCCGATACATTTTCGCCAATGCGGATGAGCACCAGATCGGGCTTAATAGCCTTCAGAGTGCCTAATTCAGCATCAAGATCATAATGCAAGGGGTCAACCTCAAAAGGCTCTATGTTTTTGATCTTGACCTGCACATTAGGGTTCTTAACCTTAAAATGATTGATCAGGATATGCACATAGTCCGAATCCTGCATGGTAGCCGCCATACCCCAATTGCCAAACCAACCTATAGCTGTATTGTTCGGCGAGTAGGTAATGCTGTTGCCCAATATGACAACGTTATAAAATGTTAAAGTACTATCAACAGGTTTGCTCTTAACGTTTGTTTCAAGAGCTTGCTGTTTCTTACAGCATATCAGAAGCGGCAAAAAAGCCAGGGTAAGCACTCGCCATTTCATCATACAATCAATCTGCGCCTGCAGCGGCCATTTTCTTGGCTGTTGCTTTTACTGCTTCTTTTACTTTTTTGCCTGCAGGCGATTCGAATGCTTTTGATATCAAATACAGTTGCTGTGCGGCATGTTGTTTGGCAAAGCCGGTAGCAGTGCTTGCACTTTCATTTCTTGAGATCACATTATCAAAACGCAAAGCTTCTTCGGTACGCGATTTGCGCCATAAATAAGGCCAGGCACCCATGTTCTCGGGTTCTTCCTGTACCCAAATAAAATCAGTAGCCTTATTGTATTTGCCTCTGATTGCTTCTATTTGCTGTATCGGAGTAGGGTAAAGCTGCTCTAAACGTATAATAGCAACGTCTTTTCGGTCATCTGCAGTTTGTTTTTCCAGCAGGTCATAATATATCTTGCCAGAGCAAAATAATACACGTTTAACTTTTTTGGCGTCTGCTTTAACATCGTCAATTACCTCTTTGAAACCGTCGTCGGTAAAGTCGGCCAGCGGCGATACGCATTTAGGTGCACGCAATAAACTCTTAGGGGTAAAAATCACTAATGGCTTCCGGAACTCACGGTAAATCTGCCGACGCAGCAGATGGAAGAAGTTAGCCGGCGTGGTGCAGTTTGCTACCTGAATATTATTATCGGCGCAAAGTTCCATAAAGCGCTCTATACGCGCTGATGAGTGTTCAGGACCCTGACCCTCATAACCGTGTGGTAATAACATTACCAGACCGTTGCCTCGCTGCCATTTGGTTTCGGCACTAGCTACGTACTGGTCAACAATAGTCTGTGCGCCATTAAAGAAATCGCCAAATTGTGCTTCCCAAATGGTAAGTGCGTTGGGATTTGCCAGGGCATAACCATATTCAAAACCTAAAACGCCATATTCTGACAGCAGTGAATTATAAATATGAAACTTCTCACCCTGAATGTTATTCAGCGGGCTATATTCTTCTTCTGAATCGGCCAAAGTTAATACTGCATGACGATGGGAGAATGTGCCGCGTTTAACGTCCTCGCCGCTTAGGCGTACAATATGTCCCTCGCTTAATAGCGATGCATAAGCCATTAATTCGCCCATGGCCCAGTCAAACACCTGCGTTCCGTTAACCATTTTGTTGCGTTCTTCAAACAGCTTTTCAATCTTCTTGAAGAACACTTTATCTTTAGGCAATCCGGTTATTTTTTTACCGATAGCCAGAAAATCTTCCTTACTTATAACAGTTTTAACCGGAGCTGTAAAATCTCTCTCTGTAGCCAGGTGTAAACCATTCCAGGCACCGGCAAACATAGGTATCGACTCTGTAAAACGATCCTGAGCTTTTGACTCGTCAAGGTCTTTTTGCAAACGGGCGCGGAAATCGGTCTCCATTTGTTTCACCTCGTCATCTTTTACCACACCTTCGGCAGTTAGTTTAGTCATGTAAACCTCGCGCGGGTTAGGGTGGGCATCAATGGCCTTGTATAACAATGGTTGGGTAAATTTTGGCTCATCAGCCTCATTATGCCCATAGCGACGGTAGCAAAGGATATCAATAAACACATCACCGTGGAATACCTGACGATACTCCATAGCCATATTGATCACGTAAGCCAAAGCTTCAACATCATCGCCATTGACATGGAATACAGGAGCTAAAACGGTTTTAGCCACGTCCGTACAATAAGTACTTGAACGTGCATCAGTAAAGTTGGTGGTAAAGCCTATCTGGTTATTAATTACCAGGTGAATGGTGCCGCCGGTACGATAGCCATCCAGTTTTTCCATTTGCAACACTTCATAAACAATACCCTGACCGGCTATCGAAGCATCTCCATGTATTAATATTGGTGCGATCTTACTGTGATCGCCATTATATTTAAAGTCAATTTTTGAGCGGGTTAAACCCTCAACAACCGGGTCGACCGCCTCTAAGTGCGACGGGTTTGGGCATAGGCTAAGGTGTACTTTTTTACCATTCTCGGCTTCAACGTCAGTTGAAAAGCCCAGGTGATATTTTACGTCGCCACCCGCGGTTGAATCTTCATCATAGTTTTTACCTTCAAATTCAGAGAATATCTCTTTGTAGGTTTTTTTCATGATGTTGGCCAGGACGTTCAAACGTCCGCGGTGCGCCATACCAATGGTGAACTCCTCGATACCCAAAGTAGCGCCTTTCTGGATCACTGAATCCATTGCCGGTATCAATGCCTCTGCTCCTTCCAGCGAAAAACGTTTTTGTCCCAGGAATTTAGTGCCCAAAAAGTTTTCGAAAATTACCGCCTCGCTAACTTTGCGCAGCATTAGCTTTTTATCTTCGACAGAGAATGATGGTTTGTTGCGCTGGCTTTCCATGCGCTCCTGAAACCATTTTACTTTTATAGGGTTGCGGATATACTGATACTCTGCACCGATAGTGCCGCAATAAGTTTCTTCCAGCATCTGCACAATATCGCGCAGTTTGGCAGGGCCCAAACCAACCTCAATACCGGCATTAAATACCGTATCCAGATCGTTTTTTGACAGGCCGAAGGCTTCCAGTTCTGTGCCTGGAAAATGCTGACGACGCTCGCGTACTGGGTTAGTCTTTGCAAATAAATGACCACGGCCCCGATAGCCGTCTATCATGTTTAAAACATTAATTTCTTTTAAAAAATGATCAGGGGTTTCGGCACTTACAGTTTGTGCCTGCGATCCGCGTCCGAAATCAAAACCTTCGAAGAATTTTTGCCATCCAAAATCAACCGAGGAAGGGTCTTGTTTGTAGGTTTCGTATAAAGAATCAATAAAAGCAGCGTTATTACTATTTATATAATTGAGGCTATCCATGGTAAACCAATCTTAAGATGTTGCAAAAGTAAGCATAACGTATTATAAACATTAAATTTAATTACAAAACATTTACCACTTTACGCACAAAAATCGTGTAAACGATAAAACAAACAATAATGTTATAATTATGCTTCAAAAGCGTATAATATTGGCTTTAAAAGTGTCGTTTTTTGCAACAAATTACTCTGGTAAATCTATTCTTCGGAAAGAACGGTTGATAAACCTGTAATAAAGTGTATTGTTTGAAAGAATTCATACACAACATACAAAGCTTAGGCCGCCGGCGTACCATCTTAGTTTAATTTCTGGAGGTGAAATTTGCTTCAGCGTGGACTCATCGGGTCTACGCTTCGCTGGAACACCCTTGTCTTCTGCAAGCGGGCGTAGGGGGCGCTTTAATTATTAATAATGAATATTGAATTTCGAGTACCTCATAGTTTATTATTGATATTCAGTATTCGATATTTTCCAACCCTCTTTGCCAACGGCGAAAAGGGAGTATATTACATTACAAAATAAAGTCGGGCCGATGGCGCTTAAAGGATAATATCCGATAGCAAACCATTCATCATTCAACATTTGGTTCAAAAATATTCAAAAGATTATACCGCCAGTTCAGCACCGGCCCAGGTGCTGATAAACTCGCTATTGGTTTCGAGTTCGCCGGCTTGTTTGGCCAGGTTGAAGTATTTGTTGTCGCGTGGATCATGGCCCAGTCCGGCTACAAAGGCCCAGTTGCCCCAATTGCTGGCAGGCGAGTAGTCGATCAATTTTTCCTCAAAGTAAGCCGCGCCTTTTTTCCAGTCAATGTCCAGGTTGCGTACAAGATAGCCTGCAACCATCTGACGGCTAAAGTTACTGATATAGCCGGTAGCGTTGAGCTTGCGCATGCTGGCATCAATAAACGGAATACCGGTGTTACCGCTTTTCCATTTTTCAAACAGCCGCTGTTTTTCGGGCGATGTTGTTTCGGGCTGTGCATCGGTGGTAAAATACTGCTTGCCGTGTTTTTTAAACATAAACCTGAAATAATCACGCCATAACAGCTCTAATCGGAGCATGCCGGTGTTATGTGCGTTCTTGTCGTGCTCATGTTTAACTACGGCCCAATAAACCTCGCGCATGGATATGCAACCTAATGCCATCCAGGGCCCTAATTTAGATGAGCGGTCAACAGTTGCGCCGTTGCGGCCCTTAGTAGGAGCCACTTGTTGATTGTTAGCAAAATATTCTTCCAGGCGCGCTAATCCTGCGGTTTCGCCGCCGGTAAATTTTATGCGTGCGCGTGCATCGTCAAGCGGTTCATCCAACCCTAAATCGTTCAGGGTGGGCAGTTCGCCGGCATCGTTTATTTCAGGAGTAACTAAATTATCAGGCGCCGGTAGTGAGGTACGTACATCGCTGTCGCGCTCCACTTTCTTCTTGAAAACAGCAAAGCTATCCGGAATATCTTTTATCGGAAAGGGAAGATCTTCTTTATGATATAAGGTGTGACCGATGAAGTGCTTGAGGTTCAGTTTAAGGTTCCACAATGCGGTTTCTACTTCTTCAGAGATATTGGTCTCCTCATAAGCCACCTCGCGGTGATGGTAAACTTCGTTGACACCATATTGCTGAGCCAGTTGAGGCAATACCTCGGCGGGGTTGCCGGTACGGACAATCAGCCCACCGCCTAAACCTTCCAGATTTTTGCGCAAATCAGCAACCGACTCTATTAAAAACCGCGCTCTTAGGGCACCGGTTTTAGGCGAGCCATCGGCATTGGGCTTGAAATAATAGGGATCGAAAATATAAACAGGCAATACTTTGTCGGCTTTACGTGTTGCTTCTAATAATATTTCATTATCATGAACACGCAAATCATTTCTAAACCAGACCAGTATTATTCTTTCGCTCATATAGATTTAAGCACCTACAAATTTGCAATTTATTTGGGTTATTACAGCCGGTATATACAACTTTATGACATGAACCCAACATTTGAACGTGCTAACCCACAAAACATCGGCGTAAAAAAACTGTTCAGTTATAGATAAAAATGCCATTTAGTAGTTTTATGGTCTTTAAATTATCCGGTAATTTATTCATCACGGCTGCAATAGAAAGTATACGCAAATTATATATCAATTACGGCCAGCTAAAAAAGCGATAAACTTTGGCAATTAAACAATTCGCAGCAATTTTTGATATGGACGGCACCATGGTAGATAATACGCCCTACCATTTCAAAGCATGGCAAACACTTTTTAAAAAGTACGATAAAGGCGAACTCAATAAAGAAAGGTATAAAGCCGAAATAAGCGGTGTGCCGATTATGGACACCGTAAGGATTTTATTTCCGGATGCTGACGACGCTTTTCAAAAAGCCATAGCGCGCGAAAAAGAGCAGCTTTACCAGGAATATTACACCCCTTACGTCAAACCTGTTAGCGGACTGGAAAATTTGCTGATAGAACTAAAGGATGCCGGTGTAAAACTGGCTATGGCGTCATCCGCTTCGATGCATGACATTGACTTTGTGCTGAACCATGTGCCTGTAAGGCAATATTTTGACGTAATAATTGATGGTGATCGCGTTAGCAAAGGAAAACCCAATCCGCAGATATTTTTAAAAGCCGCCGCCGACCTCCATATGCGGCCTGAAGATTGTATTGTTTTCGAAGATTCAATGGCGGGCATCAAAGCCGGTAATGCCGCCGGCATGAAAGTAGTGGGGGTAACTACAGCGCACACCGCTGACGGGCTGCAACCTTCAAGCCTTGTCGTTAAAGATTACACAGAATTGAGTTTGCAGAAATTGCAGGCACTGTTTAGACCCTAAATAGTGCTTATTATTATATTTACCAAAACTTAGAACCATGCAATTAAAGAACACTTTTAGTCACCAGGTATATTTCTGGTTAAATGATAAAGCCGACCTGCCCAAATTTATAGAGGGACTCAACGTTTTGGTGCCCATTAAAACCATCCGTCAAATTCATATTGGCGTGCCCGCACCAAGTGAGATGCGCGATGTGATTGAGCGCAGTTATGATGCCTCGTTATGTGTTTTGTTTGATAGTCTGGCAGACCATGATGACTACCAGATAGACCCGCTGCATGATATTTTCAGGGACCAATATGCTGGGCCGCTTTGTAAAAAGGTGATGGTTTTGGACAGTATCGACGCTTAATTGAATAGATATAAACAGATACCGTTGTTAGCGTAGCAATAAAAAATACGTCGTCGCAAGGTACGGAGCAAGCTCTCCAGTTGCTAATCAATGCAAACAATGACTATCTGTTATAGTGGTTGCTTCGTTCCCCGCAATGACGAAATTGTTAGTTGAGCGGCTAACCTTAAAACTGGTTAATACTGCCGCTGCCTGATTTTGATTTCGAAATATTTTTAGGATTACCGCCATAATGTACGCCGCCGGAACCTGAAACATGTGCATTTAAACTATTACTGGCATACACCGTTGCACCGCCTGAACCGCTTACAGAGGCGTTGACATTGGCCGATTTAAAATCGCGCGCCGAGTAACTTCCTGAACCGCTTACATGTACATTTTGATTTTCGCCGCTGCCCGATAGTTTTAAACTGCCCGAGCCACTTATACCTGCATCAAGGTCTTTAGTAGTTAATTTGCCCTGCACGCTACCTGAGCCGCTTAACTGCAAATGCATGTTGCCGTTTGCGTTCAAGCCGTCTTTAAAGGTGACATGGCCTGAGCCGCTAAGGCTGATACCGTCAATGTTTTTTACGGTTACATAAACCACAACCTTTTTATTGTTGAAAATGTTGTGATTTTTGAAAATGTTACGCCAGCTTGTGTTCTCTTTACTATAAATACGCAAAGTGCCATTTTTAACCTCGGTCAGCACCAATTTGATTACATCATTGGGTGCCTCAATTTTTACAGTTTCAGTATTCCCCTGCGTAATATAAACATCGTATGATCCGGAAACATCAACAGCATGAAAGCCCGAAACAGGCCTGTCTTCGGTTTTTGCCGCAAAGGTTTGCCCGGCAGCAAAAAGCACCAGTGCAATTAAAAATTTAATAGTCTTCATAATAGTTTAAGTTTTGTTTTTTCTATAGGACGTTATTTATTTTAATAACGTTACAGAAAAAATGAAATTAGTCTATCATCACACCTATATAATAATTAAAGGTATCAACCTCCAGGTTGTCTTTATTAAGCCCCTTGATATTTACGGGAGTAAAGCTTTTAGTTGGTTGAATAAATTGCCATTCGCCGCCCTTGCCTCTTACCCTCAATGGCATAGCAAAACCCCGGGCTCCGGCTATCCATTTAGCTAACAGCTTGCCCTGTAACTCTGTAAACTCAATTACAGGTATTTCGGTACTGTGCAGGTACTGATCAAAAACAGGCAGCAGGTCTTTGCCTGATTGTTGGCTGATATAGCCGGTAATATCGTTATAGGTTACGGTTTTATGATAGAAAGTTTTATTCAGCCCACGCAGAATAGAGCGCCATTTTTCGTCGTTATTGATAATGGTGCGGATCATGTTCAAAAGCACTGCACCTTTGGGATACATATCGCCCGAGCCTTCTTTATTAACATCGTAGTAACCAACAACCGGCTCATCATTGGCAATGCCTCTGCGCAATCCGTTCACGTAGATTTGTCCTTGCAGTTTGTTTGATATGTTTTCAATAAATAACGATTCGGAGTAGTTGGTAAAGCTTTCGTGAATCCACATGTCGGCAATGTCTTTTGAGGTGATGTTGTTGCCAAACCACTCGTGCCCGCTTTCGTGCACAATGATAAAGTCCCAGGTTAAACCAAGGCCGGTTCCTGACAAGTCAATACCCTGCGGTTTGCCGCGATGCCCCGCATAGTACCCATTCACATAATGATTACCGTAAGCTACCCCGCTTTGGTGCTCCATACCTAAGTGCGGAGTTTCAATCAGTTTATAGCCGTCTTCATACCAAGGGTAGGGGCCAAACCAGTATTCAAAAGCTTTCAGCATACGCGGAACGTTAGCTGCAAAGTGTTTTTTTGCTTTGTCGACGTTATAATCCAATACCCAGAAATCAGTGGTCAGCTTGCCTTTTTCGCCATTATATATATCGCCAAAATGTGTGTAGTTGCCGATGTTAGCCTCAACATCGTAATTATTAATAGGATTAGACACAAACCAGTCGAAACGGGTGTATCCATCTTTTAAAACAGTATTTTTTCGCAGGCGGCCGTTAGAAACATCTATCAATCCTTTCGGTACGCTGATACTGATCAGTATACTATCAACCTCATCCGCCTGATGGTCTTTATTAGGCCACCAAATGCTGGCACCCGCGCCTTGACAGGCGGTGGCCACCCAGGGGCGTTTCAGCGAGTCGGTAGTATATACCACGCCGCCATCCCAGGGGGCATTCCTGGCTATAGTTGGGTTACCCGAATAATACACGGTAAACTCATCCCTGCTGCCTTTGGTTATGGTATTAGGGAAGGTTACGAAAACTGCATTAAACTGGCGGGTGAAAGGCAGCTCTTTACCTTTGTAAATTACTTTACCAACTTTCAGGTTGGCATACAGGTCAAACTGCAGTTTGGTAAAATCCTGCGTAGCAGTAAATTTAAAAAGGTTGCTGCCGTTGATGAATTTATTGTCGATATCAAACTTAACATCGAGGTGGTAGTAGTTGATATCATAGCAGGTACGTAGGGGAGTCAGGTTGCCGCGCAGTGAGTCGGCGCGGGTAAAGGTTTCCTTCTTTTTCATCAGCTGTGCATTTACACTGAATGACACAATCAGCAAAAGGACCAAAATTGACCGAAATAATTTCATGGAGATCAGGGAATTTTTACCAAATATACTTTATCTTTTGCGTATAAGTCTGAGAATAGCCGCGCAGGCAGCGCCCGATTTTTCATCGCCATCATAAAAACCGATTATCTTCCCTTTTAATCCGTAAGCATCGGCAGCGTATACTTTGCCGTCGGCTAAAAATGCGGCAGGTTTGTTTTTAAGCTGATAAGCGTCGGCATTAAAAATAGTTTTGCCTTCAATAAAACCAATTACCTTGTCCTTTAGTTGATAGCCATCGGCGGCATACACCTTTCCACCCTCAATAAACCCGGCCGCCTTATCTTTTAAGCCATACTTATCGGCAATATAAATCTTGCCCTCGTCAAAAAAACCGCGAGGTGTGGTTACTTTAAGCTCATAAGCATCAGCAGCATATAAGGCTTGTGCGTGGACGGAGATCGTCCAAAGCAATAATGAGAAAGTAATGGAGGTGAAGGCTTTCATACATCATAAATATAGTGTAAAAATCATGACAATTAATTTAACTAATCTCTAACCAACCAATCACTAATGTCTAAAAAATGTACCTTTACGCCACAAACACTACTACTATGCAATATGATGTTATCGTTATAGGTTCGGGTCCGGGTGGCTATGTGGCTGCTATACGTTGTGCCCAGCTTGGTTTAAAAACAGCTTGTATTGAAAAATATGCCACTTACGGAGGCACTTGTCTTAATGTAGGCTGCATCCCATCGAAGGCGCTGTTAGATTCGTCCGAACATTATTACAATGCCGGGCACGCTTTTGCCAGCCATGGTATTAACCTTAAAGATCTGAAGGTTGATATAACCCAGATGATGAAACGTAAAACCGAAGTAGTAGCTAAGAACACCGCCGGTATTAGTTTTTTGTTTAAAAAGAACAAGATTGACGGCTACCAGGGCATGGGTTCATTTAAAGACAAAAACACCATTGTCATTACCAAAGAGGATGGCAGTACTCAGGAAATTACCGGTACCAACGTTATCATCGCTACCGGTTCAAAACCATCAAGCCTGCCGTTTATTAAGATTGATAAAAAACGCATTATTACCTCGACAGAGGCTTTATCATTGCCTGAAATACCTAAGCATCTTATCCTCATCGGCGGTGGTGTTATTGGTTTGGAGTTGGGTTCGGTATATGCACGTTTGGGGGCCAAAGTTTCTGTAATTGAGTTTATGGACGGCATTATCCCAACAATGGATAAAGCATTGGGTAAAGAGCTGCAAAAGGTTTTGCAAAAACAAGGCATGGAGTTTTACCTGGGCCATAAAGTAACCGGCGCAACGGTAAAAGGTAAAGAGGTAACGGTAGCTTTCGATTCGCCACAAGGTGAGAAAAAAGAGCTTAAAGGCGATTACTGCCTGGTGGCGGTGGGGCGCATAGCTTATACCGATGGTTTAGGTTTAGATAAGATTGGCTTGGCGGTTGAAGAGCGAGGCCGTAAAATTACCGTCGACGACCACCTGCAAACCAGTGTTAAAGGTGTTTATGCCATTGGCGACGTGATTCGGGGAGCGATGCTGGCTCATAAAGCAGAAGACGAAGGTACTTTGGTTGCCGAACGCATCGCCGGCCAAAAACCGCATATAAACTACAACCTGATACCGGGCGTAGTTTATACCTGGCCTGAGGTTGCTGCTGTAGGCCAGACCGAGGAGCAGCTGAAAGAAAAAGGCGTGAAATATAAAGCAGGCTCATTCCCGTTCCGCGCCAGCGGCAGGGCGGTAGCAAGCGGAGACATGGACGGTTTTGTTAAAGTTTTGGCTGATGCTGCTACCGATGAGATTCTGGGCGTACACATTATCGGTCCGCGTGCTGCCGATATGATTGCCGAGGCTGTAGTAGCCATGGAATATCGCGCCAGCGCCGAAGATATTAGCCGCATGAGCCACGCGCACCCAACTTATACCGAAGCCCTGCGCGAAGCTTGTCTGGCTGCTACAGAAAACAGGCCGATACATATTTGATTTTGTAAAGAATAGGAATTATTCGCTTCGATGTCATCTGGAACGTAGTGAGATATCTATACGCATACAAGAATTGCGTGCGTATAGATATCTCCTCGTTTGATTTTCTTAGTGAGATTTCTTTATACCAACCCGCTTTCCTTCAACCAACTTTTCAACGTATTCACATCAGCCTGCATCGAAGCTAATACCTGCTCTTTAGGTAACTTTAGTTTATTAGCACCGGCATTTGCACCGCCGAGCGGATATTCGTAGTGCATAATGATTGGCCCTTTAAAATCAAATTGCTTTAGCTGTGTTAAATAAGCTTTAAAATTAACCATCCCCTGGCCAAGCGGTGCATTGGCTATGTCCCAGCCCTTGCCGGTTTTCTGCCAGTAAAAATCCTTGATAGTGGTTGATTTGACGTAGGCCTTGATCAGATCCAGATTTTGCGGCCATGACATGGCACCGTCAATAGTAGCGTGATGTATATCAAACTGGCAACCTATCCATTGCGGCGATTGGTCTTTGATTGCCTCATATAAATCCCAGATGGAGTTACCAAACCTGCCGGTATGATGCTCGTAGTCGCCACGCACGGCATAACGCTCATTTACCTTAGCCAGCATAGCAAAACGTTTTTTAAGCTGATCGACGTTTTCCAGGGTGCTTAGCTTTTTATCATAGCCATACCAGCCCATGCGGTAGCTTTTAATACCATAGTGCGCTGCGGTTTCTAAAATTTCGTGCGTATGCAGGTCGTTCGCATCAACTATATCTGTAGTAATTGAGTTAACTTTTAAGCCGGCTTGTTTAACGGCATTTACCGCCTGGGGCAAATTATCTTTTACCCGTTCGGGCAATACGTGTCCGCCTTTGCGTACGGTTAAATCCACACCCTCAAAACCCAATTTAGCGGCTTGATTGGCCATATCTGAATAATCAAGCCATTGCAGGTGCTTCGAGAAAATGTTCAGGCTGATCCTGTCATCCGCTGCGGGCATATCAATGGGTCTGATCGTCTTATTATCAACAGCCGAAGCTATATTTCCAAGTGGTAACGCAGCCATGCCGATAGCGGCAGTTTTAATAAAATTTTTTCGTGAGATGGCATCTTTCATAGCAGAAAAGTAACAGGTTTATTCAAAGCTACAAAATACAAGCAAAGAAAAGTTTAAACAAAAGCCCCCCGCGGTTATGCAGAGGGCTTGAGATAGGGGTATTAAATTTAGTTTGATTGTTTTATTGAATCACAGCACGGAAGATTTTATGTGCTGATGTGGTATTATTTGTACAGAAAATATAGTAATAACCATTTGATTTTTCTGCACCATAAATAGTATAGCCCGAAGGAACCAGGTATTTGGTAAAGTTGCTACCGCCATCTTTAGATAAGTTAAAGGTTAAGCCGCCATACATAACTTCATCACCATTAATTTTAACTGTATAAACAGTTTCGTCGGTAACTTTGGTCCACGCATCGCCCTGGTTGGTTGATTTGTATAAACGCTGGTCGGCAACACTTGGCGAGGTTGATGGTGGCGTATACAGTACAAATACCGCATTGTTATGTGCTTTCATAAATTCCTGCTGGCCAAAACCGTAGAGATAATAACCGGCGGCAGCTTTGGTAGCTGTCCAGGTTTTTCCCTTATCGGTAGAACGATAGAACGGTTTGGCATTTGAATTAGGCAGATTTCCGTTTGCATCAATAGCATACCAGTATTTAGCCGCAGCGTCGCTGGTGATATAGTCTAAACCGGCCAATTGCGCAATAACAGCCGTTGTCCATGTAGTACCGCCATTGGTTGAGGTGTATAAAACATTTGAATTTATAACATTTACGGTGTTACCCATAGCCACAATGCCGGTAAAGCCTATATCGGGGCTGTTGGCATTAGGGGTTAGCTTGGTCCAGGTGCTGCCGTCTTTTGATTTGGCAATACCATAATTTGTGGTAACATAAAATGCCGAGTCGTTGGCTGCGACTAATTTGATCTCTAATAATGTTTTATTGAAAGGTAAGGCATTGTAAACGTTAGTAAATGTTGTCCCATTGGTGGTTAAGTATATATAGTTTGATTTAAGGCCACCTGCAAAAATAGTTTTGGTACCAAGCGTTGCAGCCTGGTTATAGTTTGATATAGTTGCGGTAAAGCCCAGGTCTTGCCACGCAACGCCATTACCAATCACAATATCAGAAGTGCTTGTTGCAGTGTGTCCGCCTATAGTAACAGTTATTCGCCCTGTAGCGGCACCTGTTGGAACAACTGCGCTTATTTGAGTAGCTGACGCCGCAATTACCGTAGCAGCAACATTTTTAATCTTCACCACATTGTCGGCTTTTGTGGTAGAGAAATTACTACCCTTAATAACAACGGTATCACCAATTTTTGTAACCGCCGGTGCAAATGATGTGATTTTGGCAGGCAGTATATAAGTGAAGGTTGGCCCGGTTAAAATATCACTGTTTTTTACTCTTAGGGTGACCGCGCCGGTAACGCCCTGTTTAGGTACGATTGCTTTTATTTTGGTTGTATTGGCAGATATGATCTTAGCATCGGTACCATTAAATTTCAAAATATTGTCTGCAATTGTAGCGCTGTAATTTACCCCTGTAAGCGTAACAGTATCACCTTCTGCACCCGACAAAGGCGTCATGTTTTCAATAGTTGGCTTAACCGTAACAGGTGTAGGATCAACAATATCTGACTTAGCTTTTACTGTAGCAGTATAATTTAATACAGTATAGGTCCCCTTTGATGAAAACTCACCGCTGATGGAATTCAGGAACTTAATGTCCCATTTTACAGTAATGTCGTTGCCGGTAATGCTAATATCAATAGCGCCCGAGATAGCATAAAAAGTGTTTTTGCCGGTGGTTCTGTACTTAACGTAGGTTTGCGTGGTTGTAGATACTGTGCCAGTGCCATTCACTCTTAAGCCCGGAACACCTGGGTTTGATGAGGTGCCTAATTTTTTGGTGATGGTTTGTGTGCCTGCTTTAACATCGGCAATAAAGAAAACTAACTGATCGCCGGCGCTGCTTAAAGTGTTGGTAGTTAAAAGAGCTTTTGTAGCATCGCCATCGGTTGAATAATATGTTGATGACATTGACGATTCATTAAGCGAAAGTGTCCGTCCGTCAACAACACCTGAAAAACTGGTTTTTGGTTCCGTCGATGTAGGATTAGTTGGTGCAACAGGTTGTGCGTCTTTTTTGCACGAACTCATGACGGCAATAAGCAGCATCAAGCCGCCTATTTTTAATAGGGGTTTTTTAATCATGGTTGTTTAATTAATAGGGGTTATAAATAATTATGATCAAGTATAACAACAATTTTACAAATTCAAAAAAAAATCTAATAATATTTTAATGTCTATATGAATATATAAGAAATAATATTGGGATAATATTCAAACCGGTAGTCAAAGCTTTATTTGAATAATTTGTAGCTTAGTGCAACCATTAACCTAATCGCGGTGATCGGCAGCAAATAGCGGATGAATCTAAGAACCTTTACATATAACCTTATTTGCCTGCTCGGATTAAGCTCAATAAGCTATGCCCAAAATATCAAGCTTAAAGACATTACCAAAATAGAACTGGTTAGCAGCGGCCCCTGGTGGGCTTACACAGGTATGAAATGGGTAGAAGTTTTGCCCGAAGGAAAGGAATGGAATTGTTATCATCTCAGAAGCCAGCTGCCCCCTAAATTATTAAGAGATTCAACCCGTAGGCTTATTAAAACAATACCTGTAAAAGATTTGGAGCGATTACTGGCATATATAAATAATCCCGACACCACACTAAAGTTTGAACAATTCGATGTTTCAACTGAAGAACTAAAGAAATATATAGACACCCTGCAAACTGCTGCAAAAGAATCGTTTCAATTTCATCACAACAAAGAAGACAGCTTGATGATTAATTTAACTGCCGAACAAAAAGCTTACTTTTTAAAGATAATTAAATCAAAGCAAGCGGTTAAAGAGGCTGGTTTAAAAGCTTTTCATCCTTTTATTGATGATGACCGGTCATATTATGGAATGATTTTTACCTACAAAGACAAGCATAAGGATACCGTATCGGCTTACGTAAACAGCTACCATTTATATCAATTGCCCTGGAAAATAAAAAATAAACACAGCTATAATGCGCACCTTACTGAGTTATTTGAATCGATTATCGGCCATGAAGGATTTGACAAAGGAGAAAAAAGCAGGTTAGTTTATCGCATTGATTATGAATTATTTCGGAGATGGGTTATAACAAAAATTTCATGGGATGATTACAAGCTTCGTCATTCGTCAAACTATCAAAGTTTAAGCAAAACTTTAAGCCCTGTTATGGGCATGATCCGTTTTAAATCAGCCTCCTTACCTTTTAATATACAACTGCAATACAGATATCCATCTACAGATACCTTAAAAACGAGCATTTATAATGACTGCGAGAAAGAAATAGTGAGTTTATATAAAAGAGGCGGATTCTTTTTCGACTATATGAAAGCTCATCCAACAACTATAGCTTTTGTTGAAAGTTCCACACCTAAGCTTATTGAGCAGGCTAAATTTGTTTATCCAAATATCTCTAAGTTTGAAAGCTGCGAAATTAAATATGTTTATACAGCAGCAGATTTTTACCAGGGCTATGATTTAACAAGAAGCTCTCGGTGGTTGTTGCTTCCGGATGGAACGATGATTTTACTTTCCTGCAGCAACCAACTTATTCAAGATGGGGATAAGATATTTGCCGGGTTCCCGCCGACCGATGATAAAAGTAAATGGTATTTTTGCATAGTTTATGACAAAGAAGGCCATAAAATAGCTAGTGGCAAATCGGCGGATAGAGCTGAATCGAAATAACTGTTATCCCCATTTTCTCCAAATTAATTCCGAAATTCGCCCCCATGTTGCAAATTCAACAAAACGTATCGTTAAAAAACTTTAACACATTTGGGGTTGATGTAAACGCCCGCTATTTTGTTGAGATCAATCACCCCGATGACCTGGCCGAGCTGTTTATGGATCCCCAATGGCATGAAATCGGGCGACTGGTGATAGGTGGTGGCAGCAACATGCTTTTTATTAAAGATTTTGATGGCCTGGTCATCCACATGAACATTCGTGGTATCGAGCACCGTATTAGTCACGACGAGGTATTCGTTGAAGCCGGCGCCGGCGAGGTTTGGAATGACCTGGTAAATTACTGTGTACAGCGTGGCTTTGCCGGGCTGGAAAACCTGAGCCTTATTCCCGGTTCTGTCGGGGCATCGCCTATACAAAATATCGGTGCTTACGGGGTAGAGTTAAAGGATGTGTTTAGCAGCTGTAAAGCTTTTGAAATAGCTACCGGCAATTTTCACACTTTTACCAAAGCCGATTGCGGATTTGGTTACCGCGAAAGCGTTTTCAAAAATGAGCTGAAAGGACAATATATTATTGTGTCTGTAAAGTTTGATCTGTCGCTTATCCCTCACTTAAATTTAAGATACGGCGCTATTGAGCAGGAGCTCGGCAATAGGGGCATTACAGATCCTACTATAAAAGATGTGTCGCAGGTAGTATCGCATATTCGCGTAGCTAAACTGCCTGATCCCTCAACAATAGGTAATGCGGGCAGCTTTTTTAAAAATCCTGTTATCACTGCCACTGAGTTTGAGCCTATCAAACAAAAATTTCCTGATGTAGTAAACTACCCTGCAGGCGATGGTCTGGTAAAACTGGCAGCCGGCTGGCTTATTGAGCAATGCGGCTGGAAGGGCAAAGTTGTCGGAAATACCGGTACCTGGAAAAATCAGGCACTTGTTTTGGTAAATCACGGCGGCGCTGCCGGCCAGGAGGTGTACAACTTTTCGTCGCAAATTATAGACAGTGTGTACACCAAATTTGGCGTTACCCTACAACGCGAAGTAAATATCATAGGTTAATTTTATTTCATTTTAGGAAATTATTGGCATTGTAATCGAATTGTCAGGTAGCTTAAATTCATATTTTTATGTCATTTTATATATCTGTATATTAGATACTTGTGATATTTTTAGTGTATTATTTACACTATTTAAATTATCTATACTTAAGCAATCGGTCGTTGTAATTGACTTGGCACAATGGTATGCCCTTTGTCTATAAACCAATACAAAACATTTACAGATGACAAAGATTGAGTTTAACACCCTAGTATTGCGCCAAGCGAGTTCTTTAAGATCTTACGCCCTACATTTTACCCATGACGCAGATGATGCTAACGACCTTGTCCAGGACACGATGTTGAAAGCCATAACTTATTACAATAAGTTTAAAGAAGGCACCAATTTAAAAGGGTGGTTATACACCATCATGAAAAACACTTTTATCAATAACTACCGTCGTTTTGTTAAAATGAGCACTTTCGTTACTAAATCTGACGAAATTTCATCGCCAAACCTGGTGTTTAGCTCAACAAAAAACCATGGCGAAGCTAAATTTGTGATGGACGACATTAAAAAAGCACTTGAGCGTTTACCTCAGGATTATTACGTGCCTTTTACCATGTATTTTGAGGGTCATAAATACCATGAAATTGCCGATCACCTGTCAATCCCTATCGGTACGGTTAAAACCCGCATCCATGTGGCCCGCAAGCTGCTAAAGAAAAACCTGAAAGCTTATGACAGTGGCATCAAAAAACCGGTTTACGCAGAAAACTAAGAATTAATTAACTCAATTTACTATAAAAGCAGAAGCCCGCTCTCAAAAGCGGGCTTCTGCTTTTTGATGCCGTTTGTTTCACTGTAGGTATAGCGTTCAGGCGTTTTTACTATTTGTCCTGGTAACTACCAAATAACTTTACCAGCTTATCCGGATAATCAGATATCAGGCCATCTACTTTCAAATCAGCCAGCGCTTTCATTTTGTCTTCGTCATCCACTGTCCAGGGAATAATCTG
This sequence comes from Mucilaginibacter panaciglaebae, assembly GCF_039539265.1. NCBI lineage: Bacteria > Pseudomonadati > Bacteroidota > Sphingobacteriia > Sphingobacteriales > Sphingobacteriaceae > Mucilaginibacter > Mucilaginibacter panaciglaebae. The sequence continues at coordinate 145,186 of NZ_BAABCV010000004.1, forward strand.
TACGTGGTTTTGATGAGCCGAGTTAACCATATCTGCGGTAACAATTTTCTGTTCGGGGCTCAGAATAGTTGGGGTAAAGCCAAGGGTTTTAATGCTGCCTTCGTAGTTGCCCGATTGAATAAGGAAAGCTGTCTTTACCTTTGGCATCTGCTGGTGAAGCACCTGTAAGGTGCGCGGGTCAAACGACTGAATTATCACCCTGTCGGTAATATGTTTTTGGTTGATGACATTCATCAATAATTTAACAAACACCTCCGGAACGGGATTATCTATGTTGTCGCCTGCCGCGCTGCTTTTGGTTTCAATATTGTAATACACCGGTTTAAGGCGATGTACCTTAACATAACTTTCGACACTGTCTATCAGATCGGCCAGCAGCGGTTTGTAGGTTTTAACTTTTTGTTGCTGCGGGAAAGCCGGATAATCCTTCACGCCTTCAATGAACTGCCGGATATCGGCATAGGTCATTTTGTACAGCACGTATTTCTTTGCATCGGCTTTGGCAATATCGCTGCCGTCTGGCTTTTGCATAAAGGCAGCATTCATGAAACCATCATGCGATACCACAACTTTGCCATCGGCAGTGATATGGGTGTCCAGTTCCAGCGTACGCACACCGGTGCGCACACCATTCAGCATAGCGGGTATGGAATTTTCAGGCATTAGTCCGCGGCCGCCGCGGTGTGCCTCCGTATCAAATGTTTGTTGCGCTTGGGCCGATACAAATCCGAAGCCAATTAATAATGTTAGCAGACCTTTCATAGCATTATGATTTATGCGCCACCCATTTAACAGCATTGCGCAAAAGTGTTTGGTAAGGGATGATATTATGCGAGGCACCGTCGTGACCAAGTGCAATACAAACAATGCGTGTTTTGGGGTTTTTGACGATGAAAACAGATGGATAAACTATGATCGAGCCGGCAGCACGGTTATTAGCCAAAACTTCTATACCCGGTCCTGAAGGGTCAACGTCATAATGATAACGTTCATCTTTTAAAGTAAAATGCTGTTCAACGCCCTGTGTAACCGGATGATTGGGGTTAACAACATCTTCGTTGAAACTACCATACTCATCGTGCGTATTTGCTCCGCCGCTAACCAGCTGCAGGTTATATTCGGGCCAGCCTAACCAGTTATACCATAGTGCAGGGTGCCCCAGCACCAGGCCTTTGCCGGCATCGGCAAAATCAAATATAGCTTTGCGCGACGCGATATTTATTGGCTGATTGGTAACCAGGTAAAGAACATCGGCACCCTTTAAATAATCCGGTATCGAGTCGGTATTGCTGGTGTAAATTACCGAACACAGTCCATCACGCTCCAAAGTAGCTGCGTCTACCTGTTTATACCAATGATTAAAATCGTGCGAAGTACCGCCCCCAACAATAAGCACCCTGATCTTTCCGGCTGCCGGCATAGGCCCGCAAAAAAATAACGCAACGGCGCATAGTAATAGTTTGAATTGTAGGGTTCTCATTTGCTTAATAGACTGCTAATATAAGCATAGTATTATATTTTGACTAAGTAATGTAGCCTAAAGCGCAAGGGATTCTGCGATGGGGTAGAGAAGGGTTTAATTTGATATTTTATGCTTATTTACTTTCCTCAATCAGCGATAAGATATTACCCGCCGGGTCTTTAAACCAGGCAATGTCCGGACCGTGGCCCTCGCCGCGCATAATGCCTTTTTTGTCGGTGTCAAGGTGTTCATTGTGGTATTGTTCAAAGGTCATGCCTTTGACAATCAGCGCGTCGACAGCCAACTCCAAATTGGGCACCAGGATGTTAAGCACCGTAAAAGTGGCCGGTTGATGATCTGGCTTTGGGTAAACCATAATATTGCCGCCGCCTTTAATATGCAGCTCCATCACACCCATTGGGTTATCGCTAACTTCAAGCCCTAAAACTTCGCTGTAAAACTTTTTGGCAGCTTTCAGATCGTTTACTGAAAAACTGCTGAATGTATTTGAATCCTTAAACATAATTTTGTTTTTACTAAGTTACTTTTGATACGGATGATACGTAATGGCTGAAAGGGCCAATTGTTAGGGGCATTTAAGACTTTAACATCCCTGTAAATCAATTAGTTTTAGTAAAGTACAATTCCATTAAATAAAGAATAGCTTTGCCCTGAACCTCAAGCATGAAACCAATACTACCTGCCATTGTCATAGCACAATTTTTTTGCACCTCTGTCTGGTTTGCCGGCAATGCCATTATGGGCGACGTCGCCAGACAATTGCATCTGGAGCCGTCTTATCTGGCGCACCTAACCAGCTCGGTACAACTGGGTTTCATCGCCGGTACACTTATTTTTGCCATCCTGAGTGTAGCCGATCGCTTTTCGCCGGTAAAAGTATTTTTTTGCTGCGCGATGATTGCCGCGGTGATCAACCTGGGCGCAAGTTTAAATAGTATCAACACAACCTCGCTTATTATCTGCCGCTTTGCAACAGGCTTTTTCCTGGCGGGTATTTACCCCGTCGGCATGAAAATAGCATCCGACCATTACCGGCAAGGCCTGGGCAAATCATTAGGATTCTTGGTTGGTGCCCTGGTACTTGGTACGGCCTTTCCGCACTTTTTAAAAAGCATGACGGCTGGCTTGCCTTATAAACATGTCATTTACGGCACATCCATTCTTTCGGCACTGGGCGGCTGTGCCATGTTATCATTAGTCCCGGACGGCCCTGACCGCAAGCAAGGGCAAAAATTAAATTTCAGCAGATTTCTGGACGGTTTTAGCAACCCCAAATTCAGGGCAGCGGCGTTTGGTTATTTTGGCCACATGTGGGAGCTGTATGCCTTTTGGGTTTTTGTCCCCGTTTTCCTGGCGGCTTATAAAGATCATTACCCGGCGACGGATTTGAACATCCCCTTACTGTCATTCCTTATCATCGCTGTAGGTAGTTTATCCTGCGTGGCAAGCGGCTATCTATCGCAAAAGTTTGGGCCAAAAAGGACAGCCACCATCGCGTTGCTCACATCCGGTATTTGCTGTGTAGTCTCGCCATTGTTTTTATTTGCTAACGCGATGATTGCCTTTATCATCTTCCTGTTCGTCTGGAGCATGGCTGTCATTGCCGACTCGCCGCTGTTTTCCACGCTCGTCGCCCAAAACGCCTCTGCCGAAACCAAAGGTTCAGCGTTGACTATCGTTAACAGCATTGGTTTTGCTATAACCATCGTCAGTATACAACTGGTAACCGCTTTACGTACCGCAGCTAATGCGCAATATATCTACATGATATTGGCCGCAGGGCCGGTGTTGGGTTTGATAGCATTAATGCGCCAAAAAACTTCGCCCTGTTAAGTGCCCATACTTGCGATGCGATAAAAGCGCACACGCAGTATCTGATCTATTTTAAATCCCGATATTGCTGCAAATTCAATACCATGCCCGATTTCAAATTAGAAGCAGCCAAAACAGCCCTGCAATTCATCAAACCCGGACAAACCATAGGCGTTGGCGCCGGCTCGACCATTGCCAACCTGCTGGAATTGATTGCTGCGGATAAACAACTGGCAGCATCGCTCACATTTGCCACGTCATCATTTAAAACTGCGGGTTTGATCCTGCAATACGATTTCCGCTTATTGGGTAGCGAGCAGGTTAAACACATCGACATCTATTTTGACGGCTGCGACCAGTTTGATGCGAAACTCAATGCCCTGAAATGCGGCGGTGGCATTCATACCTCCGAGAAGATCATGGCCAGCCTTGCCAACGAGTTTGTTTTAATTGGCGATGCTTCAAAATCTGTCGAAAAATTAGATACCACCTACCCGCTGGTGCTCGAGGTTTTGCCGACAGGTTTGCAATTAGTTTACCAATGGCTGGCCAAAAACATCCCAACGGCTAAAGTTACCATGCGCCTGAGCACACAGAAAGATGGAGCCGTGATCACCGAAAATGGTAATTACCTGCTGGATGTTTATTTTGCTGAGACGATAACAATTGAAAAGATGAATGCAGTAAAAATGGTGCCGGGTGTGGTAGAGCACTCGCTTTTTATAGGCTTGGCAAAGAAAGCCGTTATTGCTGGTGAAGGTGGAGTGAAGGTTTTGTCGCCTATTCCCTAAATCCGTCTTTATCATTTTCGAGCGTAGCGAGAAATCTATATACACGCTAAACGCTGCGCAATGTATAGATTTCTCGCTACGCTCGAAATGACATAGCTTTTTAATATTTACGCTACATCTATCATCTTCTTGAGGAATTGTAGACAATTAAGTAGAATGTCATTTCGAGCGTAGCGAGAAATCTATACACACCCTAATTACCGTTGATTGACTCGTGTATAGATTTCTCACTCGTTCCTCGTTCGAAATGACAAATTTGCTGTCCAACTACGCCTCTCCCAATCCAATTGTAACCAAACAATTACGTTACAAATAGCATAAATTTCATAGTATTGAGATACCAAACAAAACAACCAATTAATTGCCTTCTTTAAAATATCTCTGTTATGAAACTAAAAGATACTTTTTTAGCATTATGCATGCTGGTCAGTCCGGCTTTTGCCCAACACAAGTCGGCTGCAACTGCAGGTAAGTCGATAACCGGCAAATCGCCTGCCGATTATGTCGACCTGTACATCGGCTCCATTAATCCTAAAAACCGCAGTACTGCGCCTGTTATTAAGGCTCCGGGTGGTAACATGAATATCTTCCCGACGTTTAACCCGGCTGTCGAAGATTTTTACTTGTCAGACAAGATTTTCAATTTTCCGGTGGGTTTTGGCAGTCTGATGATCAGCAAAGGCGAGTTTAAACCCGGCGCCCGTGAGAATGCTTCGCACTTTGACCATGATATGGAAACGGCTACACCATACTACTATCAGGCCCTGCTGGAAGACCCGAATATCAATACCGAATACACTCTTACCGATAATGCGGCTATTTTTCGCTTTACTATTCCGGCTAACCAGGCTACCAACCTGATGTTATCGGGCAATAGCACAATAGAGGTTAAGGGCGAAAAAGTACTGGAAGGCTCGGGTGCTTCATTTGGCGGCCGCCGTGGCGAAGCAGCAAACAAAAGATATTTTTATGCCGAAATAAGCAAGGCAGCCTCAAGCCACAGCACCTGGAAGGAAGAAGCTCCTGCTGGCGGCAATGGCGGTAGGCGTGGTGGTAACGGCGGTGGTGGCAGCGGTACGTACCTGCATTGGGACGCATCGTCACAGCCGATGACCTTAGAGTTTAAAGTAGCGCTTTCAAATGTTAGCGCTGAGGATGCCAAGGCAACACTTGATAAAGAGATCGGCAAATCAACCTTCGACCAGGTAAAAGCTAAACTGAAAGACCGCTGGAATGCCGAACTGAACCTGATCAAAATTAAAGGCGGCACCGAACGTCAGCGCGGTATTTTTTATAGCACCTTATATCGTACCCGCGCTTTGCGTATGGGTAACGTTTGGGATACCTACCGCAGCGCTTACGCTTTGCAGGACTTGATCGAACCAAAAGAATCAGTAAAAGCCATCAATAGTTTTATAGATGCTTATGAGAAAACCGGTTGGCTAACTAATTCGGGCGCCATGATTGGTAACCACTCTACCTCGGTTATTGCAGAGGCTTACCTAAAAGGCTTGCGTGGTTTTGATGTAGAGAAAGCTTATGCCGGCATGCGCAAAAATGCTACGGAAGGTACCATGATACCATGGAAAGACGGCCCCGGCACTACAGAATTAGAGAAATGCTATTATGAAAAAGGCTGGTACCCGGCCTTGCCTATTCGTAAAGATGCAGACGAAAAGAAACCGGTAGGCAAATATGATAAACTGCCTTACAACGTTAAATGGACCCCCACCTTAGAGGTAGAAGAGTGGGTGCCTGAAGTTGACTCGTGGCACCGCCGCCAGTCGGTTTCTGTAACGCTGGAGCATTGCTATGACGATTGGTGCCTGGCGCAAATGGCCAAGGCTTTGGGTAAGCAAGACGACTATCAACTATTCATGAAACGCGCGCATAACTACCAAAACCTGTTTAAACCGTCTATCGGCCTGATGGCCCCAAAAACTGCCGACGGCAATTGGGTTGAGCCGTTTGATCCGAAAACTTCGGGCGGCTTTGCGGGCGAGGGTTATTTTGCGGAGTGTAACTCTTGGGTATATACCTGGAGTGTACAACATGACATACAAGGTTTAATCAATCTGGAGGGCAGTCGCCAGAACTTTGTAGATAAACTGGACGAATTGTTCACTACCGGCCACAACGGTATGGATAAAATGGCCTTCCAGGGTCAGTTTCCGGATATGACCGGTTTGGTGGGTATGTATCCGCAAGGCAATGAACCGGCCTATCACATTCCGTACCTGTACAACTATGCAGGCCAGCCGTGGAAAACCCAACAGAAAATACGTTTGCTGATGGACCTTTGGTATGACATTACCCCGCAAGGTATAGCAGGCGATGAGGACGGCGGTGCTACCTCAAGCTGGTATGTATTTAACTCGATGGGATTTTACCCGCAAAATCCGGCCAGTGCAGTGTTTGATATTGGTAGCCCAATATTTGAGGAAAGCACCATTAACGTAGGTAGCGGTAAAACTTTTGTCATTGAAGCCAAAGGCGCATCGGCACAAAACAAATACGTGCAAAGCGCTACGCTTAACGGCAAAACCTGGAACAAGCCGTGGATGAAAAGCAGCGACATTACAGGCGGCGGTAGATTGACCCTGGTAATGGGTCCGCGCCCTAACAAAAACTGGGGCAGTGCGCAGGCAGATGCAGCGCCGTCAATGTCGGCAGCGACGGTTAATTAAGATATCTGATGAAAAGCCCCCCGCATAGCGGGGCTTTTCATATAAAAGAATAGCTGATTTCGAGCATAGCGAAAATCTAAATATATTATTAGGCTCGCGTTTTTACTGTCCGCTTGTAGACGCGAAGCATCGCGTCTCTACGTTTTTCATTTTTCGAAGCGTGTAAAATGCAAAAGAATAAAAGTTAGTAGAGACGCAATGCTTTGCGTCTTTTTGAAGCGACTCGTTTACCGACCGCTTCGTAGACGCGAAGCATCGCGTCTCTACGTTTGGTGGCATTAAACAACAAACGTTGCACAAAAATATTACTCACTTTCTCTCAAACCACGTATTCTTGTAAATCCAATTATATCTTCATGAAAAAGATCACCTCATTTACCCTCATTTTATGGCTGATAAGTACCGCCGCTTCTGCTACTGTAAAGCTGCCCGCCATCTTTGGCGACAATATGGTTTTACAGCGCGGCATCCCGGTGCCCATTTACGGTTGGGCCGATGCGGGCGAGCGGGTGACCGTCGATTTTAGGGGCAAGACCTATAAAGCTACTACCGGTACCGACGGCAAATGGGCGCTCAAACTAGGCAATTACAAAGCCGGCGGGCCATACCAGATGCACATACAGGGCAATAATACCGACATTACCTACAGTAATATCCTGATTGGGGATGTATGGCTGGCCTCGGGACAATCAAACATGGAGTTTGGCATACAAACCGAGAAGCGCGCTGCCAATGCTATAGCTAATGCAACCGATAACCAGATCCACTTTTTTTATGTGCCGATGAACCTGTCGCTTAGCCCGGTATATGATGTAGTGAAACAACCATCCGACTCGCCGAATGGCAAATGGCTGGTGTGCTCGCCCCAGGTGTTGGCCAATCCCCGCTTTGCCTGGCATGGGTTTTCGGGTGTGGGGCTTTACTTTGCCGAAGCTTTGCGTAAATCTGAAAAAGTGCCAATGGGCATGATCGGCAGTTATCGCGGCGGTACGCCGGTAGAAGCCTGGATCAGTGTCGAGGGATTGAAGGAAGAACCGGCCTTTACCCGTTATGCAGACAAGCAGAAATGGCTGGTTGACCACTTCGATGAAGCAACCAAAACTTACCCTTCGCGGCAGGCAGCCTATCGCGACAGCCTGAAAATATGGAACGCCGAAGTAGGTGATGCCTATAACCAAACGCTGAAACAATGGGACAAAGATGTTGCCGCTGCCAAAGCCAGTAACCAGACGCCGCCGCTTAAGCCCAAGCCAGCGCGCCCGGCGCCAACACAACCCGCCGACCCGCTGGGTGGATACCAATCGCCAACGGTTTGCTACAATGGTGTTATAGCCCCGCTGGTAGGTTATGGCTTGAAAGGTGTGATCTGGTATCAGGGCGAAACCAATGGCGACGGCATGAGTGACGCCGTAGATTATAAGGAACATTTTCCAAGAATGATAGCCGACTGGCGCGCCAAATGGGCACTGGGCGATTTCCCTTTCCTGTTTGTGCAGCTACCAAATTTCAGAGGGGCGGCTATCACCCCGTCTCAGGATAACTGGCCGTGGGTGCGTGAGGGGCAGGCTAAAACCCTGTCGCTGCCAAATACCGGCATGGCTACCATTATTGATGCGGGCGAGGCGCTGGATGTCCACCCAACTAATAAACTGGTGCCCGGTAACCGCCTGGCGTTGGTGGCACAGCAAAAAGTGTATGGCAGGAAGGTTGTAGCTTCGGGGCCGGTTTATGAATCAATGAAGATCCAGGGCAACAAGATCATCATCAGCTTTGATGAAATACATAAAGGTTTGACCGCCGGCTCTTTGGTGGGCGACGATGTAGTGAACAGCGACGACAAAGAACTCAAAGGTTTCGGCGTAGCCGGCGAAGATCATAAATTTTACTGGGCCAAAGCCCTGATAACCGGCAATACCGTTACAGTTTGGGCCGACGAGGTACCGGCTCCGGCATCTGTACGCTATAACTGGGCCGATAATCCTCCGGGAAATTTATATAATAAGAACGGTCTTCCCGCAAGGCCTTTCCGCACAGACGATTGGCCGCCATTTGATCGTAAATAATTAACAGAGTATATCATTTCGACCGGGGTACCAGGGAGAGATCTAGACACACCCAGGTCTGCGGTGAGTTGCGTGTGTCTAGATCTCTCCCTGTTGTTCGAGAAGGCATAGTCTATTAGCTTCCGATATTTTTAAGGTTTGATCTTTTGTTGCTGTAAGCGATTTATTCAGGCATATTGAAAATAAATCAATGATTTTAACATAAAATGCCGTTAATTTAGCCAATAATTTTGTGTAGCGCTAAATACGCCATATAAATACCTTAACAACCAAATTTCTACAAACAAAACTATACATTCATGAAAAAAAACCTGCTGTTGGGATGCTTAGCAGTCTTGTCGACTTTCAGATTTGCATCTGCGCAAGAAAGGAAAGCACCTTCGTATCCGTTAATTACGCATAATACTTATTTCAGCGTTTGGTCAAATACCGACAAGCTGGCCGAGTCGACCACCACACATTGGACCGGTGCCGCGCAATCACTGATTGGTATTATCAATGTTGACGGTACCGACTATCGTTTTATGGGTAAAGAGCCTGAACAATACCGCACTATCCTGCCTGCGTCTGACGAAAAGGATTACTCGGTAAAATATACTTTCACCGAACCGGCCGGCGATTGGACAGCACCGTCGTACGCTGCTGCCGATTGGAAAGAAGGCATGTCGCCAATTGGTGATGGCCGCGGCTCAAACATCAGATGGAGAACGCATGATATCTGGGTGAGAAGAACTTTCACTATCACGCAGACCGACGATATTAATAAACTATTCCTGAAAGCTTCTTGGGATGATAATATAGAAGTTACCCTTAACGGCAAAAATATATTTACCCGCGTTGGTGTAAGTAAGGGTTTTGAAATGGCTCCCCTTGACAAAGACAAACTGAAAATAGGAGAGAACATTATTGCCATGCACGTAGTAAATACCGGTGGAGGTACTCGTGCCGATATTGGTTTGGTTGACAAACTAAAACCCGTTATCGCTAAAGAATTGGAAGAAGCTGATCAGAAAAATGTAAGTCTTACTGCTACTCAAACCATCTATACGTTTAAAGCAGGTAAGGTTAATCTGGATGTGACTTTCACATCTCCGTTGTTATTGGCTAATCTGGATCTGTTATCTCGCCCGGTTACCTATATCACTTATCGTGTAAAATCTAACGATAATAAAACTCACGCTGTAAAGGTGTTTTTCAGCGCTTCAACCAATTTAGCGGTTAACCAGCCTAAACAGGCAGTTACTGCTTCGCAATCAAGTACTGCAGCTTTATCAATCTTGAAAGCCGGTACTGATGAGCAGCCTGTATTGCAAAAGGCAGGGGATGACGTGCGTATTGACTGGGGTTACTTGTATGTAGCTGCTCCAAAAGCAACCGGCGCTAAACAATTCATCACTACCGAAAGAGAATCGGTTTTAAATTTCCGTCAGGGTCAAACAAAAACTACACAAACAAAAGGTACTCAGTTGGCCCTGAATACGGTTATTCCGTTTGGTAATGTTGGCACTACCTCTGTGGCTAAATACGTCGAAATTGGTTATGATGATGTTTACTCCATGCAGTATTTCAACACCAATTTGCGCCCGTGGTGGAACCGCACAGGAAAGGAGACTTTCGTAAATCAGCTTACCAGGGCAAATACCGAGTATGCTTCTATATTGCAAAAATGTGCCGCCTTTAATAAAACGATGTATGCCGATGCAGTTAAAGCCGGTGGCAAAACCTATGCCGACCTGTGCGTGCTGGCTTATCGTCAAAGTATAGCAGCTCACATTTTGGTGCAGAGCCCTAAAGGCGAGATCCTGTGGTTCTCGAAAGAAAACTTTAGCGGTGGCTTTGTTAACACCGTCGACGTAACTTATCCGTCGGCTCCGCTGTACCTGATCTATAATCCTAAACTGATGCAGGGTATGCTGAACGGTATCTTCTACTTTAGCGAAAGCGGCAAATTTAAACATGATTTTGCCGCACACGATTTAGGTAGCTATCCGCATGCCAACGGCCAGACTTATGGTGAAGGCATGCCGGTTGAAGAATCGGGCAATATGATCATTCTGACAACCGCTATCTGTAAAGCACAAGGTAGCCCGGCTTACGCTAAATTGCACTGGAAAACGCTGAGCACCTGGGTGAATTACTTAACCAGCGAAGGCTTTGACCCTGCTAACCAATTATGTACTGACGACTTTGCCGGTCACCTGGCGCGTAATGCTAACTTGTCTGTAAAAGCTATTGTAGGTATAGATTGTTATGCGCAGTTAGCCGAGTCGTTGGGTGATAAAGCTACTGCTGCTAAATATCGCGCGATAGCGAAAGATATGGTAGGCAGATGGCAAAAATTAGCCGGCGACAAAGATCACTTCACCCTGACCTTTGAAAACCCCGGTACCTGGAGCCAGAAATATAACCTGGTTTGGGATAAAGTTTTAGACCTGGACCTGTTCCCTCAATCAGTTTATGATACCGAAACTAAATATTACATCAGTAAACAAAATGAGTATGGCTTGCCTTTAGATAGTCGTAAAACCTATACCAAATCCGACTGGATTTTGTGGACCGCTACCTTTGCGCCAACTCAAAAAGATTTTGAAAAATTGATCGATCCGGTTTATAAATATGCTTTGGAAACGCCAACCCGCGTACCCCTGAGCGACTGGCATGAAACTACCAACGGCAAACAAACCGGCTTCCAGGCCCGTAGCGTTATAGGCGGTTACTTCATGAAATTGCTGGAATACAAGATGCACAACAAAAAATAATAAGCTGATATTTAATATTACATTCATATTGCAAAAGCCGCTACAATAGCGGCTTTTGCGTTTTTAGGGCGTTTTAAGCCCTTTATTATTTGATTTATTGACTAATATTCATTTACTTAGATTAATAAACCAATTAGTCCACAAACAACTCTATTAACATTATCAATAATATATGCGTGGTACTTTTTTGTCGCTGGCTTTTTAGCCTGACGCAGCAATCAGGAAAGCTATTATTAATGTAATGTTACCTTATCGCAACGCTCATGAAAATAGCTTTACTTGCATGCGCTTCTTTGTTTATGTCAGGATTTTTAAATCTTGTTCAGGCCCAGTCGGAATCGAACGAAGTTGCAACTGATTCATCAACCTACGACCTGGGGCGGCTTACCCTTAAAAAGCGCAATGTACAAGCTGTAACCATCAAAGCGGCCGATCTGGAAAAGATGCCTTTTACGGATTTGAAATCTGCTATAAATATTTATACCTATGGCGTTTACAGTGCTCATCAAAGTTATGTTTATGTGATAGACGGCATCCTGAATGCTGATGTCAACGCTTACAGCATATATGACATCGACGAGATAACCATGGTACAGAACGCAGCGGCGGTACTAAATGGTGTTGATGCCACTAAAACCCTGATCCTGGTAAAAACAAAGCACGGCGGCAGCGAAGCCAGGGGTGTTACCATAGCCGGGCAATCAGAGTTTATCAGGCTTACGCAAAGATCGCCTTATACATTTAACAACAGTAGCGCTAAATACCCTAAAAGTAACGACATGTATCATCAGTACTACGTGTCGGCTTATGGTAACTCGGATATGATCAAGGCAGGCATATCTGCCGAAATATTGCATAATACATTACCCTATGGGTATTATGTATTGCCAGCGTCGACAAATACACCGGCGGCGCCAATAAGCTCAAACCGCTTTAAGTTTAATGGTTATTTGGACGTTAAATTGGGCGATGCCAACCTGTTAACCGTAAACGCCGGCTATGTGCCGCAACGCGACCGTTCAAACAATGCTGATGAATTGGCGGCTTTAGCCGGCAGCTCGGCAAAGTACGTTAATAGTTTTTATAACAGCCAAAACTTGTTTTATACCGATGTTAAGTTAGCTACCATCATAGCAGAGGGCTTTACCAATAAAATTAGCGCCGGTTTTGAACGCCTGCGCGATCATGGCGAGTCGTTAGCGGCAAGCTACAATGCCAACGGAACCCTGCAAGGAGCGGGCAGCAGGCGGGATTCGACCAGCTCTGTTAATAGTTTTGTTGCAACAGAAGATATCACTTACCGTGCACAACTGGAAAATTTTTCGCTACAGCCTAATGTTAATTTTACTTTCAGACAGGTGAATAACCCGCATAGCGCTCAATTTGCGAGCGCTTCTAATGGGGCATTCCGCAATTTTTTGGATAACAATTATACAACCAAACAAAAACTGGGAATTTTGACACCGTCAATAGCCTTTAGCTATTTAGACTGGTTAATTGTGCAAGGTGGTTTCCAAACTTATTTTAACAGTACCGCAAAGCCAACCGTACAAGATCATGACCAGACACAGCCGTTGCCTTTTGCTTCTGTAAGCATTGATTTGTTAACGCCGTTGCAATTGGACACCGACCAAATGCGGTTGAATATTTACGGATCATATGCCAGAAACTTTAATTACTCGAATGATAAATATGGCAGCCTGATAGATCAGCTTTATATTCATCCGGGAAATAATGCAAGGTTTGACAGTCAGCCCGATCCCTACCAGGTTTATACACAAATACAGGGGGGCGCTGTGTTTTCTGTTTTGGAAAACAAATTGTCGTTCAGCTACAATTATAGCTTGAAAAGATTTAGCACCACGCAGGTTGTTTTGATCAGGTTGCCGGGGTTTACGGATATGTTTCAAAACACAGAAGCTCGTGTTGAGCTGCATCGTGTCGGCATCGACTTCGCGCTGCCAACCGATGGCGACTTTAGCTGGCGCACCAGCCTGAACGGTACTTATGTACTTATGCGCGACAACTATAAAGTACGAAACTATCTGCCCGAATATTTGCGATTAACTTATCCGGGCAAACCCTTTATAACCGGTGGTTTTGTAAATCATCTGAATTTCAAAAATGCTTATCTGGATTTTGGGATGATTTACGCGCTTAATCAGGCATTACTTGCGCATACGGCGTATTCAAGAACCTGGGTTGTTACTGGTAAGGTAAATATTTTTAATCTGCAGAATATCGACCTGGGTTATAAATTGCAGGTAAAGGCGGTTAAAAGCCTGGAAGTGTATGCTAATGCCCGCAACCTGATACAAAGCGATCAATTTAAATACATAGAAAACCGCAGATACATCGGCGCCGGCTTCAAAGTGGGGTTATGACGTCCCTCTGGCTAACCCAGCATTGAAGCCTATAGTTACTGAAGTTTAGCAACAAAGCCCGCATTAACGGGCTTTGTTGCTTATTTGCTAAAATTAAGTATTTGGTCGAGCGTTGATGTGCTGTCTGTCTGAAAGTAGTGAATTTTCAATCTGGTGCTTGTTAGTGTTGTGATATTAAACCCGCCGTCAAAGTCAACATAGTTGGTATTGGTAAACACCAGTTTATTGTTGGTTATTTTCCATTTTCCATTGTAAGCTTTGGTGCTTTCCATGATAGATACGGTGCCATCTGCTTTAAAATCAAAGTAGTCGGCCGAGGTAAAAGCTGTGGTGTCCTTCTGGTTTGTACCCAATGTGGTGTAATTGTCAATAGCGGTTTGCATGGTCCATTTACCAAGGATTTGCTGAGATTGGCTGGGCTGCTCCGATAGCTTGGTGCAGCTTGTAAACATCGCTGCCGTAGTTATGGTGTAAGCAACCAGCAGAGTCAGTAGAGTTTTTTTCATAATTGGGCTTAATAGTTTAAATTTTAGGCTTATACGTTTGTACGGAGTTTGTTAAATATGTTTAATTCAAGGAACATTGACAAAAGATGAGCTGATCTTAAGCAGATTGTTTTTTTGGGAGACCTTTACTCATTTAATGGCATGATAATAAGCTTTATGTTGCTTAAAACTTTTTCATGATCTTAACCAGGCTTTTGGCAATAACGGCGCAGCCTTTATCCGAAGGATGCAACCCGTCAAAAGTTAAACCGATAGCCTCAGTAGGGTACGGGTAATCATCAGTTGACGGATTAAACGGAATATCGATAGATTTTGGATAAGGCAAATCAGCGTACTGGTCTGTTTGCACATCTTTTACTCGTTTAAATTTAACCAGCTTTGGCAGCGTAAAATCGGCATTATGATACAGGTCATCCACCGGTATGTTTTCCAGTTTCCCGCTAGCAGCAATAGCATTAGCTACAGCTTCCAGGGTCTGTCCGTTCTTTTCGCGATAAGAGCCGTAGGCATTATTCTTTTTATCAAACAGGTAAACAAAATCAACCCGCTGCAATGGAGTCATTAAAACAATTTTGGCTTCAGGATTTAACGCCCTGATCTTATCCATAATAATCCTGAATGACCCATAAATTGTGTTATTACCCTTGTTGTTTTGGTAATCGTCAATAGTGCCTATAGGGCGTCCCTGCCACCAATCATTGGTACCCAGGAAAATAGTATAGACATCGCCTTTAGGGATATTTAATTTATCAAAGCTACCGGCAATACCGCCCGATGTCCAGCCATTGTAGCCTTTGTTGATATAGTGAATATAGGGAAGCTTTTCGGTAACCTGCGTAAGGTAACCTTTAGTCAGGCGATCTTTTGTTTCGTTTTTATGATCATTCAGATAGGTTATTGAATCGCCTATGGCTACCCAGGTTAGCTCCTTACGGGTAAACGAACTTAGCACAAAAATGGCGCAAATTAAAACAAGTATCTTTTTCATATCACAATTATAAAAATCTGCAAAAATTATCTGCCCACTACCGGGAACTCTGAAATGCGCAGCTTGGTACAGCCATAAGGCACCAGTGTTACTTCTTCATCTTTCTCTTTCGGCGTGCCTTCATTATAAATTACGCTGTAAGGCATCGGGCCCGTCATGTTATTATACAATGTCCAGTTAGGGATGCGGCGTGCTTTTACGGTAAGCTGTAGCGGCGCACTAGCTAAATCCCATGGATAAGCACTAACCTGGTCTTTCTTCTGCAGCGCAAATGCTTTCTCAAGTTGATTGTTGCGCGTTTCAATCAAACCATAGTTCCAGGGTGTGGTTGGGCGCACTTCATAATACTCGCTGCCATAGGCAATAGGGTCACGGTCGTTTTTAACCAGTTTAATGTCTTCGCCAATCTTCAGGGCATATACCAGCGGACCGCGCTCTATAGACACCGAGTTTTCATACCAGGTATTTTTGAAAATGTGCATCGGTAATTGCAGTTCAACTACGTCGCCGTTTTTCCAATCGCGGTTTATTTTCACAATCTGGTTGCCGGGCGATTGTTGTACTTCGGTACCATTAACCTTAATGGTCGCATTTTTACACCAGGCCGGTATGCGCAGATGGAAGGGGAATGATACTGATTTTGCATTTTTCTTTAAGCTCAGTGTAAAACGGATATTTTCATCAAACGGGTAATTGGTTTCCTCTTTAAAAGTAACCGGCACGCCGTTAGCCACATTGGCATTAACGTCACTGGCCGAATAAACCAATGCCGCCAGTCCGTTATCGGGCGTTGCGTACCACAGATTTTGGGTAAACTTAGGCCAGCCCTGGTGCATGTTTGAGGTGCAGCAAGGGTAACCCGAAAGTAAACCATAACAAACATCGGTACCCGCATGGTTAACGTTAAAGTTATGTGCCGCACGGGTAAGCATCACCTGGTTAGCCTGCTGAAAATATTGACGTGTCATGTAATCTTCAGAGGTTTGGGCGGGCAAGGCGTTAAAAGCTATTTTCTCCAGTCGGTCGGCATAGTCAACTCCGCCGGTAATCGCCAGCGAATTCTCCAAAGTAAACATCATCTCAACAGCTGTACACAACTCAGAGCCCTGGGTAGGGTTGTTGCCATGCAGCGACTCATCGGCACCAAAAAGACCATGCGCCATGCCGTTATATTTGGTCAGGTCGTGCAGTCCTTTTTGCATTGCATCCACATATTGTTGCTCCGGATGTTGCTGATAGTAGATCAGCGGTTCTTTCATACCCTCGGCTAAATTAACGCCGTGAGCACTACCCAGGCGGGTTAACATTTCGCCTTTCAGGAAAGCACCGGTAAAATCAAAAGTTTGTTTATGTATCAGGTCGCCCAGATCCAACAGAAATTTATCACCTGTTATATTGTACAGCCAATAAACCACCATCAGGTTGTCGCCGCCGCGCCATTGGCCCCAAAAAGTCCAATGGTTAAGTGGTTCTTTAGGCAGTTCTTTAAGCTGATATTTGAAATAGTTGGTTAACAGGTTGATCACCCGTTTGTCGCCGGTAGCAGTGTAGTATTGCTGCAATACTTTAAGCATTACCATTTTTGGCCACCAGTCGCGGCTATTGTCGCGTTGTATGCCGGGCTCGTTCGGGTAATCCTTCGATGGGCCAAAATAACCGTCAGGCTGCTGGCTTTTAATGCTCCACTCAATCCAGGGTTTTACTTTGGCTATAAGCTCTTTATCTTTCAGGATGTAAGCCAGCGGCAGCAGGCCGTCTATCCAGTAAGGGCCGCGTTCCCATTGGTCGCCATCGCCACCTAGCCAGCCATTGCGTTTACCCATTACCAGCGGATACAACTTATCCAGATTGCCGGTGGCACCTTCTTTTTGCCTGATCAGCATTTCGCGCAGCCAGCCGTGTGGGGTAATAGCACCCAGCGGCAGTTCAATGTATGGGCTTTGTCTTAACGGTGCTTTGGCCAATGTATAATTTTGACTGTAGCCAATTTGTGGAACAACAGCGAAACAAACCAGTAAGGCAAGCAGATAGAAACGTCTCATAAAAAGGAATAATTTGGCCCTAAACTTAAGCAGATTTATTTAAAATCGGCGCAACAAGTAAGTATTGCAAAATAACTTTTGAAACTTCGGACAGCGTGGGTGATCATTAGACGCAATGCATTACGTCTAATATGCTATCGGGCTTACCAGCGTGTAAATCAATGATCCAAAAAACCACTTAAAAGTCAGAAAAAGTGATCCAAAGTGATCCAAATTCTAAAGGTAAAATTGTTAATATATTAATTATCAGTTAGTTAATTTCTTATAGTGATCCAGGTGATACACATACACACTTGGATCACCATCACTTGATTTCGGCAGCTATCAACGGACCAACCCAAACGTTTTCAGATAGGTATATACGTAGCAACCGGCGCAAAAACCTGCTAATGATTCTAAAGCTGCAAACACCATCAGGATTGCCAACAATACCCTGGCAACGGTGAATAACCCGGTAAGCAAAGCGATAGTTATCGCCAATGAAAATACCAGGCCGACAAAAGCCGCAAAGCGTTTAGGCGCCCTGTCAACCGGTTTGGGTTTTCTGCCTGATGCCTTGAGCAGCCATCCCGCAATAAAACTTAGCGGGCTATACTTATTGAGATTAAGCGCTCGCAAAATAAAGTCAACCAACATGAATAGAGATAAGCCCCAATTGAGCGTTACAAAACAAATAATGGCCAACAAAAGTACTACAAAGGCCACCAGCCTTGCCCGATGTTCATCAACGGTTACAAAATCAACCGGGCAATCTAAATTATCATTTGCCATAGCTATTGTGGCAGTTTTCCGGGTATAGACTGATGAGCAGCTGCGCTGCTTTTTGCACCTTTAAAACCGTACCAGTAGGTGGTAGCGGCAAAGTCGGCAAAGCCATCTTTCCAACCCAGAGTTTCAATGCTAAAGCGAAACGATTTGCTGAATGGTACAGCGTCGAGGTTGCGGGTACGGGTAAATGTGTTGTAACCAAATGAGTCGGCGTTGTCAGCACGTGGTGCATTGGCAAAAGGTGTTTGATATAGCACCACCGGCGCCCACGAGGTATTGTAATAATCTTCAGTACCCGTGCCATATTCCACAGGGAAAGCAGCCCCATCAACCCAGATCTTTTGGTCGCCTTCGCCGTACCAGACATGCATGTGGTTGTACACTGCAAAGGTTTCGCCCATAAAAACGCCGCTGCCTTCAATGGTATTCAAGTCCCAATCCATAGGATAATCTTTATCTGTCGGATAAACCGGCACATCAACATGCCTTAGCGGGACATTAACCCGGTTCTTCCAGTCGGCATGGAAATACATGGTATATTTATTCCAGTTCCATTTACCGTTGGCCGCTTTAAGGGATACTTTAACCGCTTTATCCCCTAAATTTAAAACCGTTATTTTGGCTGTATGCCGGTAAGGCATTACCCAACGGCTGATGATCTCGCCATCGGCTTTTACGGTGCGGTACCAGCTCTTCAGCGGTTTGCCGCCTACGCCCGATCCGGAGAAATCTCCGATAGGGCACCATACAGTCTGCTCGCCATCAAAATCTATCTTCAATATCGTCGAACGCAATGCTTGCGCATAATCCGCTGAGTTATCAGTTTTTATGCTGATGGAAAGCATCTGTATACTCGACGAGCCATGAGGCAAATCTACAGAAGCTTGGTTGTTAGGCGCTATTTGCTGATCAATGTCGGTAGTGGGCCCTGTTATTATGCTGTCAGGGTGTAATAGTTTATCATTTGTCTTGTCGGCCAGGGCCTTGAGCTCATTGAAATGTTTTAAGGTAAAGGTTTCGGCATGCCTCACTTTAAGGTAATTGATCTGATAATAACGTGGCTGACTATCCTTGTCTTTATCTTCAAAAGTGACTTTGCAATGCTTAGCGTAAGGCATAGGCAGGTAGAGTGTGCTGCCTCCTTTTTCTTTAGGTTCATAGCTGGAGTGAGGCTGCAATAACGCGCGGCCCAATGGCAATCCTATCTTCATCAAATCATAAGCGGGGATAGTAATTTCTGGCTCAGCTTTATTGTCAAAATAAATACGGATAATGCCATCGCGTTTAAAAGTAGTTAGCCAGAAACGGACAATAACGCCCGGGCCATCCGCATCCATCATCACATGCTCCTGACGGCCGTCCACTATATCGGTACGGATATACTGCGAAGCGTCCTTGTTAGTAAACCACCCCGGCTGGTCAAAGGCTACCGAACGGCGGTCATAACTACTTGCCTGGTATTCTCTGAGGTGGCCTCCCGGTTTCAAAGCCCGCAAGGTATTGTTGGTCATAAAGTTTAACAGAGATTTACTAGTATCCACAGCGCAGCCTGTAAATAGCAGCGACGATAATAAGGTTAGAAAAACGGTCTTCCGGTTTTTGCGCATATACAATGCTAAAAAAATAAACTGATATTAAACAGTTATTTGGTGTTCGGCACTGTACGGCCGGTTGTAACGGTACCGAACAGTTAAATGCACCGCAAATTTATTGGTCAGTGGTTAATAAAAGCACCGATATTATACCGTTTTCATCAACACCAATTGAACATCTATCTGTCAATAATAAATTACCACTAAATTTATGGTTATTTAACCTCTGCGTCGAAAGCGCTGTTGATAATTTGTCCATTCCGTTTTGCCTGTATCCAGATACGGTATTTACCTGGTTGCGGGAACGTATAGGGAAAGCTAACCTGATGTTGCATCCCGCCCATTTTGGTTGAAGACATCGCAGGCATACCGGCCATAAGTAATTTTGTGCGATCAGCTTCATTCATAGCGTTCAAGTGCGCTACAAAGCGGTCAATGCTGTCTGCAAATTCTTTTGGTTTTGGCAGATAACTATCTAACGGTTTATGGAAAGCAATCCTGTCTAACAAAGCTTTTTGCGAACCCATCGAATAGCTCCCCGCCGGGTGCAGGTGGATATAAACACTGCCGTCATCTTTCAATATTACGGCATGTGCCGGCATACCCATATAAGGTTCCAGTTTGGCAGGCTGGCCGTTCGGTGCCAATATCTCAAAGTTTAGTTGAGTAAGCTCATTGGTTCTTAACTGCAGGCCAGGCTTTTGCACCCAGATAATGGTTGACCCATCATTTAGTTTGGTTGCTATGCCGGGCAATCCACAAGTGGCGGCGCCGGTACGGGCGGGCATATTTTTATTTACCGGGTTAGTAATATAGTAAGTGTCGTCAGGATCAGGTATGGCGCCGACTGGATTTGTCATACCTGCCTTTTGATGGGTATGATCTTTAATTTCCAGTGTATCTACGATAGTTTCGGCAAAGCCGCTCAGGCGTGTTATATCAGCATACACCCAATATTTGCCAGCAGGCAGATCGGGTGTTTTGGCTTCAAAAGTAACGGAGTCAACACGGCGCGGATGAAGATGCGCAAACACATCCAGATCGCCGGCTTTGACCAGGAACAGGTGCATCAGCTTGCCGTGGTCGGGTATCAGGTAACTCATTTTACGCGTAATGTTCATGCGTTTTGAGCTGGTTATGCTGTTGAGCTGATCAATATCTATTGATAGCCGCAGTGTGCCATTTT
This sequence comes from Mucilaginibacter panaciglaebae, assembly GCF_039539265.1. NCBI lineage: Bacteria > Pseudomonadati > Bacteroidota > Sphingobacteriia > Sphingobacteriales > Sphingobacteriaceae > Mucilaginibacter > Mucilaginibacter panaciglaebae. The sequence goes on from NZ_BAABCV010000004.1 coordinate 166,247, forward strand.
CAGTATTAACCGTAGTTGTGGCCTGTAACGGCCGATACAAGAAGTGGTTATATTTCGCGGCAGCAGCATTCCACCAGATGCGTCCACCCCATAATATCAGCAGCAAAATAATGAGCGCACTTAGGCCACCAATCAACCGCTTGCGGCGGATGTGTTGAGTCAATTCAGATCCAGGCTCCAGCTGGCTATCAGCTACGCTAGATGCTATGATGGTTACCATAAGTAATACTAAAAAAGCAGCCATAGCCAGCAAACCCCAGCCTAAGCCGGGGGACATGGTTTTTTTAGCTGTTGATATGGCCATAACAGGCACCAGAACAGTGCCTTTACCTTTAGGGCCGTCAATGGTAATATCGATGCTCGAGGTACCGATATTCATGAACCAGATCTTTACATCATAACGGCCGGGTTGATTTTTGGCGGGAATAGCTACGTCTGCGCGAGGTGTACCGTCAGTGCCTGCAGTCCAGTAAACGGGTTTGGCGCTCACTGTTATGCCTTTGGGTGATTCTTGCAGGAACACACTCACCTGGGCAGTGCCGGGTATAACGTCGGGCGGATTGATACTTACAATTACTTTGTAGGGGCCGGCATTGCCCTCAAAGGTTACACTGGGGCTGCCCACATGCGCGTAGGTGCTGCGGGCAATAAAAAGCATAGTGAGAGAAAATATAAATCTTTTCATGTAAGGTTTAGCGTTTGATTGATTTCATCCAACGGCCCCAGGTTAAACCCAACCATGCCGACAACACCCCAAACACCATCGCGATAGCTAAACCCTTGATTAACACGACTCCCGTATCATTATTCCATGGCGCAATAGTATAACGGTATTCGTAATTGGGGTCTGAGCCAAAATACCATGAATTGGTGCCAAAGAACCAGTTTCTTGAATAAGGCGATGCCAGGAAATCGCCGAACGGCCATTGCACTGTAAGCAGTATCAATGTAAACGTAACGCCCAGTGCCAAAGCTTTTATAATTGGTTTTTGGCCTTGCAGGCGATGATTAATCAGATCAATCATCAAAGCCGGGAAGATTAGGAGCAGCGGGAAATGGAACGCCTGGTAATTATTAAAATGATAATATACCGGCCCTAACTTAGGCTCGGCATGGAACAGGGGTAATACCCAAACCAGCAGGGCCATGAGTATCATGTAAACTGCGGCCATGCGCGTGGCGCCCCATTTACTGGTAGATGCACGGGATATAGCCACCAGGAATAACGGGAATAAAGCCGAAGCCACCTGGTAAAACAGCACCTTATGCATATCATGCCGGGTAAGATATTCTGAGACGATGGTGAACAGCATCACCAATAAAAAGCCGGATGACAACATGAAGCAAACCGCCAGGGCCTTCTGCGAATAAGTGTTAGCCGGGGCCACCCGGTTTTGCAAAGCCATCACACTTACCATGGCGCCAAACTGGATATTGATCATTCCTAATAGCAACACGGTGTGCGGCGGCGAGAGGATCTGTACATCCAGGCCAAAGGTATTGTGCCACCAGTCATCAAACGGGGCGGAGGTGATCATGGTGAAGGCACCCCAGATGCAGAACAGCGCACCCAGCGACCCATAGAAGAAGTTCCAGAACTTGATAGATTGCTGCTTTTGTTCAGCTTTGCCGGCAAAGGTAAGGCGCAGTACGTAGTAGCCCGAGAATAAGCCCGACGTAATGGCACCCAGGTAGGTAACCAAATGCGGCGGCGCAAACAAACCATCGCGGCCTATGCTCATGTGCCAGGAGATGTCCCATATCAACCCAATAACTATGCAGAACGAGGCGAAGACCACGGCATAAACGTAGATAGGCAGCGCACGGCTGCTTCCGGCCCTTGGTTGAGATAAGGTTATGGTACTCATTGTATTGGCGTTTAAGCGGTGGTGTCTGCTTTACAGGCACCGCAGCAAGATACGCCAAAATATCAAACATAAAAACAGTACCTAAAAGCCTGGGCCGGGTTGCGGGTTGCCGGTTTCATTTGGTGGCGATGGTTGTGGCGGCAGCTCTTGTGGTACTTCCTGCACTTCTCTTTGAGGGAGGTCAGGCTCATGTGGGTCGTGTGGCTGTTGTATCTCGGGACGCTCGGGATTTACCGGCCTTTCGTCTGGTTCGTTGGGCATGGTTTGCTTTTTCATAGTAATAAATAAAATGATCGGGGCGTTTAATTGTTTTAGTGAAATAAGTGCGGTGGTGTTTCACTAAAAAGTGAAACACTTTGAAACACTTGAAACACTTTTTATAGTTAAATTGCTGAAAATAAGAAAGTTGTAAAAATTGAGTGAAACACTTTGAAACAGTACCAATACTTTAGGTAATGGTAGTTAACTGCTTGTAAATAAACTTATTGATGCTATTTTCAGATTTTTTGACTAAATGCGAGTGAAACACCCTGAAACTTCAATTAGTTAATTAGTTGAGCAGAGATAAGTTATTGATAATTCAAATTAAGGGTTCATTTGTCAAATAACAGAAACCAAAAACAGCGCAGTTATGTTAAACTTAAAAATACACACTTATGAAAAATCTATTTAGAAGACAGAATAATACGCCCCTGATAATCCTGGGCGTAACAGGTGTAGCGGCAGCCGGTGCTATTGCTTATTTGTATTTAACTGATAGTGGCAACAATACCCGCAATAAGATATCTGACTCGCTGGGAGATACTATCGACAAAATAAGCCACAGCCTGAAAGACGAGTTCAAGAACATGGCATCAACTTTTATAAGCGATAAAACAGGAGTCTCAAGAAGGGCCGTAAAAGCGGTGGCCGATCATGTAAGCAGATAGCTATTTGACCCAGCCTTCATATCGAAGAAACCGGATAAGCCGGGGATCGTCCTTTGATAATACCGGCATCCAGCCGCCCAGCAACCCGCGTGTCCAATACAGGCCCTGCGGGTTGCCGGGCTTGGCAAATTTATATTGGTAAATAGTGGCCCTGATATACCGCGGCGCCCTGCCGTGGAAGGGGTCATTGGCAAACAGGCTCAAGGCTGTCGCGTCATGATGTAAAAGCTTCCAGGCTAAATTGTAGGTCCACGGATATTGCTCTGCCGTACCCATTGATGCAAACCACATCTGCCAGTCGAGCCGTAATTGGTAAGGCGCTACCTGCGGTGGGCGTTTATTCAGGGCTACCGGCAGGCCTTTGTATAAATATGGTGTCCAATTGGCTTTATTGCCGGTGGTGTCGTCCAGTGTCCCCTCAAAGATCACGTTAAAGCGTTGCGTTCCTACACTGCCAAAGGCGCCGTAAGTATTTACCAGTTCAAAAGGCTCGAACGACCGGTTCATGGCCTGGTTAGGTGATAGAATATTATAAAGCGGCTGTATGCTCAAAATGCCGACGATGCCTGTAATTACCCATGCAGTTATTGTCATTGGTTTTGATTCTTCGGCCTGTTCGTCGGCCACGCGGGCCTTTGCGCTCAATTTTTTGGGCAATATCAGTACCCAGAAGCTATCGTCAAAACAAGCTAAAGCCGGTATAATAGTCAGCCAGTTGAGGAAAGACAGGTTGCCGCTTAAGATGATGAATACTTGCAGCAGCACAATAATAACCCCTGCAATGTGCCTGCCGATGCGGGGCCAAAACACAAAGAAGGGTGCAACCAGTTCGGCCAGCCAATTGAACCAGACGCCAAGCTTTAACAATATCCGCGGTAAAAAATGAAACCAGCGCGTAAGCGGACCGGGGATAGGCTGTGTTTCAAAATAATAGTAAAGCGCAGTAGCATTGCGCCAGGTTTGGTCGCCCCGAAATTTGATCATACCTGCACCCACCATAACCCGCCAGGTAAGCCAGCGGAACAAAATGATAATGGCCCACGGCGTCGGCCTGTTAGGGAAAGGCCGCATATCGAGCAGCGGGCAAAGAAATATCGCCAGGAAACCTGTTTCGGTTAATTGTATTTCCCAGCCGTAGCCATACCAATCCTGCCCGGCGTGTACTATAGACAAATACAGAAACCACAACACCGCCATTAAGGGCGCATTGGCAAACCCCGCGACAACCACCAGCGAAAGGATGAAGCCTGCCCAGGCTACAGCCTGCAAAGCGGCATCCGAGTGCCAGAACCAAAATAAAGAAGGCAGCTTCCAAAATCCGGCACCCGTCGACCCGTATGATTGCCGGATAGCATCAAAAAAATTTCCAACCGGCAGCAAACCGTGCTCACCGATAAGCGGAATAAGCTGGTTTATTGCCACCAAAAAAGCAACCGCGTATACCGTACCCAACAAACGCAGCAGCACAAAGCGCGTGAGCCAGTAGGTGGGGGCAGTGTCGGTTTCCCGGGTGATGCTCATGGTGTTTAGATAAAGATAAACCTTTTCGGACGATGAGGACTCATCCGGTCTACGCTTGCCGGACCTCCCTCTCTTCCCCTTCGGCGGAAAGAGGGGCCAAGAATATGTGCGATTCCCTCCCCCGGGAGCCAATGATTGATTATTTCAGTGTCTACAAATATGTCAATTCAATCAATAATATCAAAAAGGCGGTTTTTGATTGGGCCGTTACCATTGACATGGTAAAAGTATAGCCATGATTCGACGCTCCCCAACGGTCAAACCAATTAGGGAATACCTTTTAAATCTCGATAAAAAAGTAATGGAAGGGGAGTATTTAAATCATGCTCAAATAACGGCTTTTTTTGATATTTGCAAAGTCATGGGATATTTTAGCATCAGAATTATTTTAAAAATGAACACTATGAGAAAGTATTTAGAACCCCTGGACTTAATTGGTGGCAAGAACGAGCAATTTATTTGGCTATACGGCTAAAGAGTTACAAGAGGCACTCCGTGAATTAGGTATTAAGTACAGTAACCAAAAGCAAGCCATATTCAAACTGGAAAAATATGACCTAATCAGAATTGGATTTGTTGATTTGTTCTTAGCGATGGGTAACAGCAAAGCCTATGCTAAAAATGTAGGAAATATTGCAAAGACAATAGCTAAAGAAATAAAAACAGAAGTTTATAACGATATTGATATTTCAATAGATTTTAATCAAACAATCAGAAACGTATTATTCCTGATTTAAAAAGCTATAAAAAAGAATAATAGTGCAATACTTAATAAATTCAATCAAGCTGGTGAGAAAAAAATTGGATTTAAAGGCTTAAAAAAGGATAATTTTGGCAAATTATTAGGTGCAGTTGCTAATGTTGGTCAACCACCTAAAGATTAATTTATTTCAATAATTCTTTATCATATTCACTAAGTCTGATTATAAGATTTAATCTTTGTTCATCAGTTAAAGTATCCATTTTTTCATTTCTATACATCCTGTAAACTGTCGGACTATATTGAGAACTGTCGGGAAGTTTAGATAAATTTAATTCTTTTCTTAACTCATTTCGCAACTCGATTAATAATTCGTTGAAGTTTTCCTTACCCCCCGACATGGTAAATTTATTAGTCAATGCTATTAATTTTTCATCACCCATTAACTGTATGCTATTTACAGCTGATTCTGCGTAATTCAGGTAAACATAATCATATTTATTATGTTGCAATCCCTTTCTGTCAATGTCTCTATGGTCAGAGTTTTCCAATCTAATATATGCGTCAAGCAATAGCTTTACTTTTAAAGATCTTTTTGATTCATTAACAGATTGAACATTGTTCATATATCCCGTTATAAACCAACTTATTATTGTTAAGCCGAAACCTACAGCAAGAATTAGATTTTTTTGATAGTCAGCATCTTTTTTAATCAATTTTGTAAAAACCACTACAAGAATTATTGCCACAATAACAATCGCTGAAATGATCGGTTTCAATCCTACTGGATCGGGTATAAAAATTAGACAAAAAACTAAGATTGCAAGCGCTACGCCTACTTTAAGTAATAATCTATTCATATTATAAATTCGACAAAAAAATTGAAAATCAACAAGTTATAAAAATAGACATATAGCAGATAATAAAAACATTAAAATAATAAACAGGTATCGTTTATCTTTTGCTCTAATAATACAGAAAGCCCAATAATACCAATTAATAATAGCAATAAACCTATTTGTATATAAGTGGGGTATTTTCAAAATTATCCGCACTTAGGGTTAGATTTGGCGTAAATTTATATATCATTCCCTCGCCAGGGGGGGCTTATACGCTTGACTTGACGCCGAACCCCTCCCTGCCTAGCTCTCAACATCCGCACCCCTCCCGGGGGAGGGAATTTTTATTGCATGCTCAAAACAGCAATCCTCGCAAGTGTAGACACTTGCGCTATAAATCCGGTTAAGCCTGAACGCTTAACCGGGCGGAAGCGAAGGCGAGGAATATCGAACATCGAATGATGAATTCTGAATGATGAAATACTTCACATTCAATTCATCATTCGATATTACAAATTAAACTGCCCTCTTTTCCTACTTGCGGAAGAGAGGGGCGTTGAGCGAAGCGATGTGGGGTGAGTCCCCAAAGCCGGGGTTTATCTCGCGGGCTTTTCTCCGCCATGTTCGCGGTTTTTCAGCTCGGCGGCTACGCTGCTTTCCGTGGTCGCGGCACTTTTAGCTTTTTTTTGTATTCGTTCTTCTCTGTTGGCATTAGTCCGTTGCGGGCTGACAGCCGTCTGTTTCTTAGTTTCCATAACAGATCAATTTGGTTACTAATTCAACAGGGTGGTTTTTATAAAGTTTACAAATTATTAAACAAATAGCCCAGGTATTACTTATTTAAATAAACATCGGCTATGACAAAGAGAGAAAACGTAAGCACTTTTCCGCGCAAGGGCAAGCCGTCGGGCGGCGAGAAGGATTTGGGCAATCTGGACGAAATTAATAACGAATTAAATGAGTTGGATGACGATGTGTTAACCAACGAAGCCGAAATTAAACACCCCAACCGTAATGTGCACAAAGGCGAGGACGTGGCCCGCTTTACCGACCGCGATGATGATGACGATCAACCGTAATTATGTAATGCCCTGTGTATGGCAGATTTATTATACTTTTATGGGCAAATAACCTTTAAAACCCGATCGGCCTTTTAACACAAAATATGACTATGATCACGGCACTTGACGCTAAAACCGCACTGGTTTTAATCGACCTGCAAAACAGTATTGCCGGCCTGCAAACCGTGCATCCTTTTAATGATGTGGTAAAAAACTGCACTCAATTAATTGATGCTTTCCGGACTAAAAAGCTGCCGGTGGTTTTTGTTCGGGTAATTACCGTCGGTGCTAAGTGGACACTGGCGCGGGTGGAGCGGTCGAATATGCCAAAGACTGAAGAAGGCATCCGCGAGATGAAAGCGAAAATTGAAGCTACAGGCGCTGCAAATATCATTTCACAACTGGAAGTTAAAGACGGCGATCTGCTGATCACCAAGCATACCTGGAGTGCTTTTCCTGAAACGTTATTGCATGACGAACTGCAAAAGCGAGGTATCACCGGTATTGTATTGGGCGGTGTAGCTACCAGCATTGGTGTCGAAGCCACGGCCCGCGACGCGAGCGTGTTGGGTTATAACCTGACTTTTGCTAAAGATGCCATGACAGATCTGACCGCTTCAGGGCATGAACATAGCCTGAACACTATCTTTCCGCGTATCGGCGAGATTGATACTACCGAGGCCATCATTGCCAAACTAAGGGAACTGGCTGTTATTTCTTAAAATAAGGCTTTATTATAGTTGCTATTTTCCTGGTGGCTATAGCAGAACCCTGGGCCGATAAGTGATGTTGGTCTACAAAAAATGTATCCGTTGCAAATTCGGGTATATGTGCTAAGTTGACGTAGATACCGTTGTTTTTTTTGACGATGGCTTCACATTTTGAGGTATGCTGCAATGATATGTTGGGATTATTTAAAAATTGTTCGTAATCTTTTCGCACAGGTTGTTGAACAAAAATCAGCTTAACATTTTGTTGATTTAAAAAACGGGCAAGTGAGTCTAATGATCGGTACTGCGAATTGGTATAAGCCGTAGGAAAAAGGATTTTGACATTACCCGCACCTGGTGCTGCGGTTTTGCTCAGCAATATAGCGCCATAGTTATCAAACATAAGCGAGGTATAAATATTATATTTTCGAAAGGCATTAACCATTTTTTTGCGATCTGCGATAGCGGGTAATGAATTAAAGTTTTTGTAATAAAAGTAGCCTTTAAATTGTTTGAGGAAGTCGGGCACATCAAGATATTCTTTGATAGATGCATTGCCTCCTGATTCGAAGTCGCGCGTTGAGGACGCTATTATGACGTACCGGGGCTTAAGCCGCGGCGTATAATATTCTAACAGGTTTTTAAGATCGCTCATTTGCAAACCCCACGATGCCAGATTATAATAGCTTCGGCTCAGGCTGTCGGTTATAACCTTAGAGTTGATGTTATCTACAGTCATCGATGAGCCGATGGCCAAAATATCGACTTGCTTTATATGGTGTTGTCTGAAATGGTCTATTTTAGCGTCAAAGCTTACAGAATTGGTTAGCAACGGTTCATATCCCAGTTTTAAAAGGAACGCGAACAAACAAACCACAGGTGCCACGATTGCAGCCAGGCTCAAGAGCAGAGAGCATACTTTTTTAAACATCTCTTAGAATTGGAAATAGATAAACTGTTTGTGGCTGGCGGTACCAAAAGTTAACAATAACAATATAAAAGCATAATAAATACCCCAGCGTATATATTTAGGCTTGCTGTTTACATACTCAAGTATGCTGCGGCGTTTTTGTAACAAGTGCACGGTTTCAAGTATGGCTATTACCAGTATTGCCGGTATCATTTTATTAACCGGGGGCGCTAGTGACTGCAGATGGTGCGTGTGTATAATGCTCATAACATCTGCGCAGGTATCAGTAAACATACTTTTCAAAATATGGATAGCATCGGCAATGGTATGGGCTCTGAAAAATACCCACGAAATACAGATCAGCACAAAAGTAGTTGGAAACTGTATCCAGCTATATAATTTCGGGAACCTGGTAATACCGCTGGCCCTGGCCACACGGTCGCGTAGTTTTTGGCTGATAATAGCGAATATGAGGTAAAAGCCATTTAGTACCCCCCAGATAATGTAGGTCCAGTTGGCTCCATGCCATAAGCCGCTGATCAGAAACACAACAAACAGGTTAAAGTACCAGCGTGATGCACTTACCCGGTTGCCGCCTAAAGTGATGTACAGATAATCTCTGAACCAGGTTGACAGCGATATATGCCATCGGCTCCAAAACTCGCTGATACTTTTGGAATGGTAGGGGCGGTTAAAGTTTTTTACCAGTTTAAACCCCATAACCTTAGCAGCACCAAGGGCAATATCAGTATAGCCGGAAAAATCGCAGAATATCTGAAAAGCAAAAAATATTGTGGCGATGACAAAGTTTAGCCCGTGGTATTTATGCGGCTCATCATAAGCTACATTTACAATGTCGGCGAGCCTGTCGGCAATAGCAATTTTTTTAAACAAGCCCCAGGCCATAAGCTTTAAACCATCTGCTATGCGCTGATAGTCGAAATCATGCTTTTCATAAAATTGGTGCAGGATATTTTGTGGACGTTCTATTGGTCCGGCAACCAACTGCGGATAAAACATTACATATAAGGCGTAAATGCCAAAGTTGCGCTCGGGTTTATAATTGCCGCGATAAACTTCGACGGTATAGCTCATAGCCTGAAAGGTGTGGAAAGATAAGCCTATGGGCAGCAAAATGGCGAGATAAGGCACCGGGTTTTTAATGCCCCAATTACTCATTACTATGGTGATGTTTTCGTTAACAAAATTATAGTACTTAAATATTGCCAGCACGCCGATATTGGCCACCAAACTGGCCGCGAGTAACCATTTTCGCCTGCGACCCTGCGACTGCCCGATATATATCCCCGCAAAATAATCAATCACAATGGTAAAGAACAGGATCAGTATATAAACGGGTACAAAGCTCATGTAAAAATAGCAGCTTGCAACAAGCAGCAAAAAACACCTGAAACGATGCGGGAGCAGAAAATACAGCGTCGTAACTACGATGAAAAAGTATAAGAAGTGATAAGAATTAAATAACATGACATCGTTTACGGTAATTAAAATTATAAAAAATTATAAAATTGAGATTAACGGCAGGCAGCTTTTTTTACAGTAATACTCATAGCGGTGTTGTATTATGATATTGTAAATCAATTATATTTGATAAAAACCATTTATCATGACGCAGATAAAAAAAGAAGACATCAGCCAGGAAGTATTCGACCTGTATGATGATTATGCACACAACCGGCTTGACCGTCGCGGATTTATGCAGAAGCTGTCACTTTATGCCGTAGGCGGGCTGACGGTACCGGCACTGATGAGTTTTCTGATGCCCGATTATAAAAACAATATCCAGGTAAAAGCCGACGACCCGCGTTTAGAATCGGGATACATCACTTATCAGTCGCCCAACGGTGGGGGTAACATCAAGGCGCTGCTTTCAAAGCCCAAAGATGCCAAAGGCAAGCTGGGCGGCATTGTGGTGGTGCATGAAAATCGTGGTCTGAACCCTTATATTGAAGACGTGGCCCGCAGAGCAGCTGTAGCCGGTTTTATTAGTATAGCTCCGGATGCACTGACGCCGCTGGGTGGTTATCCGGGTAGTGACGATGCGGGCCGCGAAATGCAATCGAAACGCAATTCGGGCGAAATGCTGCAGAATTTTATTGATGCATTTAATTATCTCAAAAACCATAAAGACTGCAACGGTAAAGTAGGTGTGGTGGGTTTCTGTTATGGAGGCGGTGTTGCCAACTCAATGGCTGTACGTTTGCCCGACCTTGCTGCTGCCGTACCTTTTTATGGCGCGCAGCCGCCGGCAGCGGATGTGCCTAAGATACAAGCTCCACTATTGCTGCACTATGCTTCGTTAGATACGCGCATAACCGGTGGCTGGCCTGCTTATGAGGAAGCGTTGAAGGCAAATCATAAAAAATACCAGGCTTATATTTATGAAAATGCAAACCACGGCTTCCATAACGATACTACGCCCCGTTATGATAAAACCGCTGCCGAGCTTGCCTGGAAACGTACGATCGACTTTTTTAAAGAACATTTATCGTAATAGGCAGAGCCTGTATTTTGCCTGTTCAGCATTGATGCGCGAACAGGCTTTTTATGAGCATTTGCATTCATAATATCAAGGCTTAAACAAGACTGTTAGGTGTGTGTTATTTACACAGCTTTATGAATATAGCTGATCTATTGATACTCGTTATTGTGCTGGTCTGTGCCTGGGCATCCTTTCACCGCGGATTTATTCTTTCGGCGCTTGTTTTATTGTCGTGGATAGCGGTGCTGGCCCTGGCGCTGTTACTCTATAAACCGGCCGGTGCACTATTATTAAAACTGCTGCCTAAAACCGGCAAATGGTCGTCTGCACTGGCTTTCGTCATTGTTATTATACTGGCGCAGATAAGTTTTGACCGTTTAATTTTTTGGTTATTGCGGCGTTTACCGCAGCGTGTGTCGCAAAGCCTGCTAAACCATGTGTTGGGCATTTTGCCGGGGCTGGTTAACGGCTTGGTATGGGCAACATTGCTGTCGGCTTTTTTAATCATTTATCCAAGTGACGGGACATTTATGCGCGAGGCCAGGAGAAGTCGCGTTGCAAAACAACTGGCCGGCAACATAAACGGGCTGAATAAAAAGCTGTCGCCCATATTTACAGATGCACTGCTGCAACTTCGCGGAAACAGTTCTGCCGCAGTGAGTCATGAGCGAACGGTGCAGCTGCCGTTTAAAGTGATGGCCGCCCGGCCTCGGCCTGACCTGGAAGCTGAGCTTTTACGATTAGTTAACGGTGAGCGTACACAAAGAGGGCTGCAACCCTTGAAAGCCGATCCGGAACTGACTAAGGTTGCACGCGAACATTCTGATGATATGTTTCGCCGTGGTTATTTCTCGCATTATACACCCGAAGGCCTTGACCCGTTTGAGCGGATGAAAAAAGACGGCGTGCATTTTTTGACCGGGGGAGAGAATATCGCCATCACGCAAACTTTACCCATGGCACATGAGGGATTGATGAACTCGCCCGGGCACCGGGCAAATATTCTAAATCCGGCTTTTGGCAGGTTAGGTATCGGCATTCTCGATGGCGGGCTTTACGGGCTGATGATCACGCAGGCGTTTCGGGATTGATAAAGCCCTCAACCGAACTTAAAATCGGCGACTTTTTGGACCTTCCCCATATTTGCGAAGCCTTGAGCTCTTCATATTTCGCCTTACACTAAACGTTATTTGCAGATGCAGCACATTTCTTGCTGCGTTGTAATTTAACGAGTGCAACAAACTCAAGTGCGATACCTATACCGCCCAAAAACCCTTTCAGAAAATCGGGCAGGGGGAAATACCGGCTTACTATGGGCATGAGGCTGGTTAACAGCAAACCACTGATCAGTAAAAATAAAACAGGTTTTGGCATGGCGTTACGTTTCATATTATTTAAGTTGTTTTGATATGCTTTCTAATCGACGGGTAATAACATTTAGTTTTTCTGCATTTCTTTTGAAGGTGCGTGGCCTTACAATAAACCACATAATTGCCAGGTAGATTGCGGCCCCGGTGTAGGTGGCAATGAGCCAAAGGGTATGCTGACGCACAGGTTCATACAAGTATAATCCCCAGCCTATCGAGCAAAGCAGTAAGATCATTACCATGGTCTTTTTATAATAGTAGATCTGATTTTGCCGGGTCTGCTCTATAAAAGCCAAAAATTCGAGGTTACTGCAATCATCCAACCGGTAAAAACGCTTTAACGACCTGACGTTGGTAGCGGCCAATAACAGGGCAGAGGCGGCCATTAACCCTCCGCCTATAAAGGTGGTTACGAGTTTAAATTGGCCTATAAATAGCGCTATAATGATCAGGCAGGATAATGCTAAGGATAATATAATAACCAGCCATTTTTTTCTAAGCTTTTGACCGCGAAATCCTTTTACCAGCTTTATCATTTCTTTTGAGCTGGGCAAATTGTCTGTTTTTGCTGTATGCCAAATGGCTTTCAGATCATCTAAATTGTCCATGTGCTTTAAATTTTTGACTTAGCTTTTCTTTTATCCGGTGAATTTTTACCCGTACATTCCCACTGTTCAGACCTACAATGGCAGCAATTTCTGCTTGTGGCAAGCCTTCCAGCTCAAGCGAAATGATGATGCGATCCGTTTCTTCGAGCTCTGCAATACACTGGTATAAAAAGTTCAGTTTTTCTTCTTGCGACTCTTCCCTGGTTTCAACAAGATCAAAAGGCAGCTCTGCAACAGGCATTCGTTTAGCAACCTCCAGGGCACGCAGGCAGCGGTTTGTAGCTATCCTGAATATCCAGGTGCTGATCTGCGATTGGTTGCGAAAGCCGGGCAGATTTTTCCAAACTGAAATAAAAGTTTCCTGCACCAGATCTTTGGCTTGATCAGCATCGTTGGTATAGCCTAAACACACCCGAAATATTTGCGGGGCATAGCGGTTATAAATTTCCTCGAATGTTGTCATTTTGACCAGACCATTATAAGATGATTTTTCATTTATGCCGGGTTAGATACGGCACTTTATAAAATGTTACAATTTAACGGGTATTAGCTGAAAATAGGAAAAGCGGTAAGGACAGAAATCAGGGGCCTTACTGCTGACTTTAATAAATGAAAACAGCTGATGATCATAGCTGCTATAGCCAATATGAAATTTCGGATGTGGCAGGGTAAGTAAGTATGTGGCTGTGGGAATATGATACTAACTAGCAGCGATTAAAGTTTGAGGAGCAGACGATTTTATCCTCGTCAAAAGCCAGGCGGCCTGGCGTTTTGACTGACGTTCAATTTCCGCACATAACGATATTAAAGCTTCATCTCTTAAACCCAAAGCTGCCTGGCCCAAAATAATCGCAGAGATGTTTGCCTCATTGGCCATCAGCCATAGGTCTTGCAGGTCTTGTAAAAGCGCGAGTGCCCCTTTTCGCTTTTGATCAAAGAAAGCGTGAAGAAGCCGGTCGGCTTCCGGATTGTCTTCTTCGTGGTATTTAACGGTCATAGGTTGTATCTGATCGCTCAGTTTTGCAGACCAACCGGCTAACATTTGGCAGTTAGAAAAAATATCAGGTTCTGCTTTGTGGGTGTCGCCGACATAGTGAAAAGCTTTGGCCAGATCCTTTTCGCTTTCATGCACCAATCGTATATAAGCTCCTATATGCATTGTTATAAATTTATTGCTTTGTAAATTGACTTATCGCACTTCTTATCTTACCTAAAACACCCTGGCCGGCTTTTTTAATTTTTACTGCCGAGTATTTAAAATGAGGTTGTTTACTCACCGGGTCCCATTCTGTAATGGTAAGTTCGTTAGCAGCTCTTGAACGGCCCGGGTTATCCCAATAACCGTAATGAAACGGAATAAAAAGCAAGCCGGGTTCTATGCCACCAATCTTAACCGGTTCAGTCACCTTCCCTCTGCGCGACTCTACTTCGACCATATCTCCCTCTGCTACTCCTAATTCTGCCGCATCTTCTTCTGACATTTGTATAAAAGCGTCAGGAGCCGCATCATTCAATTGTTTTGACCGGCCCGTTTTGGTACGGGTATGAAAATGATAAACCACCCTGCCCGTTGTTAACATAAACGGATATTCTTCGTCAGGCAGCTCATGCGGCGGGGTATAGTCTGACGGTTTAATAAACGCTTTGCCTTTAGGATCAAGCACCTTATATTCTTCTTCCGTTACTGCCGCGCCGGTGTCCAGGTCATGTCCATAGGTTTCACAATAATCTTTAGCAGTGTTAAATGTATGATCGGTATATAAGTGTTTGGCGCCATCCGGGTATTCATCGTTACAAGGCCATTGGATGCCGCTGCCTATGTTTAATTTCTTATAGCTCATGCCACTATAGTCGCAAGGCCGGCCCTTGCTGCATTCTTTCCATCCTTCGAAAGCACCTTCAGCATCGTTCCATTTTATTAATGGATTGCCATCCTTATCTTTAAAATCCATTCTACGGGCGTAGTCGATAAAAATATCCAGGTCAGACCGGGCGTCTCCGGGAGGGTTCACTGCCTTGTTTGATAGGTGGACAGTCCGGTCGACATTGGTAAAGCAGCCCGTTTTTTCGCCCCAAATTGCCGCAGGTAGTACAATATCAGCATGTTGGCAGGTCTCTGTCATAAAAGCGTCCTGTACAATAACCAACAGATCTTCTTTGTCTAATATCTTTCGAACGCGGGCTAATTCAGGCAAAGAAACCGCCGGATTTGTTCCGCTTATCCATAATAACCTGATCGATCCTTGTTCGGCATAACGCCATATCTGCATAGCATGTGTAGGCGGCGCCCAGTGGGGGATCTTGTCCGTTTCTATATTCCATATTTTGGCAAGCTCGGCAACATGCTGTTTATTACTCCAGTTTCTGAAAGCGGGCAGGTCACCATCGGCTCCGCACTCCCGGGTATTTTGTGCGGTAGGCTGACCGTTCATCTGATAAATTCCGCAGCCATCACGCCCGATCATTCCCCTGATAAGATGCAGGTTATTTACCTGTACAGAAGCAGCCGTTGCCTGCATAGACTGATAAAATCCCTGCAATACCGTTGAAACCAATGTTTTTGTTTGCGCGAGCAGATCAGCAGCTTCTTTTAACTTAAATGCCGGTACGCCGCTTAGGTGTTCTACTTTTTCGGGCGTCCATTTTGAAACTACTTTAACCAGGTCATCATAGCCTACGGTATGCCGGCTTATAAAATCGGTATTAATATTGCCCGATTGGATGATGAGGTTCAACAAACCGTTGATAACGGGAATATTAGTACCCACCCGCGGAGCAAGATGTACGGTAGCTTTTTCGGCGGTAAACGTTTTTCTTGGGTCGATAACGATAAGCTTTGGCGGATTCGGGCCCGCCAAACGATCTAATATCCGGGTCCATAGCACTGTTTGCTGCGACGCAATGTTATGTCCGCAGTGAAGTATCGTGTCTGTTGTATCCAGATCAGTGTAAGAACCAGGCTGCCCATCAGAGCCAAAGGACTCCTTAAGCGCTGCCGCCGAGGTGGCGGTGCATAAACGGGTATTTCCATCCATGTGCGGTGTTCCGATGCCTGCTTTGCCGATAATTCCCAACGTATAATATTCTTCCAGGAAAAGCTGTCCGGAGGTATAAAACCCGATACCGAGACCGGTTTGTTCAACTATAATTTCTTTAGACTTTTCAACGATCATCTCCATCGCTTCGTCCCAGGTAGCTTCCACCAACGCACCGTTTTTTCTGATCAAAGGCTTGGTTAGCCGGTCTTTGCTGTTATTTGCCATCCAGGCGTGAAGGCCCTTGGGGCCGAGCCTCCCATGATTTACCCTATCTTCGGCGCGTCCGCGTACGCCTACAATACACCCGTCTTTAACGGCGATATCTAAGCCACAGCCATTAGAACATAATACGCATGCTGATTTTACCCAGTGGTCGGGTTCTGCAGTAAGGGATTGATCCACTCTTGCCGGCCATTCTCCATAATAGGGATGGCGTTCGCCCCATATGTCGGTTATGCTATTTCTGGACTGTATCATAAGCGGGAGTCTTTTACAGTAAATTTTGAGCGCACGGAATATGCGATTGATATTTTATTAACCAGAAAAGCTTTGAAGTGTTTTTAGCCGGTTTTTGTCATGCTCACATGCTGAAGCTATTATGACCCCCCGGCAACTGATATATCTTATTTGAATAATAGCCAATATAATAATGGGAGATCGCGGCATCTGTTAAGTTATATTAATAATATTTACTCTATAGATTTGGTAGTTTAAATTATTGTTTTTATGTTTGTCTCACTTTTGTAAATTATGCCTATGACGGGGGAGTCCACGTTTATGCGTTTTACTTCGTAGTACTTGCGGCATTCCTGATAGCCGCTTATGTGCCCTATCTTTATAATTTATTGATACGCGAACGCGCTACTGTTCATAAACGTATATATCCTGATTTTACCAAACCCGGCTTAAAGTATACACGCCTTGTGTTAAAGGCGCTTACGCTTATCATTTTCTTTGGGGTATTAACTTATACCGAGTACATCAACTTTAAATACGGCCCCTATAAACAACCATCAACAGCGGGCGTTAAACAGTTACGCGGCAACTACCATGTTACTGAGTTTAAATTGAACGGGCAGGATATCCCATACAACCAGTTAGATACGGTGCGCTGGCAGGAAGCTACTTTTGAGAATTGGACAACCCTGACTTTTAAAGTTAACCAACCTGTGGTGATCGACCCATCAAACGGCGGCGGCAGCCCGATGCACGATATTCAGCGTACATTTGAAATAACCGGGGTGGCCGGCGGGCAGCGGGCCTTTCATTATTATGCCGATACAATTGATAAAGTATTATACCTGCAGGATAAAAATGCCGTTGCTCTACGTCGTGGCAGGGGCGGCCGCGGCAACCGCAATCGGTGTGGCGATGCTAAAAAGCAACCGCAGGATAACTGGATAAGCAAAACTGCCTGGCAGCATATCGGCGACGAAAAAATGATGATCGACAAACGTGCTTGGTCAACCCGCAGAGATAGGGAATTTGCCCAAAAACAACGTGAGCCAAAACGTAACAGGATGGTATTAAAATATACCACTACGGATGGCTCAAGGGTTATTCTTACAGGCATTAATGAACATAAAGACTCGATTTATATAGTGCTTGACCGTTATAACCGTAACTATATTTTACCAAAAAGCACTTTAGTGGCGGGGAAGTATTAATTTAAAAGAATGATAAAACATAGTACAGATTTTGACGCGGTAGTTATTGGCTCGGGACCAAACGGACTGGCTGCAGCTATTACTTTGCAGCAGCAGGGCCTATTTGTGCTATTATTGGAAGGTAAGTCAACCATTGGTGGCGGTTTACGTACCGACGAGCTTACTCTACCTGGGTTTCAGCATGATGTTTGTTCAGCGGTTCATCCGCTGGCAGCAGCATCTCCATTTTTTGAGACATTGCCATTGCACCATTATGGCTTAGAATACATCTATCCGGAATTTGCAGCGGCCCATCCTTTTGACGACGGCACCGCAGCTATTTTACAACACTCAGTAGAAAAAACAGCCTTGTCATTGAGCGGTGACAAGGATGCGTATATAAAACTGCTGGGGCCGTTGGTTAAGTCATGGCCCGGGATGGCTGCCGATATATTGGGCCCGCTACATTTTCCTAAACACCCGCTGGATTTGGCCGCATTTGGCTTAAATGCACTATTGCCTGCTACCTATTTAGCTAAAAGATTTAAGACAAAAGAAGCGAGGGGTCTGTTTGGCGGGATGGCAGCACACAGCATTCAGCCATTATCAAATGCGGCAACCTCGGCAATTGCATTGGTGCTGATGGCCAACGGGCACCTAAAAGGCTGGCCTGTTCCTAAAGGTGGTTCAAAAAATATAGCAAATGCATTGGCCGGCTACTTTACCAGCCTGGGCGGGCAGATACAAACCAATACCTATATAACTTCGTTAGATCAACTACCCTCAGCAAAAACAGTACTGTTAGATATTACTCCAAAACAGTTATTAGCCATTGCGGGACATAAGTTCTCCAACATTTATAAATGGCAGTTGGAACGCTACCGTTATGGTATGGGCGTATTTAAAATTGATTGGGCACTTGATGCCGAAATACCTTTTACTGCTGCTGATGCTTCAAAAGCAAGCACTATCCATATAGGGGGCACATTTGAAGAAATAGCCAATGGCGAAAAGCAAACGAGCAAAGGCACCCATGTAGATAAACCATTTGTATTGCTGACCCAACCATCTGTTTTAGACCCAACCCGCGCACCGGAGGGTAAGCATGTGGCCTGGGCCTATTGCCACGTACCCAATGGCTCTACCAAAAACATGGCCTACCAAATTGAAAATCAGATAGAACGTTTTGCCCCCGGTTTCCGTGAACGGATAATTGGCAAGCATACCATAGATGCCGCACAATTGCAGGAGTATAACCCCAACTACATAGGCGGCGATATTAATGGTGGCATTATTGATCTGGCGCAATTATTTACGCGCCCCGCCCTGCGCAGTTCGCCTTATCGTACGTCAGCGAAAGGTTTGTATATCTGTTCGTCCTCAACCCCTCCGGGCGGCGGTGTACATGGCATGTGCGGCTATAATGCTGCAAAGCGTGCATTAAAAGATGTTTTTAATATACAGCTATGAAATTATTAAGCATCCTGCTGATATTTTCAGCTATTACTTTCTTGCCCTTTAGGAAAGATATAACACAGCAAAATACTTTACCTGTTACCGACACTCCAAGCCGCCCGGTAAAGTTTGGTTTTGGCAGAGTAGCAACCGGACGGCAACGTATTATTTAAACCTGAATAAATTACATTAAAATATGGCACAACATTCTCATCATGAAACTACAAACAGATCATCTTCAACTCCGCTAACCGAAGATTGGTGGGCGGTAATATTGGGCCTTGGTATAGTTATACTGGCCTATGTATCTTACCTATCCGGCTCCGGTATTTCGTGGATAGCCGTGGCTCCGTCTAAATGGGTAAACTTTTCGCAACTGGCTGAGCAGTTTCAAAAAAACGGCGTCAGGTATCTGGGCCTGCTTGGTGTTTTATTGGTATTGTTTACTACCGTGACGTCTTTTATCGGACAAAAGCCAAAGCAGTTTATCCCGGCGTTCATTTTCATATTTGTAGTATCAGCTATTGTCTACACACTGGGTAGTTGGGATCAGGCGGGGAAATATACGCTTGAGCCGCCTTTAGTGGCCCTTGCGTTGGGTTTATTTCTTTCTAACGTGGTTAAGCTGCGCGATGGTTTGACGCGGGTTTCCGTGTGGAATTTTATATTAAACTGGGCATCATTTTATTAGGCGCTACCTTGCCATTCACATTAATTATCTGGGCAGGTCCGGTGGCTATTTTGCAAGCCTCAATGGTTTCATTAGTTACGTTTTTAACCATATTTTTTGTTGGCAGGATTTATCAAGGTAAATGCATTTGCAACAACAGTGCTTAAGGATACCACTTATGTCGTAATGGTTAAGGATTGGACATCAACTTATATTAAGGAACAAACGGGGAGGCTCGTACAACTCCAGTACAACAGACATACTATGATAGAACATGATTTTTCGCAGACTTCTGGTGCATATCTTGGGATTCATTCCGGAGAAAATGGAGATGCTGCTGTTGCTGCAATATTAGGGAACTATCCAGGAGCACTCAATATCTATAAGGCCGATGATAGCAATCCACATGAGTTTTATCCTGTTGAGATGGGAACAGAACTTGATCAGGCTATGCAGGTACAATCCGTTGTTCAAAAAAAATATTGTCCTACCTATCACTAAATTTAAAAAGCCATGAAAAAAGCGATATGTGTTATAACAATGATTTTTTTCAGCGTAGCAGCTATTGCGCAACGTTTGGAAATAAACAATGTCGCAACAGTAAATCCGGCAAATAAATTAACAAAAATAAGTACAGACCGAACAATATCTGTTATTCATGAAAAGTATAAAAATAGTAATGATCACGTATTTAAGGTTTTAAAAGACTTTCATTCGCAAGACACTTACCTCATAAATGACCTGGTGGTTGCAATTCATCCGGTTCAATTGAAACAGCCCCTGAACGTCGATTATCTTATAAAACAAAAAGCGGGCATGGATGCGTTGTCAAAAAATGTTGCGGGATATAATTCATATATAGAAACGATAAATGGCCGGCGTTTTTTGATTACATTATTACCGGCTCCGGCAGGTGAGTTGTGGACTTATTCATATTTTACTGCAGACAAATCACGAACGAAGACTATTGACGGAATGATGCCTTTTGACGCAACAGACTCAGCTAAGGCCAAAGCAACTCTATATGACCTTCTAAAAAGTTTAAAATTTAAATAACAGTAAAAGTTATGTTCTGAGAAAACCATAGATTATTTATGGCTTTTCTCAATCTGCAGTTGCAACAACCACAAAATGAAAAGGATTACATTTTTGATAGCATTTTTAATAACCACAATCACTTGCTTTGGGCAACAAATACAATTTGCGAATATGGCCAGCATAACGCCACCAAGCAGGATGCAAAAAATGCAGCGTTCAGAGCTGCTGAGTATAACACAGCAGAAATTAGGAAAACATCCCTCTCTTCAAAGCTTTTTTAATAATCATCCAGATGATGTGTATAAAGTGGGTAACATTATGGTTTTACTTAATACTATACCCAGGCGCCCGTCTTCTAAATTAAAAGCCGAAAAAATAACAATGCAAAGCATAGGCCCTGCCAGCATTGAAACTGTAGACGGCAAAAGATTCGCCTTAGGGCTGGACTCTACCAAAAAAGATGTAATTCTTTATCGTTTCTTCTGTGTAAATAGCTCTAATACCGTTCAAGTAGCAGGCGTTGTCACAGCGGATATCAAAGACAAGGAAAAGGCAAAAGCAATCATTTATGATATCATAAAGGGTATAAAGTTTAAAGTCCAATAGTGCCCAGTGCTAGCAAAGCCAAGCTTAATAATAAGTTTTTCTTGCTATTTGATAACGCCAAGGCCGATTTGGGTATTAATGAAAGCAAAAAGGCCGACATTTCTGTCGGCCTGTCTACTAAGGCTCCTGAGGCTGGGCTCGAACCAGCGACCCTCTGATTAACAGTCAGATGCTCTAACCGGCTGAGCTACTCAGGAGTGCTGTTTTAGCCCACTTTTGATTAGCTGCTCAAACTATTTGCAAACCATGACCTGGTTAAACTATTATTCCTTTATAAATTTTGTTATACAAATGCTTCGACTACAGGGTCACTTTACTAGTCATTACTTGGCTTCAACAGCATTGAAATAAGAGCTAATACAAGTGAAACCAAAATAGCCCCTTCCCAGGAAATCCTGCCTGAAAACGAAGAGAAGAAAATGGAAAAGATTAAAATGCTAATAAATCGAACAAGAAAAGCTTTCATAACAGTTACCCCTGTCTTAATATCAAAATGCCAACCCATGTTGCCAAGCTAATTTACTAATATTTTCTGGTTGACAATCTTCAAGCTCTTTGAAAATAGCCCCCATTTCTAAATATCTTTCAGACTTAAAAAAGCCATCCGGGTCTTTGATTTTAAGCCTATTTATTTCCAGTTTCACATTACGGATCAATGCAATTTCATCCCGTACATTCTTATTTTCATACCATCCATTAAAGAACCTATCAATCTTGTCTACATTAGCTGGAATAGAAAGGTCAAATTGGGCGAAGTTCTTATCAGCCCACTCTTTAACATCCACTTTGTATTTTTCCAAGTTGGCTTTATTAGCTTTATTTACTAATTCAAGATTCATTAGGTCATCATAATCAGCTTTCAGCCTATTATAACCGGCTTCATACTTAGAAGCAGTAACCTGCATTTGCCGTTGATATAAGCTCAAGTTTGGATGATACTGGGGAAGATCCGGTATTACAGCCGTAACCCCAGGCATGTAAGTTTGAGCCTCTCCGGTGAATGCCCTGGCACTAAATATGAAGCAGAACAGGATGGTCTTTATACATTTCATGATGCTTTTTTTATCTGTTGGCTGTTGGTTATAATAATTTCTGGTTTACCCTTAAATATTGTAATAGCACCGGTAATACATACTTGACCGTTACTAAATTCAATATTGGGCGGAGTTTTAAACTGCTTAACAACAGCAGCTTTAATCACCACTGTCAAATCTTGGTTTGGGTAATAGCCTCCGATGTTTAATAAGACCATACCGGTTGACTGTATAACCTTTGTGCTATACACTTTACCACAGGCTGTAACTGTGTCTTTTATGTGGCGGGGGGCTTCCTTTGCTTCTATTCTTGTTTGCGCGTATGCCGCCTGGAATATACAGACCATGCTGATTATTATCAGTCTGGAAACTTTATGTTTCATTTTATTAAGGTTAAAGGTGAACAACACAACATTAAGGCAAATTTGCCACAAATCAAAATAAAATTTACTTCCAGCTTTGGGTTGTGCCACAGCTTAGGGATATAGCAGCCATTAGACTACTTGCAGAAAATGTAAGGAAGTATCGTATTGAAAAAAATATGACTATGGAAGCTTTGGCTAATGAAGCCGGTATTGAGTATAGTCAGATCAGTAGACTGGAAAGAGGCTTGCTGAATACAAGTGTATCAGTAATATTTGCTGTGGCTAAAGCTTTGAAAATCCCACCATCCAAACTATTGGATGAAATAGGTAATTAAAGTTGACTGTTCAAAAAGGCGTTTTCTTCTTCTAAGTTTTTATAAAACCTATCAAATCTTACGTTGAATACATCCTCATCAAATGTTTTATAGTCCTGTAAAGCTTTTTCCAGGCAACTCTTCTTTCCTAAAATTACAACATCTGCTTGTTCAATCTGCATAAAATTATTACCTAAACACTCAAAGTAAGACCTCTCATAATCTAGCTTAATCCTATGTAATTTTCTGTTCCGAAAGGTCGGGTCATCATTAGATGGTAAAAGTCCGACCATATATTTATGATTAATAGGCATCTTGATTGTCCCGGTAGGATCATAAATGTTATGTGCCGTTTTTACAGGGTTATCACTCGTTATAAAAAAATCACCAGGATGAGCTTCATAAACAACAATCCTATCATTTATTCTTCTACTGGTAAGGTCCTTAAACCTGTTAAAGCTATCAACATTATATCCTTCCCTTGTGTCCTCTTTTTGCTCCTTTATAACCTCATCAACCGTTTTATTTTCAAAGCTTATTGCTCCACCTCCATCAAAATGAATTTTCTTTTCTAATCCTTGAGACTGTATTAAGTTATAACCATGTTGTATAGAACTAGTAAAAATATTATTAATAGCATTAATGTATTTAGCAGTCCTCCAGTATTGACATATAACAAAAGCTATTATTTTAAATCTATCATTCGGACTGATATTGTCACCGTTCATTAAAAGATTATATACCTGGGCATAATCAGCTTCTACTGTTTTACTATAGAATTTTTCTAGGAACCTTTTATCTCCATCAGGTAGCTTCTTAAAAGTATAGAATTCTTTTTGTTTACAAACCGCTTTGATATTGACGTTGAAAATCTTAGTATCATCTACTTGTACATTACAAGCATCAATTAACCAATCCTTGTTTTTACTCAAAGCAAAGTTTTTTAGATAGCACCTCGGTACTAGATGCTGTCCTATAGGTTCACTCATAAAACAACCTCACTCCTGATTATTATTGTTTTTCATAAAAATAAAACCCTTTTCTGGTATACAGGCTTTTACAAACAACGCACCAAAATCGGTTAACTTTATAATACTATGCTGGATTAACCCCGTTTGAATACCGGCTTCATTTTGGGGGTATTCAGTATCAACAACAGGCCAGGTAACTAGATTTAGGCTTTCTAAATGTGAATAATACATATGAAAATGCTCCGGGAAATTGAATTGGGTAGCAGGAAGATCTGTCTTTGTAATTTGGTAGTTAATAAACTTGTTTGCTTCCCTGTCTAAATCTCTGTATGTGGTAACCTTTATTTCAATATCTTTTAATTTAAATAGAAATAAGGCCTCATCCGGAGAAAGCTGATCTATTATGTGAAAAAATGCTGGATGAGCTTCATTTACACGTTCTATATCAATAGCACGTGACAACAGGTTAAGATAAAGGTCTGTTAAATAATTATCTTCCTCTAAAAACTTTAACCGTTCTATAATTGGGCCACTAAGGGATGCTGGTGCTGACTGTTGGTTGTTTTCAGGAACAGAGTTTCTTACCCTTTCAAAATATTTAGTTATTCTGTCTTGATAATTTGCCGCTAGCTGGAACGGCATGGTAAACAACCGTGCAGACTTCATTAAGTCTGTGAGCATTTTACCGGCTTCCTGTACTGAGCCTGAAAAACCATCTTCGTAAACTCGTTTGATGGTTTCTGCTCCAAAAATATTTCCAAGCTTTTCTAAATCTGTCATCAATATTATTATAAATATACCTGCGAGCCTGCTGCGAACGGAACAACAGGTCTGTGTAGGGAAACCATGAAATGGGACTACACAGAATGTTTACACAAGATACTAACAATGTGTGAAATGCCGGTTCGGTAGGGAATAATTTTTAGTATTGCCGCCTGTTGTGACCAGCAGGTGAGCCTAACACGGCAAGCGGGTAGCTTATAAATGAGTGAACGCACGTGAATGATTTATAAGATACAGGAGCTTGCATGGAAACGGAGTTGGCTTAAAACAGAAAGCATGACAGATTGATGCAGCCCGGGGCCTGATACCAGGAGCATCAATGGAGTTTAACGGGCTTGGAAAGCTTGTTAAACGTAATGGCATCTGGCGTGATTTATGAGTAAGCCAATGGAGTTGGAATACCTTTGGGCCTGTGGGGTGGCCTGTGCAAGGGGAAATGAAGTATACTCTATTTTATTATCAACTGAAAATAGCTGTAGGGCATCCATTTTTTGAGTACCAGGTACATGATAATTTCTTCATCATGGGGTTTTACAGCATCAACATTTACTAGAGCATTTTCCTTTAAAATATCCGTTGCTCGAATACACCGTACTGTAAACGGAGCTACTAAGGTTCTCAAATGGCCTTTATCCGTTACTATCATTAAGGTGTTTTCATCACATAAAAAAAAGTTCTTGTTGTTCATAGGTAAACCCTGATAGTTTATTGGTTAAATAATAAAAGTTTAAAAATGGAGGGACAGCATTATGCTAATCCCCCCAAATTATCACCCTCCTAAAGGTGAGAAGATCATCAAGCCATTTCTGTGCTTTGTACCGGAGTTGCTCCAACTAAAACGGAGCTGGGACTACGTTGGTAAGCCCAGGTGTAGTTTAATAGTAGCACTTCACCAGTACGAGGGTTCAGAAACTCATAAGGTTCTACATCAAGCTTTACAATTTCACCTTCAAGCTGAGAGCCAATTAAGCTTTTAGCCGTTTCCTCATCAAAGGTGCTTGGCATTGAACACTTACGTGTAGTTGCATAGAAATTACCTGATACCTGGCTCTGAATTAGTTCAAGTCCACCGGTTAGTTCAAGTGCTATGAACACACGGCCATCTGCTGTTGTGCGTACAGCATAATTACTTACTGTTACCATTTTTTTAATTTTTAGGATGAATAATTATTGTTGCCAGTTTTACCCCAGGGGGTAACTGTCCGGCAAGAAAGAGGGGGGGATGCTTGGATGGCCAGGCTTTGTCTTACTCGTACACAAGCTCAAATTTTTTATAGCTATTTAATGTCTTATGTATTGAGTATTTAACAGTTTGTAAACGAAATGTAAAGCTTATATATGTTATCAACAATGACTAATAACTTCCTCTCTCATGCATTCATATAACAGATTTTTATTAGTATTTTGTAGTGTACCCCTCTCCAGAAGCATTGGAGTTGTTCAGCCTAGAGGGTCTCAAAAGATAGTTATAGGCAACGACATTGGGTTGTAACCTGCGGGCTTGAAATAATAGCTAAACATAGCGGGGGAGTTTTCTCCGGTAGGTACAAACGGGTTAACTTATAAGTTTGAGGGTGGAGCATGACACATAAGTAACAAGTGTTCTGAATTAACAGAGTAGGCTATAGGCATCCATGTAGGTGTAGGTATGAAAATACTGACGTACGGCTCAGACGAAGTAGTTAATTGAAGAGTAGCAGGAAAAAACTGTAAGGGGATACGTGTGCTTTTATGACAGAAATAGAATGATTAAGCATGAGGAATACCATTGTGCATATCTTTCATGTGATGTCTAAAAGTAAACCTATGAAATGAACTAAAGCCAGTTTAACTTTGTGCTTGCACATAATAACATAAAAAACTGATTACCTGTAGTGAAAGACAACATTGAAAATATATTGAAACCCCAGATAGGGCAACCAACATTTGGTTTCTCTTCTTATAACCTTACTTCAAAATTATCTTCAGACAGCATGCTTAAGTTAAATTACAATAGAGAAGTAGTTTATAAAAAAGTAAGCTTCTGGATACAGCACCACCCAGTGTCCATATGGGAACTCTTGTACAGAGGAAAAATATCATTGGCTAAAGATGCTCATCAAAAATTGATGGCTGTTGTACAACACCGGTATCCGGAACTGTATTTTAAAAAAGAAGTAAGACGGCTTAAATATAAAAAGCTTGCTGAAACAAGGATGTTATAGCTTTTACCCGCAGATCATGAACTGCTCATTGGATGATACTTATTCAAAGCTTCTTTCAGTTCCTCCAGGTTACTTTCCCTGTACCTTTCTGTACTGCTCACATACCGGTGTCCTGCCATATACTGTACTACCCTTAAATCCTTCTCCTTTAACCATTCAGTAATCACACTCTGCCTGAGTTGTTGTGCATGTCTGACCTTAGGGTTTATCCGCTTTAATGCATAGAACAAATGCAGCAATGTGTTCTTTAGGTCCTCGTTGTCATCTCTACCCGTAAATAGCCTCGGCGACCTGCTTTGCAGTTGCCCTCTTATTAAAAGGGAATATTCCTGCAAGTCAAGTACCTGGAATGACTGTAAAGCCAGTAGCCTTTCGTTCTGTCTACCTGTGACTGGTATCTGTATCTTACCATCACGTAGCTTTAGATGCTCAGGCCGCAAGGTTTCCAGTTCTTCCCTGGTCAATGCCTGATAGACCAACAAGCCTAATATGACTTTGTTACGGTGTGTACGTGGGTCTATGATCTGATAGGCATTGTATAAGGCTTCTAGTTCATCCTTGCTTAACAGGTTGTTAGGTACGGTACGAATAGCTCCTTTTAGATTGATGCCTGTCGCAGGGTTATAACTAACCTGGTTCTTAAACTGTAAGTAGTCAAAGTAATACCGTAAGGCCAGCATCATTCGGTTAATCAGGTTAACTCCTTTACCCTCATTCTTTAATTGATCCGCATAGTCCAATATCTCTGTATAGGTAATTTGTTCTAAGGCATAGCTTGTTTCTGCTAGCCAGGCTGAGAAGTAGCTGGCGTAGTTACGATGCTGCTGTATGGTATCCGGTTTAAACCCTTGCTCTATAAGGTAAGTTTCAAATGTGCTAAGATTGGTTTTCATGTTTCAGGTGGGTATATATCTGCGTACTTTCTAAACTGCTATGTCCTAAGAATCTTTGTATCTGTTCTAACATCATTCCTGATTGTAAGAGATGGCTCGCTATGCTGTGACGAAGCGTGTGAACACCAACAGGTTTAGTAATGGTTGTTGCTGCTCTTAACTGTTGCAACCTCACGTAAGGGGTTGAGCTACTTAATCGTTTACCTTTAACATTGATCAATAGTGCTTCTTCTTTCTTGTTACTCAACAAGTGAGGCCTGCTGTAGCAGATGTAGTTCTCCAAATCGGCTTTGTTGTTGCCAGCTAGGGGCACATAGCGTTCTTTATAGCCTTTACCTTTTTTGACCAAGACCAAGTCTTTATCAAACAGTACGTCCCGTACATTTACATTGACACCCTCATTCTTCCTCAACCCGCAACCATAGTATAAAGCAAGCATAGCTTTATCACGTAGGCCTAACACATCTTCTGTTGTAGCTCCAAAAAGCTGCTGTACTTCTGATATGGTGAGCACATTGCTACTCCGGTCTGCTGCTCCTTTAATATGATAGTTTACTGCAAAGCTTTCTTTACCACTCTCTGTGAGGTATCTGCTAAACTTGTTGATCACCTGTAACTGTTTACGGATATAGTTCTTGCCTAGTCCTCCACCTGATTTGCGGTTGGGCCGGATATGCAGGTATTCAAAGTAGCTATTGATGTGTGTAGGGTGTATATCATGGGGATGGTTACACTCTTTGGCTTCTAGAAAATCCAGGAACTCGGTCAGCATTTTAGGCATGTACTTCTGACTAGTGGGTTCAAAGTTGAGTATGCGTAGCCATTCAGAGAACCCCGCATGTAGCCGTATGTATAGTGGATTTGTCATAAATTGTAAGCATTAAAGTGTAGCGCCTGTTGTAATGGATTGATGGGTTACTGTGGCTTCTTCCTCTTTTTCTGTGGATTAAGTAACTCATTGCTATTATGGGTTACTGGTGGATTACCTATTATCGACTGAATATATTCTAAGACACCTACTATCATTTCCTTTGACTTGTTTTGTAGCTGCTCCAAGTCATTCCAGTTACTCACTTTGTACTCGAATCCTTTGTATCTGTTACCCCTGATTATTTTGATATAGTTCAACTTTTCCAGTTCAGCCAGGTAACGTTGCATACTACTGTGACTTAGGCGTAAGGCTGATCTGATGTCTTTGCTATAAAAGTTTTCAGTACCCTGTAGTTTTAACCAGGCTTTTAGCTTTTCAAAGAAGTTACGGCAGGCGTCGTTTAACTCATCACTCTTTTTAAGCAGTGTAACCTCCAGTAAAGTAAGGGCTGCTTCTATATCAGCCAGGGTAGTTTCAATAAACATTTCACCGGTAATAACATCCGTTTTCAATTCTCTTTGGTATTGATGATAGTATGTGACAGTCTCTATAAAAAGTAATAGCAACCACATGGTTCTTCTTGGCTTAAACACTTCATCAGGTAGCTTCAAGTATGTAGCATAAGGGTTTCGAACTGTCACTTTTTGTAAAATCCTTTGTACATTTTTTAGTTGTTCTTTTACCGCATTCTGCTCTGATTGATCAATATGTCCGGCACTCAATTTTCTTTGGTATTCCATAATACGGTCATCTTGCTCTTTACTATTATCCATGTAAAGCAGTATGCATCTGTTAGCATTGTCCTCATAAAGTTCTTCGCGGGTAGTACAACCACTTACACATACAGGGCCCTCAACATTTAAAGTCATGGTTTTCATGTTTCCCTTGCTGTCTTTCAGCGTTACCGTTTTACTGATTTTACGTTTACTCTGCAACTCTCTTAGCGGGTACATTACATTCTCGGCTCCGTCCAGGTCTTCTATTAAGAACAGCTTATGCTTCAATTCCTCTTTACCGAAGTAGTAAAATGCATTAGCTGTAAGTGTAGTGATCTCTAGCTTATCTTCCTCCGGCATCAGTTCTCCCACTTTCTCCTGTAGCCAGGTCTTACCTGTACCTGATGCACCCAAACACATCAGATGTAGTGGTATAGTCCTTTTCCTTGAGGTGTAAACTAAGTAAGCTATCAGTGCATTGGTTTCTTCACCAATAATTCCACTCTGTGCTATTAATTGTTTTGTCTGTTCCAGCAAGCCAGGGGACTTTAAAAAACTGACAGCTGCTTTACGTTGGGATTCTGTTAGCTGTATCTTTTCTTGTACTTTAGGTTTCAGACTTTCCAGATGTTCTGTACGGTATACTTCTAAAGCTGTGGTTAATTCAGTTATAACCTGGTTGACTTCTTCAGTGGTTATACTTAAAAACTCTGATACTCTTTCTATCAGTTGGCTTGTTTGTATTGTGTTATACAAGTCTACATTATGCCTGAATACGTTTTGCTTGTTGTCTTTTATACCGCCCAAGACTGTAATATGTAGCCTATCTGTGATATAGTGCAATAATTCAGGATTGTCTGTAGTGAGTTTATTTGGTTTCATAACTGTGGGGTTTGATAAAAGAGATAGAAGCTGGGTGTGCTAACACCAGGTAATCAGAATGAATAGTAAAGGGTTATATGATAGCTGTAGCTAGACTGGCTATGGGAGGTGTAAAGTAGTAAGAATGTATTGGTGGGTAGAAACAACAAAGCCTGACACCAGGCCAGGCTTCTTATAAATAGCTAAGAGATTATAAGCTTAAAGCCAAGAAATAGAAACCGAATGGCTGGGCTTGATTGCCAATTTCAGTTGTTTAAATCATTATCACCAATTTTAAAACATGACCATTTTTAGTTCATCTTTTTTAAATAAAATAAAGTTACAATAACAATAAAACCTGGGATTAACAGAGAAAAATAGGTCCACGAGTGGGTTGTTATCAATAATATTTGATTAACAATAAAAAATGCGGTGTATAAGTACACCCCCCACTTTTTCATGTACCATATTCCGAGGACGCAAAACAACCCTACCAGCAGGGAAAACTCCAAATATGGTAGATACCACTTACCGATGCTTTTGATTGGCCCTAATACCAAGCTTTTATGTGATATTATCAACCCACTAAATACTATTCCACTAGCGACAATTACTGTACAAACTATGATAATAATGATCGGCCTTTTTCTTTCTGTGTAAACCATAATAGTAAAGCAATGATCAAAAATGTTTTACCATAACTACGATTCCAATTATAATGGCCATAACTCCACCTCCTAATAATTTATAATCAAATCCTAGTTGATCTACATTTTCTGTTTTAATTTTGGTGAGTTGATTTTTTGTAATGTAAATACCCAAAGCAGTTAAAAAAAAACCGCCAATTCCGTAAATGGTGTTCATCTCTTATTTATTATTGTTGTTGCTGCTGTTGTCTATCTTCCTCACGTTTTTTGAAAAAGTCTTGAGCATATTTTGTTGCTTTTTTATTATGTTCATTATCCGGCATTCGCTTATCAGCTTTTTTTTCTGACTTACCTTCCTTTTTCTCCTCTTTTAATTTATCTGTGCCAATATCGGCTAATTTTTCTGTAACTGATAACATAGCTCCTAAAATTGGCTTTTGTACAGAACTAAGTTTCCCAACTCTTTCTAATCCTTCCAGCCTACTACCAGCAGCACCGAAAGCGATAGTACTTACGGTTGTGATAGCGGCATTTTTATCATTTCCCTTCATTAAATCTGAACCTACTGACCAAGCAGAAGCCGCGGTTTGAAATTTTTCACCTAGGGGGACCAATTCAAGACTAGCTCCATCCGTAAAGGCTGCACCGGCATATCCTCCAAAAACTAAAGCATCGCCTGTATTTGACAAAGCCTCTTGAGGGCTTCTTTTCGATGCCATAGCAGCATATGGACCGGAGACCATTACCGCAGTGCGCATATATTCACGTGCATAGTTTTTTAATGCATCACAACACCCATTGTTCCCCTCCGGCGCTCTACCATCTGGGTCCGTATATCTTACAGGGTCATCAAATGTATAACCATAAGGTGTCATTGACTCTTGTCCAGCCTCAACTAGCGGATCCACACTCGTCCACCTTGCAATCACCGGATCATAAAACCGCGCACCGTAATCATACTGCCCAAGTTCCGTCTGTAACTCCTTCTTATTGTAAAGATATTTATTTCCCGGGCTAATTACTGAACCTATTGATAATTCATATCCAAATGGCAGGTAGTCGTCTTGCTGTATCAAGCCCGGCGTACCGGTATGGCTGTCAAATGTGCTACGTACATTAGAAAGAAACGAAAGGTTTCTCAAAGCGACCTTGCTTTGGAAATAGCTGTGCACCCTAACGTATTAGGACGCTATGAACGCGATGAAACGCTACCGTCGATAGAAGTTGCAGCTAAGATCGCAAAGGCTTTAAATGTCTCGTTAGACTACTTAGTTGAGTTGTCCGATACCGAATTAGACAGCACTGTATTAGCCCGTATTGATAGCATAGCCACCCTACCAGAGCATGACAAGCAGCGTATCTTCACTGTAGTTGATGCTTTGGTACGTGACGCCAAGCCAAGAAATACAAAAGCCCAACCTAATGGCTGGGCTTGTGGTATAATAGTGGCGGCTTACTATAGTTTCGAAATATCTATTACTTGAATATCCTTGATTACGTCTTTAGCTGAGAACACTGCCTTACCTTTATGTTGAATGTTAAACAATATGTCTCTGTATATTTCTTTATAACCAACGGCCTTTGTACTGTCAACCTTTAAAGCGATTTCAAACAGGTCGTTATCCTTTTCAAATACTGTAGAATAGGTCATGTAAGGCTTGTGCTTTATTGACGTATAATACTCTCCGTATACTGATTCTTTATCCTCAAAGGTTATCTTCTTAACAGTATAGCCTGTAAATACCTCCACGGTATCGTTCTTAAGTGAATGGTATGTCGTCTTAAGATATTTGGTTACATCGAGGCCGCTTGAAACCTTGTTATACTTTAGTACAACGAAGAAGGTACTTTGATCAAAAGCGTCAACATCTGACATGAATAGATACTTGCTTTGTTGCCTCATCTTCCAATTTGTGGGGATGCACACCCTTTCTTCATCGACATCATAGCAGTGCCAATCTTTTGAGGCCAAGGATCGTCCCTGTTTCATTTCATAGTGCACGATAGTTGTGTCATGCTTAAGTTTGTTACTATCTCCTATACACCCTAACATTAAGGACATAATTATTAATAGCAATGAAGTTAATCCAATTTTATATTTCATGGTTCTACTGTTGTACAGTTACGCCGACACTTAGCGTACTTGTAGTTTTAACTTTATTCTTTTCATGAGTATAGCTTGCTTTAACACCAACATCAGTTTGCGAACTTAGTTTTGAGTTTTCTGATGTGTTTGTATGTGAAACATATCCAGCGAAAGTTGCTCCTTTTATCGTTTTACCTGCAGACATCTCTGTATTGGTTGTAACTTTGGATGCACTTATGTTAGTAGTATTGTTAGTGCTATAATCTATACCCCTTACAGTCGTACTTCCTTCTACCTCAGTCTGCTGACTGACCTCTGTGTTATTAGTAACTTTAAACATTGGTGCATTCGGAGTATTTTGAGAGTTTGGTGTAAGAAACTGACCGAGGTTAGTACGTGCTGTGGTCGTGTTGGTTATATTGACTGATGTGGTTACTCTAGCATCTCCAAATCCTAGGCTTACTTTAGCATCACTAATAACTCTGCTTACACTGGTTGAAGTACTTATGTATGCTCTGTCAATAGCAGAGCCAGCAGCTTGAAAATATTGTCTAAAGCCTTCCGCAATATAAGCCATAGGATTACCCAAACTTTGAGGTCCTGCACCACAGCAACCCTCCGTCTCCATCCCATCAGGATCAATATTCCTAATAGAATTATCATCTCCGTAAACATACGGACTGAACCTCCTTGACTTCTCCGCCAGCGGGTCAACACTTGTCCACCTGGCTATCACAGGGTCATAAAACCTGGCGCCATAATCTAACTGATCAACCAGCGCGTCCTGCTTTTCCTTACCATTATAAAGATACTTATTCTCTGGGTTTAAACGATACCTTCCGGTATCCAAACCAAAAGCAAAATACTCGTCTTCCTGGATAACGCGTGCTGCCCCGGTGCTAAAGCAGCTTGCTAAGTGCCTAGTGAAATAGAAGGCATATCTACTTCATAAGAGTTCAGGCAATTAATGCCAACTATTATTAGTTATTCATTCCAAAAACTTTTCTTGGCTTTAAGTTGGTTATCTATTTCTTGATATAATCTGGTAAAAAAGTTGTTATTACTTTTTAATTTAACCCGGTTAGAATCAATAATAACATTGACACCTATCTGTGTTGCCGTAATAGTATTTTCTTCGTTTGCAACCGTGTTCCAGTAATTCAATATTGTTAACGCGCCTAGACACAAAGTTTCACCCTTGGCAAAAAGAAAGTATGGCATAGTATTCAATATAGACATAATGTCTTTTGATGACGGTGTAAACCCATTTACCATCCATTGAAATACGTGTTGCTCAATTTTAGCTGATTGCTCAACTTTACCGATCACTTCTCTTGCCTTTTGTTCTCCATACTCATAAACATATCTGTAAGCAATAATATCGGTCAACTCATTAAAAGGCATTTTTTTCATGCCGTCATAAATTTCTTTTGTCATAATAAAATAATGAACTATAAAGTGAAAATATGAAATGTATTTCATTGTGCAAAAATGAAATAGATACCACATTTAAATGTGATAAGTGTCAGGCACGAGGAACTTATAAAAGCATTTGGTAACCAGGTAAGGCAACTGCGTAAGCAGAAAGGCTACACTATGCAAAAGCTTGCTGAAGAGGCTGGTATTGACACCCGTCAGTTATCATATATTGAATTAGGAAAAGTGAATACCACTATCAGTTCAATTTATGTCATTGCCAAAGCCTTAAACATTTCTATATCTGAATTATTGAAACTGGAAAACTACTAAACCCTTAGTGGTTCTGTTAAGAACCTTTTTTGCCGCTCACCAGCTGCGAACTGAGCACCAGGTCTAAGTAGGAGCAGCACTCAAGAGTGCGACTACTTAGTACGTTTACGCAAAATGCTGGCGGTGTATTTGAGCCTGGTTAGGCATGGGGTTTCAAATACTGTGACAGCATTGAAGCCTTGTGCGAGAAGCAGGTGAGCCTAACACGGCAAGCGGGTAGCTTATAAATGAGTGAACGCACGTGAATGATTTATAAGATACGGGAGCTTGCATGGAAACGGAGTTGGCTTAAAGCAGAAAGCATGACAGATTGATGCAGCCGGGGCCTGATACCAGGAGCATCAATGGAGTTTAACGGGCTTGGAAAGCTTGTTAAACGTAATGGCATCTGGCGTGATTTATGAGTAAGCCAATGGAGTTGGAATACCTTTGGGCCTGTGGGGTGGCCTGTGCAAGGGGAAATGAAGTATACTCTATTTTATTATCAACTGAAAATAGCTGTAGGGCATCCATTTTTTGAGTACCAGGTACATGATAATTTCTTCATCATGGGGTTTTACAGCATCAACATTTACTAGAGCATTTTCCTTTAAAATATCCGTTGCTCGAATACACCGTACTGTAAACGGAGCTACTAAGGTTCTCAAATGGCCTTTATCCGTTACTATCATTAAGGTGTTTTCATCACATAAAAAAAAGTTCTTGTTGTTCATAGGTAAACCCTGATAGTTTATTGGTTAAATAATAAAAGTTTAAAAATGGAGGGACAGCATTATGCTAATCCCCCCAAATTATCACCCTCCTAAAGGTGAGAAGATCATCAAGCCATTTCTGTGCTTTGTACCGGAGTTGCTCCAACTAAAACGGAGCTGGGACTACGTTGGTAAGCCCAGGTGTAGTTTAATAGCAGAACTTCACCGGTGCGGGGGGTCATAAACTCATACGGTTCTACATCAAGCTTCACAATTTCGCCTTCAAGCTGAGAGCCAATTAAGCTTTTCGCCGTTTCCTCATCAAAGGTGCTTGGCATTGAACACTTACGTGTAGTTGCATAGAAATTCCCTGATACCTGGCTCTGAATTAGTTCAAGCCCACCGGTTAGTTCAAGTGCTATGAACTCACGGCCATCTGCTGTTGTGCGTACAGCATAATTACTTACTGTTACCATTTTTTTGTTTTTAGGATGAATAATTATTGATGCCAGTTTTACCCCAGGGGGTAACTGTCCGGCAAGAAAGAGGGGGGGATGCTTGGATGGGCGCCCATTGACACTTTCAAAAACGAAGTAAAAAATATGGAAGAAATTTAAAATTATAGCTATTAATACTGTATAAGTGATACTGCTTTTTATAGTTATCGCAACGGATTGAACTAATAATGTTACCTATTGGCATAACCCTTTACAGACTCACACCCAATGTTTTGTCCGGTATTTAACGTAAGAAGAAGGTGGACGGACGATAAGAACTTAGGAGTCCTTACATTAAAATGACATAATGTCAGCTTTTGAGGGTGTTGAAAAATTTAGTTCTAACTTTTTTTTCTGACGTGCAGATCAAGTATTGTTGTTAACTGATTGTTAATATAGTTTATCACCTCTAAAAATTAGGGGTGAAAATTCCCCAAATGAAATTATTTTGTAAAGCATCAATAAAAATGCCAGGTCCATTTAAGTTGTAGCTAAGAAATCAAAAGTTGTTTCTACAATATTCAATGGCAGTAAACTTGTTGGTAACTGCTTGTAAAAAAGGAACTAAAGGAGGTCAATCCAATAGTTCCAATGGTGTGTCACGTTATCAAGCAGCGTTACTGCCGACATACCGAGATGGTCGTGTGCTTAAAGGTGCAAAACTATAAAATGTTTGAAAGTTTCAAATTTTTATTAATTGCATTTACACTGTCTTTTTACTGCTTGATACGTAGATGACTTCCTGACACGTGATAGAAATGGAAGACCCCATTTTGCCAATGGGTAATTGTATATTAATATGTAAGCGTATGAAGAAAAATGGAAAGTCTGTTGGTGCCAGACATTATGAGAAAAATGCACTGCTATGTCATTTTGTTAACTATGGTCAGGAAAATGATTTTATAGAAATAAGAGCCGGTATTATTTGTACAAAAAATAAGGAGGATTAAATGAAAAAGAATTTAAACAAAGTTCCCAATATTTTTATTGCAAAAATTCAGGCTTCTAATAATAATGCTTTTATTGCCGCTACAACCGTAGAAGCAAAAAAAAGTGATATAGCTGCTGGGTTATACCATCATATCGGCGTAGCTCTTTCCGAGGATACAGAGGTGGT
Organism: Mucilaginibacter panaciglaebae; assembly: GCF_039539265.1. NCBI lineage: Bacteria > Pseudomonadati > Bacteroidota > Sphingobacteriia > Sphingobacteriales > Sphingobacteriaceae > Mucilaginibacter > Mucilaginibacter panaciglaebae. Next base: position 203,516 of record NZ_BAABCV010000004.1, read on the forward strand.
AGTTAATGGTGATATTTACCCATTACCAGAAAATGGAAGATATTCAAAAAGGAACCAGGAGGGGAAATTTATTACTAGAAAAGATCTTCCTAAAATTTACAAGCAGTTCTATTATGGTGAAAGACCAATATTCGGTGATTACTCTAAAGGTACGTTTTCGTTAATAGTGACCAAGCTAGTTTATCAAAAAGAGTTTGTACCGCCTGAAGAGGTTACCATATCTACTGAAATATTAAATGATTATCGTTCCGGTGACGACCATGTATATATTTTAAAAGTCATGGTTAATAAAGTCATGGATAAAAATGACAACAGTTTTTATTCTGACTTATTATTTTGCTTAAATATACTACAGGAAAATATAAATAAATCTGATGTTTTCGAAGCTGAAGCTGCCCAAGCTGATTATCTAAGGACTTTAAATATAGGATGGGAGTTATTACCACTAGGAAACCGAGATATTCTTGATGAATTACTTGGCGGTGGAGGTGGTCGACCATTGACAGATCAGCAAAGGGGCATTATTCAAGAACGATATAACTACTTGGAATCACTTAATCCAACTCAGTGGATTAAAGGTATTAGTGGCATGAGAAGATATTTCGGAGCAAAGTTTGCGGACAACATAGTAGTGCTTGAAAACTTAGATTATGGAAATGCTATCTATGTTATGTTTGATAACTGGGAAGAGCTAAGTACGCTTAGTAGGACTGAATTACTTAAAAAAACCAACAGGGATTTCGAGAGGATCAAACATACCGGTAATGGATGGAGGACTAAGTTACAAATGGTAATAGCAGATAGATTAAATAGAAATTAACGTTCTACTATATAACAAAAAGGAGGTAACATTTTATTGCTACTTCCTTTTTTGTCCACAAATTCTATGCAAGCTGGACAGATTTGCTATTTACCAGGCTCTTCCCAGTCTAACCTGCATGGAATTTCTGTTGTTGGATAATTCACCGATGGTTGACTTGTCAATTTTTACACCTTCCTTTCTTAATTCATCCGAAATGCTTCTGTAGGATAACTGTTGCTTATGTCGCCAGGATTCTATGTATTGTAACTGTGGGCTTATGGGCGTTTTTCTGAAATTGACCCAGTAATGTCAGACAAAGCGGTCAGGCATTCTGTAAAAGAAAAGGCAACTATTTAAGCTGCCTTTTTAAACGTCCGTCCTGTCTATTCACTAAATAGCAACCGGACAAGCATCACCGGGTGAAGTTTTGCCGGCTCGTTGCTGCCTAATTATTTCATTAATTCTGCTTCTGCATAAACTATAACCTTCTTCCTTAATCTTGGCTTCTACCTCCCTTACGGAAAGCCCCTGGTCTGATAAAGCCATTATCCGTAAAATCAAAGCGGGTGAAGTCCCACTTCTTGTTTTACTTAAATCCGAAATTAGGCTTCTGTCTCCCGTATATTCATACCTCAACGTTGAATCCAATTTTAGCTTATAGGCCTCCTTTTTATCAGCCGGTGACAGATAATTGGATTTGGTTATTATCAGATGCCGACAGTCGTCCTCTTTGGGGTCAGACCTTAATTCTAATACACATCTCATTGATGATTCAATCCCCTGTGAGCCTAATACATTCGCTTTTGATGGTGCTCCTGCCTCGCCTTTTTTGCTGACATGGTGTATGAAAAGGACAGTACATCCATATCGGGCTGCTAATTCTTTATACTGCAAAAAGTGCTTCCTGACTTGTATCGCATTATTTATGTCCTGCTCAAATGTGTCGGAAAAGACATCTATAATGAGTATGTCTACTGGATTGGTGGCAAGCCGTTTTTCAATCAGCTTTAAATTATAGGTAGATGACCAGGTTAGATTAGTAAGCCTCTTTATTTCTTCCTCGGTCAATTTATACTTTAATAACTTTTCCTGCCAATCCTGAACTGAATCTTCAGTACTGATATACATAGAGCTGTTATAGGTAAGGTTTAACTTAAAACCTGCTACCTCGTTTTTACCCAAAGCAGCCGCAACTGCTATTTGTCGTGCTAATATAGATTTGCCGGTATCGCTCGGGCCTGATAGTACACATATTGTGTTCAACGGAAGTATTCCATCTATAAGCCAGTTATGTTCTGGTACTTTAGCATTAATTATTTCTAAACCCGAAATAAATGCCTGTCCTTCTAAATCCTTTACAAAATTACTTACCGGGGATGCTTCTTTCATGTTTTCACCCCCATTTGATTGATCTAATAGGTTTTCTTTATTTTGACTATTCATAGTCTTTTTTGATTTTACTTATGAGCTTCCTTATGGAATACGACTGACAGGGTTAACTAACCCGGCTGTTTAATAACAGCCTCGCCATTTTCTGCTTTGCTCTTGGCAGATACGTTAAAATTTAGTTAAGTAAAACAGATGAGGCAGAGAGCCCATCATCTATTGATCGTCTTGGTGGGTGGGTGAGTGCGATTTAGCTAAATATATACATAACACCCGTTCAATCCGGGATTTTGGTTTTAAAGAGTTTGGGATTGGGGGATATCATAATCCATGCCATCCCTTAAATATATCATCATGCTGGCAACCTGTCAGTTGATTTTGACATGGCGTCATTATTTTCATGACAACTGCTGTTTATCACAGCCTCATGCATCTTATCAACTACTTCTTTATCAAAAGCATCCAGGTAAATGTTGGTTATCCTATTGCCGTATTCATGCCCCAAAGCCTCTGCAATAAGTTCGTTTGAATATCCCATGCGTTTAGCTGTGGTAGCAAAAGTATGCCGGCCCACATAAGTAGTAACTGGCTCTGTGATACTAAGATTTTCGGCTAGCCGGTTTAGATATTTGTTGGTTGTTTTAATCCATTGGAAAATCAGCTTTTTGCTCTCTAAAGTGTCTTCCTCAATGTAATCTGGAAGCACCGGCAGTAAAAAAACTTTGGATTGGTTGGCGTATAACTTTAATATCTGTTCAGCCTGTGGGAACACTTTGATGCTATATAGTTTATGGGTCTTTCTTCTTTTGTATTCCAACCTGCCTTTTATAATATTTCCAGGCTTCAAATAGGCCAGGTCGGTAAATGATATACCTATCAAGTAAAAACTTAGTATGAAGTAGTTACGCGCGTGCCACTCCGGTGTATTTGTAGTAAGCTTTAATTGTTCGAACTGCCTTATGTTGACTCTGGTAATAGCTCGTTTGGCTGTCTTTTCTGTCTTGATGGATATGTCTCTAAACGGATAGGCTGATCGTTCAACCAATTTAGCCTTGATTGCTTTGTTGTATATTGCCCTAATGGAACGAAAGTAGTTACTAATTGAATTTTGCTTTATGCCTTGCTTTACAAGGGAACGGCTGAACCCATCCAGTAAATTATAGTTGATATCAACCAGTTTTAATTTGTTGTCGCCATAGTAATTTAAAAGCCTATTTACAGCCGTCCTGTATACTATTGCATTTCCGGTTCTTTTAACCTCTATCATTTCTGCTATCAACTTCTCAGCAAAAGGTTTAAATAAAGCCTGGGCATTAACCTTAGGCTTCCCGGCCAGTATAAGCTTTAAATCCTCAAATGAGAAGCTTTCATTATCCTGCTGAACTAAAATAGCACGTTGTATTTGATAATACTTTTTGCTTAAGGTCGTGTTGATGCTTTGCGCATTAGGATGAGCCTTTAATACTTCTCTATTGGTATTGTCCCAAAGATGCTCCGGTACGTCTATACCCGAGGTCATGGTATACGTTTTTTTAAAGTCAGTTATTCTAAAAATAACAGGATAGTTTCCATTTGATTTTTTTCTTCTTGTGTCTAAAGTTGTTTTTAAGGTTACCATAAAACGGGTGTGTTATGGTCATGGTTGCACAAACTATGCGCAAACTAAAGGCTGTAATGACTGCTTAAGAGGGTGGTTTAGAAATAAAAAAACCACCTAGAAGTTACTCTAAGTGGTTGATTATCAGGCTCCTGAGGCTGGGCTCGAACCAGCGACCCTCTGATTAACAGTCAGATGCTCTAACCGGCTGAGCTACTCAGGAGTACATTTCCGGTTTGGAGTGTGCAAAAGTATAATTTATTAGCTTATTTCACAATGTTTTTTTAAAAAAAATGTAAGTCGCTAAATATGAGATTAATTCTTTTTTGGTGATTAACCCGGGATACTTTTACGTTCAGAATATAGCGCCAAAGCAGTCGTATGATAAGTGGTGGATTTTAATGATATTTGCGCAAAAAAACAGAAATTATAATGAGTTTATTAGTTATTGGTACCGTGGCGTTCGACGCTATTGAGACACCTTTTGGTAAGACAGATAAAATTGTCGGCGGTGCTGCAACTTACGCAGGTTTAGCCGCTTCATACTTTTATGATAAGGTTAAGATTGTTGCCGTTGTCGGTGACGATTTTCCCGAGAGCGAAATAGCTGATTTTCGGGCTCATGGTATTGATACAGAAGGTTTACAGGTTAAAAAAGGGGAGAAATCTTTCTTTTGGAGTGGCAAGTACCATAACGACATGAACAGCCGCGATACGCTGGCAACAGAACTGAATGTACTGGCCGATTTCGATCCGGTCATTCCGGAAAGCTATCAGGACTGTGAATACCTGATGTTGGGTAACCTTACCCCGCAAGTGCAGCAAACGGTTATTAGGCGCCTTAAAGATCGCCCTAAATTAATTGTAATGGACACCATGAATTTCTGGATGGACATTGCCATGGGCGATCTGTTGGAAACCATTAAAATGGTTGATGTACTGACTATTAATGATGCCGAAGCCCGCCAGCTTTCGGGCGAATACTCATTGGTTAAGGCCGCGCGCAAAATATTAACCATGGGCCCTAAATATCTTATCATTAAAAAAGGCGAGCATGGCGCATTGTTGTTCCACGAAGATAAGATCTTCTCGGCGCCGGCTTTACCGCTGGCCGAGGTGTTCGACCCGACAGGCGCAGGTGATACCTTTGCCGGCGGTTTTATCGGTTATATGGCTAAAGTAGGCACGGTTAACTTCCATAATATGAAAAATGCAATCATCTTTGGTTCGGCGCTGGCATCTTTCTGCGTAGAAAAGTTTGGTACCGAAAAGATCAAAAATCTGACAGATGCCGAAGTAAGCGATAGGGTACAAGCGTTTGTACAGTTGTCGTCTTTCGAGATAAGATAATCGAAAAAGTTATAAATATTAAAGGCGGAATGAGTTAATCAATTCCGCCTTTGTTGTTTGTAATTGGTTAGCCGGTTATTTTTTAAGCTTGTTAAGTTTGATGCCCAAAGTAATTTGCAGATTGTTAGTATTGGTGGTAAATGAGCCCAGGGCTGAGCCCGCTTTTTGTGATTGAGGATAATAACTGTAAGTAGCATCCAGCCATAAAAACTTATAGGTAAACCCGGCACCTACAGACAGACCATAACGCAATTTATTTTCAAAATACGCCGGCTTTAGCTTACTTTTAACGCTATCAACATACCGTGTAGAGTCTTTATAGGATAGTTCGGTAACGCTGATGCGATTAACATCTTTAATAGGTATACTTAATAAAGGCCCGGCTTTTAGCCTGATATTTGGTGTAGCCTTATAGATCAAATGTATCGGTACATCTATCGTATAAATTTTGCGCGAGTTATTTATTTTGAACGTTTGTACAGTTTGCAAGGTGTCTACTTTAATTGGGTGATTATAGTTATAACTGCCATGGTCAGTGTGTGGGGTTAAAAATCGGCCTTGCGCACCTACAGCCCATTGGTCATTAAAGTTGTGATTGACAAATACCCCTAAATATATATCTACCGGAAAACTGCCATAAAAATTAAAATTTTGAGCTTTGGATGTAAAGCTACCGTTAGTGTTAAACCCTAACAACAATCCCCAATCAAAATTACTGATCATTGAGCTATTGGCAGATTTAACATTTCTTGCACTTTTATCTAAAATTCTTATGCTTGTATTTGGGCTGACGAATAAGTTAGAAGTTAATTTAGCGTTTGACGCAACTTCATTCCACGTTAAGGTGGCTTTAGCAAGCGCAGGGGTTAAAAAGAATGTTGAATTGTTTTGACGCTTATAGTCTGGTATTAATCTTGGCGCATCAGGTTCGTTTTTTTGATTATTGCCAGATATTATGTTGTGTTGACCGGCAACCAACTTATATTGGTTTGTATGATTGCCGGGTAGGCGATTACCTAATCTATTATAAGCGCGCTGGCCGCTCCCGTTGCTATTTCGAGATGATAACATACTTCCGGTTATAGTATGATTTGCCTTTGAAGTATTGACTGACTTGTTATTCCTTAATCTTGAATTATAATTTGCAGTCAATAAGTTTACAGAACTAAGTGTATTGTTATCATGGGCTTTAACTGTCGATTTATAGCCTTCCCGCGTGTTCTTTAAACTTGAATTGTAGTTGGTAGCGGGGGCGTTCGCCGAAGTAGTTATTTTGCTGTTATCAGACGTTAGTACATTCAATGAACCGTTTATTTTATTGTTGTTTTCAGGATGATCTTTTCCCGTAGCGTCTGCAGGTAAATTTGTAACCGGAGCGCTGTTTTTATCATTTTCTAAACTGTCTTCCACAGCAATAGGGTTGGCAGAAATGTTGTCTTTTCTGACTTCAGTTTTATGTTTTTGGTACCGATTGTTTTTGTTGTTATTGTTCTTATTTCCTGCCACGTAAGTAATTATGCCTGCTGCTACAATGAATCCTGCCGCAACATATAATAATTTAAATTTTGCCAGATGCGTGAGTGCATTACCGGTACTTAAGTTACCGTCATTACCAGGGATATTAACCGGCATGTGTTTGTCCAAAAGCTGGTGCATATCAGACCAGTCAGTATTCGCGTCGGAGCCGATATGCAGTTCATTGCGTTTTTGCTGCCAAAGCTCGAGGTATTGATTCCAATTTCTCATATGGCTTTGTTACTCCTTTCTGTTGTACTGTTGCTCCAGTTGTCTAATAATGTTCTTAACTTCTTTTTGGCCTCGGCTAAATGCCAGCGCGAGGTGCCCTCGCTAATATTTAGTTGTCCGGCTATCTCTTTATGATTAAAACCATCCATTTCATACAGGTTAAAAACCATTTGAGTAGCATAGGGCAGTGTGCGGATCTTCGCCAGGATATCCTCAAAATATAACTTCTCTAACACCGATGCCGGGACAACAAAATCACCCTCCTGATTTTGTTCGACCAGGGTAAGCGTGGTAAACTTTAGCTCTTTACGGCAAAGATCAATGGCTGTGTAGATCATGATCTTGCGCATCCATCCGCCCAGTTCGCCTTTTTCCAGGTCAAAACTTTCGATTGACTTAAAAACTTTCAGAAAGCCTGTATTGAACGCTTCTTTAGCCAGTTCTTTATCCGGCAAATAGTTATGGCAAACCCGTAGCATATCGGCATAAAATAACTTGTATAAAGCCTCTTGTGCCGTCCGATTGTTATTTATACAGCCGTCAACCAGTTCGCGGGTTTGGTGTTTAGACAGATTCATTCAAAAATTATCGCCGAGATAGCTTCTCAAAAACGCTCTTCGCAGGGGATTATAGAAACGTTGGGTCCATTTGAAAATATTTTAAATATACAGGAGTTGGGCAAAGTTTAACCGCTAAACTTCTGTATTGTTGTTAATTTTTAAGTTAAAGCGCAATGCGTTTAAATGACCGGTAACCCCGGGATGTATTTCCGTTTAATAGCTAATGTGTTTGTTTTTATCTCGAGGCTCAAGTATCGTTATTAATAAAAATAGTGCAAATGATATATAAGTCAGGTATAGCATTGTTTAAGTTGAAAAGCTTAGCAACAAGGGCCGGCTATATAGCTGCCGGACCCTTGTGTCTACTGGCAACAATTGGTTAGGTAATTAAAGTGTTATATGTTTTGAAGAAAATATCACGCCCGACGTATAATTCCAGGTTATGTCCATATAGGTTTGATTAAAAGTAATGGAACCTGTATAAGTTGTACTGCCAACAGTTATAGTTAGCGGATAGGAGTTGTCGGGTACAATAGAGGAGTTTGCCATTGAGTTAAAATTCATAGTTCCTTTTAGCTGAGTGTCAGGCATTGTGCATAGTGTAGCCGGAGGCTGTACAATATTAATAGCGTTTACCACATAGCTATCATTGATTTTAAATGAACGTATATTCAGATAGCTATTGCCGCAAGGATAAGTGTTGCTGGTTTGAACCATCAGCTTGAAACCCGTAGAGTCGGCGTTTGGTACCTTAAAATAGGTTGGAGTGATAACAAGATCGCCGGTGATCGGAATATTGATGGTAGTATCGCCGCTCTGATGCTGAGGCGGCGGTGGCGGCGGGTTAAAGTCCTGATCTAATACAGTTATGGTTTTAGAAAGTGGTGTATGGCCTGCGTCTGTTGCAGTCACAGCATAAGTGCCTGCTTTAGTAAATACAACAACTACCTTGTTGCCAAATTTATACAGGCTGCTTAAGCCTTCCAACGGATTCACGTCCCATTTTATTGAATCGTTCTCTGCACCGAGTAAGATCAATGTGTCAAGCTCGTTATATTTTATAGTTGTTTTTTTGGCTATAAGCGATAAAACGTTTTCAGAGTGATCTTTCTTGCATCCTGCTATCAACGCTATGGATAGCAGAAATGCTAATGATAAATAAATAAAGTTTTTCATCTTTTTAATTATTAAAGTTTAATAGAGTGGACGTCCTTTTATTACATCATCGGGCTGGGTATGCAAAACGTTGGGTGAAGAAGAAAAAAAATAAAAAGAAAGTCTTGCCGCGCCTATCGCTATTGGGATGGTTTCTGCATGTTACATGCTAAATAAGATATGTTTTATCGCCGTTTCAGGATCCTGAAACAAATTCCGAATAGCGAGAATGTTAAGCTAACCTCCCAATCGGGTCGAAATTCTGGAACACCCATTCATCATGCGGTGCGTCGCCAAGCTCGTGGGTTAAATCCTGACCGGCCCAGTGTTCATAGTGTTTGCCATTGCGCCAAAGGCGGCTGCGGCTAACATCGTATATTAAACCTTTGTAGGCAACCCATACCTCGGGCTTGTCCTGCCCGTTGCGCAGGGCCAGTTGCGATCTGGTATATACCGGCAGGTCGTTCATAACTGGTTAAAAACTATGTTTAACTAATGCCTGCAAATACAAAGCGGCCTTATGAGTATTAGATATCCGGATACGATGATCTGCAATCTCATTAACCGGCGTACGCTGAATTTTTTTAAACAGCTGCAGATAATAACTATAAGCGGTATAAACACCTAAGCGAACGCCCTGGGGCAAGAGCACGATCCCTTCAAGGCCTTTATCAAAATCTTTTTTGATGTCGGCTTCAATAGCCTCTTTATCTTGTTGCGTAAAGTTTTTAAAATCGATGCCGGGAAAATAAGTACGCCCGCGATCTACATAATCAGCCTTGATATCGCGCAAAAAGTTGATCTTTTGAAAAGCCAGGCCCAGGCTAAGCGCCATTGGTTCCAGGCGGTTGTACAGCTCCTTGTCTCCCTGGCAAAAAACCTGCAGGCACATCAGTCCGATCACCCCGGCCGAGCCGTAGATGTAGGTTTCGTAGTCGGCATTGGTATAAACTTTATGGTCAAGGTCCATCTCCATCGAGCGTAAAAATTCCTCGATCAGCTGCTTTTCAATACCGTATTGGTTTACCACCAGTTGAAAAGAATGCAGTACCGGGTTAAGACTTATCTTTTGATCGATAGCTTTAAATGTATCCTGTTTAAAATCATGGATAAGGGCGGCATTGTCATGATCATGAAAGGTATCAACAATCTCATCCGCGTAGCGCACAAAGCCGTAAATAGCATACACAGGATACCTGAATTGCTTTTTAAATGCCTTAATACCTTTGCTGAATGAAGTGCTGTATTTAGTGGTTATTAATTTACTGCATTCAAAACAGGCTTCGTCATACAGATCCATTGTCTCACGTGTGCGCTGGGCTTCAAAAGTACATATTTCAACCCGCCCGCAAAACAATTTGCTTACTTTAGGCCAATCAACTCATGAAATCTTCAAAACATATCGTTGTAATCGGCAGCGGCTTTGCGGGGCTGTCTGCAGCCTGTGTTTTGGCTAAAGAAGGGTATAAGGTAACAGTGGTCGAAAAGAACGACCAGCCCGGCGGTCGCGCGCGGGTATGGCGGCAAGACGGTTTTACCTTTGACATGGGACCAAGCTGGTACTGGATGCCCGATGTTTTCGAGAGCTTTTTCACGTTATTCGGCAAAAAACCATCTGATTATTATGAGTTGAAAAGGCTCAATCCGGCTTACAGGATCTATTTTGGGAAGGACGACGTTTTAAACGTACCGGGGGAGAGACTCGAACTCTCCAAAGCGTTTGAAGCCTTAGAACCGGGCAGCAGCGCCAGGCTCGACCAGTTTTTAAAACAAGCCGAATACAAATATCGCGTTAGCATGAGTGATTATGTGTTCCGGCCATCACACAGTATTACCGAGTTTATTGATTTTAACCTGATCAGAAAAAGCCTGAAGATGCAGTTGCTCGGCAGTATGCGCAGCCATGTAAACCGGTATTTCAAAAACCCGAAATTGCGCCAGTTGCTGGAGTTTCCGGTATTGTTTTTAGGGGCCACACCGCAAAACACTCCGGCCATGTATAGCCTCATGAACTATGCCGACCTGGTATTAGGCACCTGGTACCCTATGGGCGGTATGCACCAAATTGTGAAGGCAATGGTAAGTCTGGCAGAAAGTTTAGGTGTAGAGATCAGGACCAATACCGAAGTTATTAAAATCGAAGTTAATGGCAATCTGGTTAACAAGGTGCAAACCGGTAAAGGCGACATCAAAGCTGATATGGTAATTGCAGGTGCTGATTATGCGCATGCAGATCAGCAATTATTGGATAAACCTTACCGTAACTATACCGCCAAATACTGGGGCAAACGCACGCTGTCGCCCTCAAGCCTGTTGTTTTACATCGGCCTGAATAAAAAGGTAGCCGGTATACAACACCATAGCCTGTTTTTCGACGCCGATTTTGAACAACACGCCAAACAGATCTATACCTCGCCGCAGTGGCCGGAGCATCCACTATTTTATGTGTGCTGCCCCTCTAAAACGGATAATAGCGTGGCGCCAGAAGGCTGTGAAAACCTGTTCTTTTTAATGCCAGTGGCGCCTGGTTTAGAAGATACAGAAGCCATCCGTCAAAAATACTTTGAGCTGTTGCTATCGCGATTTGAAAACATAACAGGCCAAAGCATACGTAATAACATAGTGGTAAACCGCAGCTATGCTGTTAACGATTTTAAGGCCGATTATCACTCGTTTAAAGGTAACGCCTACGGCTTGGCCAATACCTTAAGACAAACGGCCTTTTTTAAACCGGCTATGCGCAATAAACATGTTGAGAATTTACTTTATACCGGTCAGCTCACGGTGCCGGGGCCGGGCGTGCCGCCGGCCATCATTTCGGGGCAAATTGCAGCGTATGAGGCGATAAAGTATTTTGAAAAATAAACTATTTGTAATTGCGAGCGAGGAACGAGCGTGGCAATCGCAAGGATGCTATATTGCCGATGCTTTTCTCCGTGCGATTGCCACGCTACGCTCGCAATGACAAAAGCTTCTTTAAAAACCTTTACCCAAGCTATTTGTAGTAGAAAAGGACAAAATTACATCGTATGATGCCTTTATCAACCCAGGTAGCCTGGCTGTTTTTGATTGCTATACCCGTAGCCTGCATTGCATGGACGGTTACACACGAAGAGGTGTTCCGTGAGCCGCGCGACTTTTGCATTAAGCAAAGCAAAAGCAAAGGCAATGTGGCAAAACGCAAATTTTTTTACCTGTTTACCTGCGAGTATTGCTTCAGCCATTATATTACTATTTTGATGTTGATACTAACGGGATACAAGCTGTTACTTGATGACTGGCGGGGCTATCTGCTGGCCGGCTTTTCGATAGTGTGGATAGCCAATTTTTATATGGCCATTTTTGCCCTGATAAAAGTGGATGTCAACCTGGAACGACTGCAGGTTAAAAAAGAACAAGAGGAATTGGAGGAAAAGAAATAGTCTTGCGCTATTTAAACACCGTTTTTTGATAAACCAGCGGGCTTTTACCGGTTATGCTTTTAAAGTATTTATGAAAACTGGTAAAATTATGGAAGCCGCTTTCGTAACAGATCTGTTTCAGGTTCATTTTGTTTTCAATAAGCAGTTTACAGGCGTGGCCAACACGTATCTCGTTAATAAACTGCAGATAGGTTTTGCTGGTGCGCGATTTAAAATACCGGCAAAACGAGTTAGGGCTGATGTTGGCCACTTCGGCCATTTCTTCGATCTGTATCTTGCGCTTAAAGTTGGCTATCGAGTAATTGTAGATGGCGTTGATACGGTCATTCTCGGATGTCGCAAAATCAACCCGCGAACCTATAGATGATATTACCTCAATTTGTTTGGCGCCGCCTATGCGCATCAGCGCTTCCATCAGCAGCATGATCTTTTGCGGACCTTCAGCTTTTACGGTGGCTTCAATCAGTTTTCCCAACGGCAGGCGTTCGTCGCCATTTATTTTGATGCCGTGTTTCGATTTTTCGAGTATGTTGCGGATGATGGTGTTCTCCGGTAATTGCAGGAAGTTGTCGCCCCAGAAATTCTCATTAAAGTGTACCACACTTACGTCAGCATGATTGTTCGCCTCATCTTCAAAGTAAATATTATCAAAGCGCCAGTAATGCGGCAAGTTTGTCCCCAACAAATACACATCCCCCGACTGGAAATGTTGTATGCTGTCGCCAATAAAGCGGGTGCCGTTACCCTGTCTAAAGTAGATCAGCTCAACCTCTGGATGGTAATGCCAGTGATTGTTTACATAAGGCACCTTGTCCTGCCTCGAGCTGAACGAGTGCACCAGGTCATTAGATACTTTGAGTAATTGCGGTTTCATTGGGGCCTAATATTATCTAATTTATTCTTAATTATAAATATTATATTCAAAATATGCCAAAATCAATGATTAATTAGACAATAACGCAAATTTTTTTAAATGCTTATTCTGCTTTCTTTGGTATACCGAATTATAACTAAACCACACAAAACGTGGCAGATCATCAAACCAAACACACCATGAGAAGATCAAAACTATTACCGGCATTATTTATGGCTATGCTTTGTTTTTCGGCCGCCAGGGCGCAGAAAATGATAGGCACCGAAACCGACGCACAAAAGCAACAGCGCATGGCCTGGTGGACCCAAGGCCGTTTCGGCATGTTTATTCACTGGGGGCTTTACTCGGGTGCTGCACGCCATGAATGGGTAAAGCATAACGAGGCCATGAGCAACGAGCAGTATCAAAAATACTTCGACCAGTTCAATCCTGATCTGTTCGACCCTACTAAATGGGCCAAAGAGGCTAAAGCCGCAGGAATGAAATATGCGGTGCTAACTACTAAACACCATGAAGGCTTTTGTTTGTTCGACTCAAAATATACCGACTATAAAGCAACAAACACCCAGGCTAAACGCGACCTGGTGAAGGAATATGTAGATGCTTTCAGAGCGCAGGGCTTAAAGGTGGGTTTCTATTACTCATTGCTGGATTGGCACCATCCTGATTATGTGATGGACGACATCCACCCGCTTATGCAAAAAGACAAAAGCAAAGAACACTATGCAGCTTTAAACAAAGGTCGCGATATGGCTAAATACCGCCAGTACATGCGCAACCAGATCACCGAGCTGTTAACCAAGTATGGCAAGATCGATATCCTTTGGTTAGACTTTTCATTCCCGAACAACAAAGACAAGACCCGCGGTAAAGGCCATGACGATTGGGGTTCTGTCGAGCTGGTAAAAATGATCAGGAAGTTGCAGCCGGGTATTATTATAGATAATCGGCTTAACCTGGAAGAATATAAAGATGGTGCCGACTTTGAAACACCCGAACAGGTTAAACCAAAAGAGTTAGAAAAATACAGAGGCCATACGTGGGAAACCTGTCAGACTTTCTCAGGCTCATGGGGGTACTACCGCGACGAGAACACGTGGAAAACACATCGTCAATTACTTGACCTGCTGATCACCTCGGTAGCCAACGGTGGTAACCTGATCCTGAACGTTGGACCGACCGCTCGTGGTGAGTTTGACTACCGTGCCAATAACGCTTTAGATACAATGGCTTACTGGATGCACGCCAATAACACCGCTATTTATAATTGTACTTATGCTCCGAGCGAGTATGCTGTTCCGGATGGCGACAGGCTGACTTATAATCCGAAAACCAAAAAGCTGTATGTCCACTTGTTCAACTATCCGGCTGATGGTATTTTGACGCTGCCGGGCTATGCAAGCAAGGTTAAATATGTACAGTTTTTGAATGATCATTCAGAGATCGCTAATAAATCATCAGCAGCAAATAGTGAAGATTTGGTTGTAACTTTGCCGAAAAAGAAACCACCTTACGAGATACCAGTTGTAGAACTTAGCCTGCAATAACCTGTCGAGTAACAAAATATATTACTACTGTTATAATGTCTGATAAAAAAGAAACTGTTTTAAGAATACATCCGCATGATAATGTGCTGGTGGCTTTACAAGACCTGCCGGCTGGGACCATCATCAATTTTAATGGCGATGATATTACGCTGGTAACCAACGTGGCTGCCAAACATAAATTTACCATAACCGACCTGGGTACAGATGCCGAAATTTACATGTACGGCGTACTGGTGGGCAAAACCAACCAGCCAATAGGTAAGGGAACCGCTATCACAGTCGACAATATACACCATGCTGCCAGCGATTTTAAACTGGGCGAGCGCAAACTTAACTGGCACAAGCCCGACGTTGATAAATTTGCGCAGCGTACCTTTTTAGGCTATCATCGCGCCGACGGCTCGGTAGGGACAGCTAACTATTGGCTGGTGATACCACTGGTGTTTTGCGAGAACCGCAATATCATGGTTTTGAAGGATGCATTGGTAGAGAAACTGGGTTTCCGAAAGGCCAAGACTTACGAGACAGAGGTGGACAGCCTGATAGATTTATACAAGACCGGTAGCTCGGTTGAATCGATACTTACTGCCGACTTGCAAATGGGATCGGTAGAAAATAAACAGAACAAGCTTTTTGAAAATATAGACGGTATCAAGTTCCTGACTCATGATATGGGCTGCGGCGGCACCAAGTCAGACTCTGACGCTTTATGCGGATTGCTGGCGGGCTATATTACCCACCCCAATGTGGCGGGAGCTACGGTATTGAGCCTGGGTTGCCAGCACGCACAGGCCAGTATCCTGGAAACAGAGATCAAAAAACGTGATCCTAACTTCAGCAAACCACTTATTATGCTGGAGCAGCAAAAGATAGGCAAGGAGAGCGTATTGATGCAGGAAGCCCTGAAACAAACCTTCGCCGGATTAATAGAAACTAATAAAATTGAACGCCGCCCGGCACCGATCAATAAGATCTGTATCGGTTTAGAGTGCGGTGGTTCTGACGGTTTCTCGGGCATATCAGCCAACCCGGCTTTGGGTTACGTGTCTGATGTGCTGGTGAGCTTAGGCGGCAGCGTAATTTTGGCCGAGTTCCCGGAGCTTTGCGGGGTAGAGCAGGAGCTGAGCGACCGCTGTGTCGACGTAGATACTGCCCAACGTTTTATGCACCTGATGCGCACCTATAATGCACGCGCCGAGGCCGACGGCTCCGGCTTTTATGCTAACCCGTCGCCGGGGAATATTAAGGATGGCTTGATCACTGATGCTATAAAATCGGCAGGAGCAGCTAAAAAGGCTGGTAACTCACCCGTTACTGCGGTGCTCGACTATCCCGAAAAAGTAACCAAGCCTGGCTTAAACCTGTTATGTACCCCCGGCAGCGATGTGGAGAGCACTACGGCCGAAGTTGGTTCGGGCGCTAATATTGTGCTATTTACCACCGGTTTGGGTACGCCCACCGGTAACCCTATAACCCCGGTTATTAAGCTGTCGACCAATACCCGTATTTATGAGCGGATGCCTGATATTATTGACATCAACTGCGGTACTATTGTAGAGGGCACTGAAACTATTGAGCAAACCGGCGAGCGCATTCTTAACTATGTGATAGATGTAGCCAGTGGTGTAGTGCAGCCAAAATCGGTACAGTTGGGGCAGGATGATTTTATCCCGTGGAAAAGGGGGGTGTCATTGTAAATGCATTTATCCAACTGATTTATTAAAGACGCGAAGCATCGCGTCTCTATGTTTGGTATTTATGTAGAGACGCGATGCTTCGCGTCTTATCAGATCATTACCGCTTCCTAACTAAATTATGGAAAGATTTCAGCCTCTGGTCGGTGTTATCACCGCACCAGCATATGGAAAGATTGCATTATCCCCGCGTTAGCGATGGAAGCGGATACCGGCCCCGTGCCTAAGGCCTTGCAGGCGTATGAGCGGACAGCGCGGGCCGCAGGTAACGCCTTGATTCATTAACACACCCCTGCAACCGCATCACCTGCCGCGCCTCCCTCTCAAGAGGGAAACTGGGTTTAACGCCCTCCAACCATCAATCTTTAATACCTAATCATTAACAACCTATCGTTCCATCACTAAATTATTACAAAATAACCTTCCATTTTTTTAGCCCTATAGGTAATAAATTGTAAATTAGTATCCTCACACCAAACAATAAACCACATATTCCAACATCATGGAGAAAAGAAGAGAATTTATCAGAAAGGTGGCTATTACTACCGGCGGCATCGCTCTGGGTAGCAAAACCTTTGGTTTTACTGCGAAAAGTTATAACCGCATTATTGGCGCTAATGATCGTATTCACGTAGCAATCGTCGGCTTAAATGGCCGCGGCGGCAGTATGTGCACCACTTTTGCCAAGCAGGCTAATTGCCTGGTAAATACTGTATGCGATGTTGATTCGCGCACCATTCCAAAAATCCAGAAAAGAGTAGCCGATGCCAGCAAAGGCGATGCCCCAAAAGGCGAAGGCGACGTACGCAAAGTATTACAGGATAAAGATATTGACGCTATTTACATAGCAACGCCCGACCACTGGCATGCGCCGCTGACTATTATGGGCTGCCAGGCCGGTAAGCACGTTTACGTAGAAAAACCGCTAAGCCATAACCCGCACGAAGGTGAACTGGCTATTCAGGCGGCACGCAAATACAACCGCATTGTACAAATGGGCGCACAGCGCCGCTCATCGCCTTTGGCTATCCAGTGCGTGCAGGAGTTACATGATGGTATCATTGGTCGCGTGGGTTTTGCTAAAGCCTGGTACACCAATAACCGTAAGCCATTGTATTTGAAACCGGCACCGGTACCAAGTTGGCTGAACTATGAGCTGTGGCAGGGCCCGGCACCGCGTCAGGCTTATCAGGACGGATTAATCCACTACAACTGGCACTGGAAATGGATTTACGGTACCGGCGAAGCTTTGAACAATGGTACCCATGAGGTGGATCTGGCTCGTTGGGGATTGGGTGTTGATCTCCCAACCCGCGTTTCGTCAATGGGTGGCAGATATCAATATCAGGATGCCTGGGAAACTCCTGATACACAGATAGTCACCTTGGAGTACCCCGGACGCGTGATGCTGATGTGGGAAAACCGCAGCTCGAACGGTAAAAAGATTGAAGGCCAGGAGCGTGGCGTTATTTTCTACGGCGACAAAGGCAGCATCAATACCGATGGCGAAGAGTATCAGGTATTTGATCTGGATGGCAAACTGATAAAAGAGGTTAAAAAACAAGGCCCGGTAGAAGATGCTACTATCCAGGCACGTAACACGGCCAGCCCAAGTTTAGGTATGGACGCCCAGCACGTGGCTAACTTTTTAGAAAGTATCCGCGATAACAAACGCCCAAATTGCGATGTGGAGTTGGGTTATAAGAGCGTGGTTGCTATGCAATTGGGTAACATTTCATGGCGGGTTGGCCGCGATCTGCATTTAGATCCGAAGAATGCACACATCCTGAATGATGCCGAAGCGCAAAAATTATGGAGCCGTACCTACGAGCCGGGCTGGGCACCAAAGGTTTAAATTTACAACACATCTAAACACCAATAATTCAGTAATGCGAAAATATACTGCTTTTGGCAGCGGCTTGTTAGCCGCTGCTTTAATGCTAAATACAGGTTTAGCTAATGCCGTTGCCGGACCGGGCAAGCCATCGCCAAAGAAAAATTCAACTAAACACGCTGTGATTGAAACCAATCGTATGGCCTGGTGGAGCAAGGCACGTTTTGGAATGTTTATCCACTGGGGTGTGTACAGCGTACCAGCCGGTGTGTACGATGGAAAGAAGATTCCGGGTTTAGGCGAGTGGATCATGCACGACGCTAAAATTCCGGTAGATACTTATCAGGCATACGCCAAAGATTTTAACCCTACAAAGTATGACCCTGAAAAATGGGTGCAAACGGCTAAGGCAGCCGGTGTTAAATATATTGTCATTACCACCAAACACCACGATGGTTTTGCTATGTTCGACTCGAAAGCCAGCGACTGGAACATCGTTAAAAGAACGCCGTATGGTAAAGATGTTATTAAAATGCTGGCCGACGCCTGCCGTAAGTATGGCATGAAACTGGGCTTTTACTACTCACAGGCTAATGACTGGAATAATCCGGGCGGTGCGGCAGCGGGCGGGCACTGGGATAAAAAGCAGGACGGCAGCTTTGATGATTACCTGGACAAAGTGGCTATTCCGCAAATCAAAGAAATATTAAATAACTATGGCGACGTTGCCGAATTATGGTGGGACGTACCTACAGATATGACTAAGGAGCGCGCAGCTAAAATCACACCGTTATTAGCCAAACATCCTGAGATCATTACCAACAATCGTTTAGGCGGCGGTGTGCAGGGCGATCTGGAAACGCCTGAGCAGTACATCCCGGCAACCGGTATCCCTGGTCGCCATTGGGAAACTTGTATGACGATGAACGATACCTGGGGTTTCAAAACCTATGATGAGCATTGGAAATCAAGCCAAACATTGATTCGTAACCTGGTAGATATTGCATCAAAAGGCGGTAACTACCTGCTTAACGTCGGCCCTAAATCAACCGGCGAATTCCCCGAGCCTATTGTTGAAAGACTAAAAGCTATGGGCGACTGGATGAAGGTAAACGGCGAAGCTATTTATGGTACAACTGCTAGTCCGTTTAAAAAATTGCCTTGGGGCAGATGCACTACTAAAGAAATGCCTAACGGCAATACCACACTCTATCTGCAGGTGTTTAACTGGCCAACTGATGGTCAGCTATTGGTACCCGGACTAAAAAATCAGGCAATATCAGCCAAATTACTGGCTAACGGTTCGGCTTTGAAATTTAAGAAGACTGCCGAAGGGCTTTCTATTACAGTCCCTTCAGCTGCGCTGGATGAGAACGCGACTGTTATCAAGTTGCAAATCAAAGGTAAACCCGATGTAGAGACTATTATCCCGTCAGCAAATGCCGATGGTTCTTTTGTGTTAAGCCCTGCAGATGCTGATTTAAAAGGCGGTGTGCAATCAGAGCATGACATACCAAACCTGGGTTATTGGACCAGCCCTAAAGCTACGGCTTCATGGCAGATCAAGATCACTAAACCAGGCACTTATGCCATGGAAGCGCCAATTGCAGCTGCTCGCGAGGGTAATTCATTCAACATCACTGTTGGCGACCAGACGGTAAAAGCAACCGCGCAGGTTACCGGCAATGATGGCAGGTATGTGTCAAATAATTTAGGCCAGATCAAAATTACTCAAGCCGGTATAACCACCATTACCATAACCCCGGTTGCCGAAAATTGGCAGCACATTAACTTGCGCGCTATTACCTTCAAACCTGTTAACTAAAAAATGAAGAAGTATATATTCCTCATTGCATGCCTGTTATTTGCGGTGAGCTTTGCCAGAGCGGCCAAAGTTGATACCGTGGAAACCTACAGCGATGCGATGCATAAAAAAATAAAGGCCGTAGTAATTACTCCTGCCGATTACGAGCAGGGCAAACAGTTTCCGGTAGTGTATTTGTTGCATGGTGCGGGGGGTAACTATAAGCAATTCTATGAGCTTAACCACGCCATTGCCGATTGGGCCGACTATTATCACCTGATGATAGTTTGTGCCGATGGCGGCGTCACCAGCTGGTATTGGGATAGCCCGGTCGACCCGAATTTTAAATATGAAACTTATGTTTCAAAAGAACTGGTGTCATATATCGACAAAAATTATAAGACCATTAAAAATAAAACCGGTCGCGCTATTTCGGGCCTGAGTATGGGCGGCCAGGGTGCTTTTTACCTGGCTATCAGGCACCAGGATGTTTACGGTGCGGTTGGCAGTATGAGCGGTGGGGTAGATATCCGTCCCTTCCCTAATAACTGGGACATGGCCAAACGGCTGGGCACTTATGCCGAAAACCCGGATAACTGGGAGAAAAATACCGTAACCAATATGCTGTACCTGATCAAACCAAACTCGCTGGCTATTACTTTTGACTGCGGCACAGACGATTTTTTCTACCGGGTAAACTGTATACTGCACGATAAAATGGTGGAGCGTAATATCCCACACGATTTTACCTCACGCCCCGGTGCGCATACTTCGCAATACTGGGCCAACTCAGTGCTTTATCATTTGATGTTTTTTAATACTTATTTTAAGAAGCACACGCCCAAGGCCTAATAACTAATATAAGCCCGCGTCATTGCGAGGGACGAAGCAATCTCTACATAGGACGGTCAATGTACATATTATTAGCGTGCAGAGATTGCTTCGTTCCTTGCAATGACGTATTTAAGAATAGTAAAACAAAAACACAACAACAATAACACATGTCTTACCAACCATCACCACAACGATATCAAAACATGCCTTACAAGCGCAGCGGCAAAAGCGGCTTAAAACTGCCGGCTGTGTCATTGGGGCTTTGGCAAAACTTTGGATATTATGACCGGCTTGAAAATTGCCGCAACATCCTGAAAACTGCCTTTGATAATGGCGTTACCCATTTTGATCTGGCTAACAACTATGGCCCGCCTCCCGGTACGGCCGAGGAGCAGTTTGGCCAGATACTGCATTCTGATTTCCGCGATCACCGTGATGAACTGATCATTTCATCAAAAGCAGGCTACACCATGTGGGACGGCCCTTATGGCGATTGGGGTACCAAAAAGTACCTGGTATCAAGCCTGGACCAAAGCCTTAAAAGGATGAAACTGGATTATGTAGACATTTTCTACCACCATCGTCCGGACCCTGAAACTCCGTTAGAAGAAACTATGGCCGCTTTGGATCTGATTGTCCGCCAGGGTAAAGCTTTGTACGTGGGTATATCTAATTATAAAGCACCCGAGGCTAAAAAAGCCATCACCATGCTCAAAGAAATGGGGACGCCTATCATCATTCATCAACCTAAATACTCTATGTTTGAGCGTTGGGTTGAAGATGGCTTGCTTGATGTGCTCGAAGAAGAGGGCATAGGCTGTATACCATTTTCGCCCCTGGCACAAGGCCTGCTCACTGACAAATACCTAAATGGCATCCCGGCAGATTCACGCGCCCTTAAAGTAGGCGATTCACTTACCGAAAACAGTATTACCCCTGACAGGATCGAAAAGGTTAAAAAACTAAATGAACTTGCCAAACAGCGCGGGCAAAAACTGGCGCACATGGCTTTATCATGGATATTAAAGGATGACCGTATTACCTCAGTGCTAATTGGCGCCAGTAAGCCTGAACAAATGCTCGACTCACTGAAATGCCTCGAGAATATCAAATTTACTCAGGAGGAATTGAAGATCATTGATAATATTTTAAAATAACCGGACTGTAGTTCCTGAAATAAAAGGCCGGTGGTATTGATACCATCCGGCCTTTTTAGGTTTATAATTATGATTTAGTTAGGTGCATTAATGGCCGCAAGCAAAGGAAATAACAGCAGACAATTGTTTTCATGTAGGTGTAAGGTCCAGGTAAGGTATTTTTACTGTCCGGCTGTTATTCCTTTATTGTACGCTGTATCTGTAAGTTTTTCGTCCTAAATGTCCATCGGCGTCAATGCCTTCTATAGTTACCCGGTAAGTGCCGGTTTGGTCGCTGTTAAAGTATGACACGTTTGCGTGCCCGATGGTACGTGTAAGTACAGCCGGGTTCCAGTAAACGGTGCTTCGCAAATCGGCAGGGGTAGGGCCGTCTTGCGGCCTGTCATATTTAGGTGAATAAAATACCCTTGTCAAATCATACCCCTTCGGCGAATAATCGATAGTGCCATCGCTTTTTGAATAGCGGAAGTTGCCATTTTTGGTATAGATGGCTAATACCGGGGGTAGTGGCGGTCTGTATTGTCCGGCATACATACCCAATAATTTCATTTGTACCGCCGTGCTTTCATGCACCAGGTAAATTTTATTGATATTGGTTACGCTGTCCGTCAGCAGGTCCTGGTATTGTTCAGGGGTTACCCGCATGCTGTCAATTAACACTACATACCGTTGGTTTTGATAGGTCGGTATCCACAACATACCATAATCCTGACTTACTACCGATGTAAAACGTATGCGGCTGTGAAACATCTCTTCGAGGCATTCTCTTAAAGTGCTGCATGGTTGCCGGCTATCAGGTCTGTACACTTCGTCGGCCTGGTTCTCCTTGATGTTGGCAGTACCCACTCTGGCTTTTGCCGCGCGTATTCTAACTTCTTTTAGTTGTTGTACACGGCTAATCAATCCATGTTTAACCAGGTCCTGGTCTTGCTTTATATCGTTATCAATGGTGGCTTTTGTTTGCTGAGGGATGTCCGGATTTATGTCGCCAATGTTAGGATTTGCAATTACATTGGCCCTTTGGTAATCGTTAAGTTTAACAATAACACGGCCCTTTCCCCTGGCATTAGCACCATGGATAGTAAATTGCGCACCTTCGGTAAAAAGTATTCTCCTGAATTTGAACCGGCCATTTTGGTCGGCTACCGTATCCCGGAAAAATCCGGTTTTATTATTCAATATAGCCACCTTGGCATAGGCAACAGGCTTTTTATTATAGCCCATAATCACGCCGCCGATCTCTGTTCCCAGCTTTTCGGGTGTAAAATAAGGTGCCGGTGTGTTGCCCGATAATACATTCTTCCAGGCAAACCGGCGGTAGCCCTGGGTAAGCATCAATATATCCAGGTTTTCGCGTGTTTCCTGGTTTGGGTTAACAAAGTAATAGTTAGGCTTTTCTATATAACCTTTGATGTCTGAACTCAATAATAATTGTGAAAATATCGAATTTTCATTGACTTCGTCAGAGGGTACAGCTGTTTCGCTCACAACAGATATCGAAAAATTACCTCCAACCGGCGCCCCCGCTTCATCTTCGGCATCAACAGCCAGCTGTACCTTTTCGCGTCGGGTATAAGTTTGTTTATTGCTGCTGATGTTGAGCTTAATGTCGTCTCTGTTTTGAATGAAGGTGATACGCTCGTTTAAGGGCTGTCCATCTGCAGAAAATAGGGTGAACTGCATTATGCCCGATGGTATCTCTTTTATTGGGAAGTAAAGCAAGGTAAACGCATTGCTCACGGGTACACTGGCAGAGAAATAGACTTTGCCATTTGATTGCCCTACCAAACTCAAATTTTTGTTGCCACTTCTCAGCGCATCTGCCGATGCGCCAACTTTAACCAGTACCGAGTCGTTCTTTGCGGTTTGAAATACGGAAAGCGCATATCCATCTGTTGCTATATCAAGTAGCTTAACCGTGTTTGATGTGCCGTCGGGATAGGTTACTTCGGCGCTATAGGTTTTGCCGGCTTCGGGTGTGAGTACAAAATAGCCCATACCCAGGTGCCTGGTCTCAATTTTGGCAACTTCTTTACCGGTATTATCTACGATACTGCCTGTAATATTTGCGCCCACGCCGTTAGGTGCAGTAGCTTTAAACGCTATCCTGCTTTTTATACCGGCAACCAGATTGCCGCCCTCGGGGAAAAACTGAACATCGGTTTGTAGTGATGCTGTTTTTACCGGGAAGTTTTTAGCCACCACTTCGGCACCGGTAACCGCGATCTTTGTTGTTAAATAGGTTTGAATAAGCTCATTGGGTTTGTTGTTAGGCAGATTGATGCTCAGTTCGCCTGCTGCATCGGTTTTTCCTCCACCCGATGAAATGACATCCCAGCTTTTTTTGAGCAGGTAACTTACCTGCTTGTCAGCAAGCGGCCGGCCTTTCAGATCAGTATATTTCAGGATAGCTTTAATTTTGGTTTTATTGCCATCCTTTGTATATACATACTCAATTTTGGCAAATACAGTATTGGCTATTGAGTTACCGATAGAAAAGGTACGGTCATAAAAGTATTCGGGGCCTGCATTGCGCATCCATTGGGTGTAGGCCCTGATACGGTAGTTGCCCTCATGGAGCATGTCATCATCTAAAATAAAATTACCTACAGCCATGCCCGT
Source organism: Mucilaginibacter panaciglaebae (assembly GCF_039539265.1). Classification (NCBI taxonomy): domain Bacteria; kingdom Pseudomonadati; phylum Bacteroidota; class Sphingobacteriia; order Sphingobacteriales; family Sphingobacteriaceae; genus Mucilaginibacter; species Mucilaginibacter panaciglaebae. Next base: position 227,900 of record NZ_BAABCV010000004.1, read on the forward strand.
AGTGATGGGCAGTTTAAGTTGCTTGGCCAGCGAGTCGCCTTCGGTAATCAAATCGACATACAGAGCCCCGCTTATTGCCGATAACTGATGCTTTTCGCCGGTTGTTACATAAGCCTTAAACCAAATGGTATCGCCTGCTAAATAGTAGGGCTTATCGGTTTGCAAGTACACTTTCTCCTGCGGATTGGCGTCTGTCCACTTTTGCAGCGCAGCAACTATCCTGTCTACCGGGTCCTCGGCCTTATTGATAAAGCTCAGCATCACCGCAAGCAGCCCTGTTAGCACGATGGCAACGGATAGTGTTAATTTAGTTTTCATGCTGATGTGCAATAGGTTGTAAGCGTTGGTACAACTAATGTAAACAACTTATTACCTTATTGAAAGAGTAAGTTTTAAAAAATGACTTTTAAGTATTTTTTTTATTGTTGCATAAATTAACAGCTACAGCGCTATTGTTGTTTTAGATAGCAGCATTAACTACTTAAAATTACGCCCTTTATGAAAGGGCTCGTTTTGCCAATGATTAGATTTGATATCTGTTAGGGTTGATGACAGGTCTTTGTTGTTGTTGGATAAAGTAATTACAGGGACGTTTTCGTCATGAAGGGTAGTGATTGAGCTGAGCAGCTTATTGAGGTTGAAACAGCGTTTGACAATAACGTGGATTACCTGACCTTCTATCTGAACTTTACCTTCAACCATTAACAACCGGGCCTGTAGTATTTCCCTGCGAAAAGTTGCAAAAGCCTTTTCCCAGACCACCAGGTTAGAAAAGCCTGTTTCATCTTCAAGAGTAATAAATACAATGCCCTTTGCCGTGCCGGGGCGCTGGCGTACGGTGATCAGTCCGGCTACTTTTACCGCGTCACCATCTTTTAGCTCAGACAATTGGCCGTTAGGGGTGACATGCAGCATATCCAGTTTTGGGCGTGCAAAACTTACCGGGTGCGCTTTTAATGATAAACCGGTAGCCGCATAATCCTGAACCACATGTTCGGCTTGCGACATAAAGGGAAGGCTGATCTGTCCTTCTTTCGTACTTTCAGACGGCTGGCCTTCAAACAACCCGATTGGTTTGTCGCTCAGGGCAGGTACTTCCCAAAGCGCCTGTCGCCGGTCAAGGTTCATAGAGCGGAAGGCATCGGCATCGGTTAACCGCTCAATGGCAGATTGTGGCACACCTGCATTGCTTAACTGGGAGATACCGGTATAGCCCCTGCCGCGGGCGGCAATGAGCATTTCCATATCATCCTGGTTCAAGCCCTTTACCTGTCTGAAGCCCAAACGCAATGCACAATATTTGCCATCTTTTTCCTCCAGCGTATTATCCCACATGGAAAGATTAACATCCACCGGTCTCACCACCACCCCATGTTTCTCAGCATCTATCACTATCTGTGCAGGCTGGTAAAAACCCATGGGCTGACTATTGAGTAACGACGCTGCAAATACATCCGGATAAAAATATTTGAGCCATGATGAGATGTAAACCAAGTGCGCAAAACTGGCAGCATGACTTTCAGGGAAGCCATAGCTACCAAAGCCTTCAAGCTGTTTAAAGATGCGTTCGGCATAGGCCAGCTCATAACCACGGGCTACCATTTGAGTTACTAATTTCTCTTTGAATTTTTTTACTTCGCCTATTTTGGCTTTAAAAGAGGCCATACTGCGGCGCAGTTGGTCGGCTTCGGCCGCAGTAAATTCTGCAGCTACCATGGCTATTTCCATGGCTTGTTCCTGGAACAAAGGCACGCCTTTGGTTCTGGATAAAACGGGTCTTAGTTCCTCGTTTGGATATTCTTCAAGCTCAATACCATCGCGCCTGCGCAAATACGGGTGCACCATATCGCCCTGGATGGGGCCGGGCCGTACAATGGCTACTTGAATTACCAGGTCATAAAATTCTTTTGGTTTTAATCGGGGTAACATAGACATCTGTGCGCGGCTTTCAATCTGAAAAACCCCCAAGGTATCTGCCTTGCAGATCATGTCATATACTTCCCTTTTTTCCCTGGGGACATTGGCCAGCGTTAGCTCAAAACCATAATGCAGCTTAACCAGATCAAATGCCTTACGGATGCAGGTAAGCATTCCCAGCGCGAGTACATCAACTTTTAAAATGCCCAGATCTTCCAGATCATCTTTGTCCCATTCCAATTGCGTACGGTCTTCCATGCGGGCATTCATTACCGGGCAAATGTCTGATAGTTTGCATTGGGTAATAACGAAACCTCCCGAATGCTGCCCTAATTGCCGGGGGAACCCCATGAGTTGGTCGGTAAGCTGCAATATTTTAAATAAATGCGGGTCATCGGGATTTAGGCCCTGCGAGCGAATGCGATCAGGGGCAAAGCCTTCCTCCGAAAAGCTCCATATAGCGCCGCCCAGCCGCTTAATGGTATCTTCAGATAATCCCATGGCTTTACCGACATCGCGTATAGCGCCTTTGTGGCGTTCTTGCGTAACCGTAGCCACAATAGCGGCATGCTCACGGCCGTAGGTTTCATAGATCCATTGGATGATCTCCTCGCGGCGCTCGTGCTCAAAATCTACGTCAACATCAGGCCACTCATCACGCGCATCCGACATAAACCTGGAAAAAAGCAGGTTGGATTCTTCGGGATTCACCGGAGTTATCCCCAAACAATAACAAACTGCACAATTAGCTGCCGAACCGCGCCCCTGATGCAGAATGCCCAATTCTTTGGCCTTGTTTACATATTCATAGATCCGTAGAAAATAGGGAGCAAGTTTACGTTTTTTGAAAAATGCCAATTCTGTGTGAAGTTGAGCGCAAAGCTTAGCTGATATACCTCGCGGAAAAAAGAATTTTACACCCTGCCAGGTATGTTCTGATAAATGCTCATCGGCAGTGCGGCCATCAGGGCTTTTCCATTCGGGTTCCAGGTATTTCAGTGTATCTAAAGAGAAAGTACAGGCCTCAGCAATTTCTATAGTACGCTCAATAGCTTCAGGATACTGGCGAAACAGGCGTTCCAACTCATCCAATGGTTTTAAATACCGTTCGGCGTTTGCATGTAATTTATAGCCTGCTGTGGTAATTGTGCATTTTTCGCGTACACAGGTTTGCACATCCTGCAATTCGCGGCGTTCGGGCGAGTGGTAATGCACATCGTTGGTAGCTACCATGGGCACACCTAATTTTGACAGGCGGTAAAAACGTTTATCGTCGCTACCTAAATAGGAACGGGTGGCGCTAACATATAACTGATCACCAAATTGAGCCTGATACTCGTGCAGGCAATCTTTAAAATCATCGTCAAAATCAAAACGGTCATTGAGCGAATTTGGCGCTATTGCAATGAAGATAATGCCCGCTTTGTGCTCATAAACATCTTGCTTGTACAGTTGGCATTTGCCTTTTTCTGTCCGAAGGTTTCCTTTGGTGAGTAAGGCACACATGCGCCCCCAGGCTTCAATATTGGTGGGGTAGGCCAGCAGGCCGGTGCCGTCAATCAACTCCAACCGGCAAGCAGGTATGATGTTGAATGCCTTGTACTTTTCAATTTTTATGGGATCGATTTCCCCAGCTATTAATTTTTTCAAGCCTCTGAGGGCGCGCACTACGCCTGCTACACTGTTGCAATCTGTTATAGCGATTTTAGTATACTCTAACTCGATAGCGCGCCCGACAAGCTCTGCCGGGTGCGAGCCGCCACGCATAAAAGTATAATTGCTAGTAACCTGTAGCTCTGCGTATTCCATAACTTAAGCAAAAAAACCATGTATGTACCATTCCGGCCTGTCCTTACCCTCAAAATGTCCCGAGCGAAACAGCCAATAACGCCGCCCTTTTTCATCCTCCACCACATAATAATCGCGGTGTGGACCCTCATTAAGCCACCACTCGGATTCAATACGCTCGGCATCATCGGCTTTTTTAATGGTGTGGCGCTCTCCCTTATAAATGAACCACATGGGCGGGTTGTCGGGTGTTAAATAGGCAGCCTCAATACGTTCAGGGCGAGGTAGCAATAACGATGGCCGCGGCCTGTCCATGCGCCAGGTGGTGCCGGGTTTATCTTTAAGCGACATAGCCAGTTTGATAGAATGCTCGGGCCAGTAACGCTCCTGTGGCAGGTAGCGGCGTATATTCTTTGCGCCGATCTTATTTGCCAGCCGGTCAAGCAGATCGGCCAGGCTGCCGTCCTCCAATCCGCAGCTATCGGCGGTCCAAAGTATTTCCTGTTCGGTGTCTGTATCTTCAACTTTAGGTGCTTCAAGGGTAAACAGTTCGATACCGAGTTTAGGCTCTATAGTTGCTATTTTCAGCTCAAATAATTTGAATAAATGATCGATGTGGTTTGATGGGCGATTGGTGCCGATGCCGGTTTGGATGACCTCTCCGTCAACCCGGTAACATTTAAGTATGGCTGTACGCAGGCCCTTACCTTCGCTGTCCAGACGCTTACAGAGCTTTTCAAGTAGCGTTTTTATGGCGATCTCAATCCCGGCAGCTGTACGGATGGGTTCCAGGCAGGGTAGTCGTTCTGAATAAGGTTCGATGGATTGCAGTAGTTTCAGCGGTTCGTCTTCATTGCCCAAAGCCTGATCCAGTCGCATTAAAAACTCCTGTCCAAAACGTCGCCTCAAAACAGACCGGCCCAAACCAATAAAACTTTTTATCTGGTAAAAGCCCAGTTTTTGCAGGCGGTCTTGTATCACCGCATCTAAACGCAAAGCAGCAGGTGGCAGGGTCAATAAGGCATTGGCCTGCCCACCCGGCTCAATAATAGGTTTAGCTTTGGCAAACCGTGCCACGCCCCAGGCGGTGCCGGCGGTATCGGCCATGGCCCCGCGCACATCATAGCCTTTGCTGCGTAGTCTGGTAACTATCTCTTTCAGGTATCCGCGCTCACCGCCCCATAAATGAGTACAGCCGGTAACATCCAGCAGCAGGCCCTCAGGCATATCAACGGCAACCATCGGCGTATAGCGAATGCACCATTCGCCCAGGGCTTTCAGGAGCTTGTAATCCTGACCGGGAATGTCGTCAATAACTTCCAGATCGGGGATGATGGCTTTGGCATCGGCGGCAGCCATGCCTATGGTGATGCCCTGCTGCTCGGCTGGCTGGTTTGCGCCGGTGATGGTGTTTCGCCCGCGCGTAGGCGTCACCAAAACAAAAGGTATGTCTTTCAACTCCTTGTTTCTAAGGACAAACCAATCAGATTTCAAGTGGCGAAACCATAAAGAAACAAAGCGTTTGTTCATTTTATCCTCTTAATTGGGTTGTTATGCTGAGGCTCTCTAAGCATGACAGCCCTTTATTAATTATTGTCATTTCGAACAAAGTGAGAAATCTATACACAGGCAAGCGAGGTGTGTATGTCCATATATGGATTTTTTCGCTTCGCTCAAGAGAGAAGTTCTCGCTACGCTCGAAATAACAACTTAGTTTATTATGCTATCTGAATATATATCCGTTGTTCTTCCTCTTGCTCAACAATCGGCACAAATCTGCCCGCACACCACTCCAGTTGCCAGCTGCCGGGATTGCCATTGCGCACCCTTAAAAGGTCCACTTGCCAGCGCGGAAAGCTTACACCAGGCAGTCCCGGCTCGGCCCCACTTGGCAGCGGACTAACCTGCCAGCGCGCAACACAAACGGTGCTACTCAATTTTTTCAGATCGTTACGCAGCAAAAATCCGGTAACCTTGCTGTCCTCAACGGCCAGTTGTAAACGTCTTGACTGCGCAAAGCTGATTTCGCGCACCTCGGCAACTACCGCAGCCAGGCCCCCGCATTTTAGTGCTTCTTCCATGACCCAGAGCACATCGCGGTCGCGCTGCACATCAATAAAAATGATACTGTCGGGCGCGGCACCGAAAGCCTTGAGTGCCGGAGGGAAAAGCTTGCGCGAGGTGCTGATCCAGATGCAGGCGCCGCCATGTTTCATCAGCGTTGAAAGCAATCCGCCAATTAAGCCACCCGTAGCTGCGGTTTGCTCAGGCGTAGGGCATAGCATTTCATGGATAGATCCGGTAGGAAAGACACCATTGGGGAAAGCCCCCTCCAACGGACCAAGGCCGATACCTTTAACTTGCCCGGCTGGAGGCGGGGCAAAGCCCTGCCACAGCAAAATGTCCTTTTGCAGCTTGCTGATGATATCTTTTTTAGCGGCATCCATCTGGCACATTAATTAATCTCCGGACAAGGAAACGTCGGCACAAACAAACCCATGTAAGCCTGCAGATGCACGATCATGTGTCGCGCAATGGCGCTGCCAATACTGTTGATCTCGTCCAGATCAAGCGGACTTTGATAGTACGGGTCCCAGTTATCCGGCCGACTGTCAAAGTAGCGCAGGTAGGTGTCATCATTAAAGCGGGTATTATTGTCATGCCATTTGCCTTGTTCCAAACGCAGGGTCAGCGTGACAAACTCATGGCCGTTATGATATTCGACGATAAACTGTGGCATAAAAGGAAGGTCCCACTGCTCAGGTGGTACCTCGTCAACCTGCAGCCTAACCATGCCCCGGTTCAATTTTACATCTATATAAAACTCTTCCATAACAAATATCTCTACAAAGATAATGCTAAAAATATTAGTATTTTAAAGGATTTTGTAAAAAATTACGCTACTTATCGTTTCTTTGGAGAAGGAACCATTAACGTGTTAGGCGATGTTGCATAGAGAGATGGAGACACAATACCTTATGTCTCCACGTTTCCGTTTTAATTTGCTGATCCAAAAAAGTACGTATAAGTCAGGAAAAGTGATCCAAAGTGATCCATTAATTCGCGACTAACTTCATAACTAATTGATTTTTAAGTATTTGAAATTTTGAAGTGATCCAACTGATCCAAATTGATACACATTCACATTTGGATCACTCACCGATCTTCATTCATTTCTCCCTCGCCTTTGGATAGGGTTGGGGAGAGGTGTTAACCTAATCATAACCTAAAATTCCCCGACTATTTACCTGCAATCTTATTCTTGTTAGGCAGAAAAATATTAGCTTAGTTGCAATGGATAACAGACGAGATTTTATCAAAAAGGCCGCGCTTTTAACCGGCACAGCGGGCCTTGCTACAGGATTACCCTCCTCAATTGCCAGAGCTATGAACATTAATGCACCCGAGGGCAGTAATTACCTGGATGCTGAGCATGTGGTGATCCTGATGCAGGAGAACCGGTCGTTCGACCATGTATTTGGTACGCTGCGCGGGGTGCGGGGGTATAATGATCCGCGGGCTATACAACTGGCCGATAAGAATCCGGTATGGCTGCAAACCAATGCCGAAGGACAGACCTATGCTCCGTTTCACCTGGATATTAAAAACACCAAAGCCACGTGGATGCATTCGCTGCCGCATACGTGGTCAAACCAGGTGAATGCCCGTAATGACGGACGCCATGATAAATGGCTGGACGAGAAACATTCAAGCGACAAGGCCTACCGTAATATGCCGCTTACATTGGGCTACCACAATCGTAATGATGTGCCTTTTTATTATGCTTTGGCAGATGCCTTTACCGTTTGCGATCAAAATTTCTGCTCATCCCTTACCGGTACTAATCCTAACCGGCTTTATTTCTGGACGGGGACCATCCGCGACCATAAGGACGAGAACTCGCGCCCTTTGGTCTGGAATGAGGATATGGATTATGGCACCTTAAACTGGACCACCTTCCCTGAGCGATTGGAGGATCTGGGCATCGACTGGCGATGCTATCAGAATGAAATAAGTATTGACACTGGTTTGGAGGGCGAAGAGGATGCGTGGCTATCTAATTTTCAGGATAATGATCTGGAGTTTTTCGGCCAGTATAATATTCAGCTGCATCCGAGGCATGTGGCCCAGATGAATAAGCGATTGGCAGCTTTAAATAACGAAATAGCTTCATTACAAAAACAAGCTGAGACCGATAAGAGCCTTGCGCTGAAAAAGAAATTGGAACAACGTCAAAGCGCGCAAAAGAAAGTAAAGGCCCAACTGGATGTTATTAACAGCCGCAAATTTGATGACCTGACCGCCCGCGAGCAAAGTATTCATAAAAAAGCTTTTACCGTTAATTATGGCGACCCTGATTTTGGTAAGCTGGTTGAACTTACCTATGACGATAATGGCACAACCCGTACTATGCAAGTACCAAAAGGCGATGTGTTATACCAGTTCCGCAAGGATGTAAAGACCGGCAAGCTGCCTACGGTTTCATGGCTTACTGCACCGGAGAATTTCTCAGACCATCCCTCTGCGCCGTGGTATGGAGCCTGGTATGTGTCAGAGGTACTAGATATCCTGACGCAAAACCCGGAGGTCTGGAAAAAAACCATCTTTATTTTAACTTATGATGAAAACGATGGCTACTTTGACCACGTACCGCCATTTACCGCACCGCACTCACATAAACCGGGTACAGGCAAGGTATCGGCCGGAATAGATACCCGGCCTGATTATGTTACGCTGGAGCAGGAGCAAGCCCGGGAGGGTTTCCCAACCCAATATGACCGCGAATGTTCGATAGGTTTAGGTTTCCGTGTACCCATGGTTATTGCCTCGCCGTGGAGCAAGGGGGGCTGGGTGAATTCCGAGGTTTTTGATCATACATCAACCTTGCAGTTTTTAGAAAAGTTCCTGTCTCACAAAACAGGCAAGAAAGTTTTTGAGCCTAATATATCTGACTGGCGCCGCACCGTTTGCGGCGATCTGTCATCGGTTTTCAGGCCTTATGAAGCCAAGCAATCGGCCCTGCCAGCGTTTGTGGCACGCAATAGTTTTTTAGAGGGGATACATAAAGCTAAATTCAAGGATGTGCCGGCAAATTTTAAAGTGCTCACCGCACCGGATGTGGAGCAAATAAAATCAAATCGGCATAATTCGGCATTATTGCCGCAGCAGGAGCGGGGCATCAAGCACGCCAACGCACTGCCATACCAGTTGTATGCCGATGGTAAATTAAATGCTGATAAAACTGCTTTTGAAGTTAATCTCCATACTGCTACTGAAGTATGGGGCAATAAAACCATTGGGGCGCCCTTTATCATCTACGCACCTGATAAATATAAATCTCTAAAGGGCGATGGTTATGAACTGTTGCGCAACTGGAACTACGCCGTAAAACCCGGCGACACGTTGGCTGATACCTGGCCGGTAAACGAATTTGAAAACAGCGATTATCATCTTCGGTTATATGGACCAAACGGATTTTATCGCGAATTTAAAGGTAGCCATGCCGATCCGGAGATTGAGACGCAACTGGAGTATCAGCGCAATCGCCTTAATAAAAAAGTGCTGACGGGTAATGTTGAGCTGTATGTGAAGAATTTAAGCAAAGGCCAGCATATTGTTACTATAACTGATAACGCTTATAAAACAGGCACTCAAAAGAAAACTGTATTGCCTCAATCGCAATCATCGTTTATAGTCTACCTGACCAAGAGCATGGGTTGGTATGATTTTACGCTGAAAGTAAGCGGCGCCAATGGTTTTGAAAAACGATTTGCAGGTAGAGTAGAAACCGGTAAAGCCGGCTACACTGATCCGTTTATGGGTAGGGTGGTTTAAATTTTAGATCAACCGGGTTCCATAGGATATTTTTGTTGGGGACCTGTACAAAACGTGTGCATGGAAGGCCATCGTCTACATCAACAGAAATAAAAACTACGCTTAATAATCGGGATTTTGTTTAACCCACTGATATTTAAAACAAAAAGCCTTTAGCAGTAAGTCTAAAGGCTTTTTGTGCAGATTTAATGATGTGTTCTAATTATGCTTTTGATTATTCATCTGGTAGCTATCGTTTATCACTGCTTCATTAATTTTTTTAACGCGGTCTGTCTGCATTTTTTCGACGGCCCGGTCATAAGTTAATAAGCCATTTACTTCATGCTCAACGTCGGTAGTCTGTGTGTATATAGCCACACTTAGCCCGTGATATTTCATTAATTGATCTACCTGCTGTAATAAAAGTGTATAGCGGTCAGTTAGTTGTTCTGTGGTTGGCATCATGCCATAGGCATTGTTTTCAACCGGCCACATGTGTCCCATCACAAATAAACCCACGCCACCAAACTCGCCTAATGAGGCTGCCCGGGTACTGTCGGGCCTGGATGCGCCGTTCGGACCAATATAGATATGGGTATCCACATAGTCTCCGTTTTTGGGGTCGCCGTAAGCTTTTTGATAGCCCGGATTATTGTTGAAGCCCGAGTTGCCGTTCACCAATCTCGAAGGATCATATTTCTTCACCCAGTCTGTAATGTTCTTTACATCAAACGCGCCCCAGTTTTCATTAAACGGCACCCAGGTGATGATAGATGGCGAATTATAATGATCGTCAATTATTGCCTTTAACTCTTTACGATAAACACTGCGGTTGCGAGTGGTGTCCTCGTTTTGATACCAGATGGCCGGCATATCCTGCCAAACCATTAAGCCAAGTTTATCGCACCAGTAGTAAAACCGCTGCGGCTCGGTTTTCATGTGTTTTCTGATCAGGTTAAAACCGGCCTTTTTGGTAAACTGTATATCAAACTTTAAAGCCTCTTCCGTAGGTTCGGTTAAAACACCATCAGGCCAGTAGCCCTGATCCAGCAGGCCAAGCTGCATTACAAACTTGCCATTCAGGAATGGCCTTACAACGCCATTTAGCTTACTAAGCTTTATATCTCTCATGCCAAAGTAGCTTTTTACCTCATCGGCAATACTGCCGTTGGTATTGTAAAGGGTAAGTTTAAGGTCATATAGAAATGGGTTGTCAGGCGACCATAGTTCCGGCTTTTTAATCGGCACATAAAAAGACGAACCTGAGGCTGACTGTGCCTCAGCGACAACTGTTTTGCCGTTTAGCGCTACTGCGGTTACTTTGCCTGTACCGGAGCTGTTTATAAATACTATTAACCGCTTCCCATCTACATCCGGAAGTAAACGAATGTTTTTGATATAGTTTTCGCTAACCGGCTCTATCCATACGGTTTGCCATATGCCTGAGGAAAAAGTATAATCGCCACGGGGGCCGTTTTTACCGGATGGTGTTTTGCCATCATTGGGGTCGTTGGCTGCTACAATTAATGTATTTGGTCCTTTTGATAAAGCACGGGTAATATCGAAACTAAAAGAATCATAGCCGCCAGCATGTGTTCCTATTTTTTTGCCGTTTACAAACACGGTGGCATCATGATCTACCGCGCCAAAATTCAGGATAATGTGTTTGCCTTTCCAGGTATCCGGTATCTCGAAAGTGCGGCGGTACCACATATTAATTTCCTGCTTGCGCTGAATGCCTGACAAAAATGATTCGGGGCAGTAGGGTACCAATATTTTTTCTTTTACGCCATTAAAAGATGCTGCAGTTTGCGGATTAAGCGCGTCAGGAGCATCTTTGCCTCCGCGATAATCCCATTTACCGTTAAGGCATAACCAATTTTCGCGTGCAAGCTGCGGGCGAGGATAGTCTGACAACGGGACTGCGGCTTGTCTGGCCGCTTCGGTCCAGGGTGTTGGTAGCTGAGCAACCTGTGCGTAGCTTATAAAATAGGTAAAAAAGAAAAATGAAGTGGATAATACTTTCTTCGTAAGGTTCATAACTATGTATTGGTTTGCCAAATATAATGTGAATAAGGGCATTGCAATACAATGACTTCTGTAAAAATGTCGTGCGACTGGTTTGAAAACGCTTAAACAAATAAAGCCGCTCGTTTGAAGGCTTTGTGACGATACCGAGGGAACTGTGTCGTTAAGTCAAAAAATAACAAAAAAAGCAAGTCAGAAATACCTGCTTTTTGCTTTCGTGATCCCGCTGGACCATTTTGGCTTTTAATTAATAGACTATTAGTCGGCCAATTAAACCTTAAAATTTGTGCCCTTTGTGGACAACCTGCTTTTTCTTAGATGGACAGAACTAAATAAGATAGGGGAAAGTGGTAAATAAGGCATTTTCCAATTGGTAATTTCTATAAAGCATATTCTAACAACCCTATTTGGTAGCAAATGAGGCAGCCGTAATTTCAAGTCCTTTTCTTACAGTCAAAGGTAAATCCTTACCAATGGCATGCTTAATTTTCTGATTGCTGACTACGTAACTTTCGGTTAATTTATCTAAGCGTTCTGTAGTTAACGGGAAGTGCAGAACATCGCCCAACTTTGCTACAGCTCTGATTAAACTGGGAGATATTTTCCAGAGCTTTGGCTTTTTATTAATAGATGCTGATAAAATACTCACTACTTCATCGGTTGATAGGGGCTCGTCGTCAGCAACGTGATACACTCCCGAAACAATATCATCTCTTTCAATTAGCTCCTTAATAATGAAGCACAAGTTTTCGACACTTAAAAATGATCTTTTATTATCAAAGCCTGCTAAGGGATATGGAATACCTTTTTTTACGAATTGATAAAGCAAATTCAGATTGCCCTTATTACCCGGCCCGTGAATCATACACGGCCTTAAAATGTAATAGGACTTCCCTTCTGGCAACGGCTGACTCTGAATATAATGCTCGGCCATCAGTTTAGATTTGCCATAATCAGTTTGGGGATGGGGAGTTGCATCTTCAGTAAGAATTCCATTAACGCTGTCGGCTGCTGCTTTAACTGAACTAATGAAAATGAACTTTTTAGCGTCCGACTGTAAAAAGGCATCATACAGCTTTTTTGTTAATTCGAAATTAACCTGATAGTATTCATTAGGATCAGAAACCTTTTTGAGATCGTGAGCTTTGCCGGCAAGATGGATGATAACGTTACTTTCATTTTGCAGCGGTTGCTCGACAATACTAGAAAGGCCCTGTCTTGAAATAAATTGAAGATTATGAAAATTCTGGATATAAGTGATCAAATTTTGCCCCACAAAGCCTGAAACACCGGTAATCGAAACTTTCAATATTTGCTTAATTTTGGTTATTTAAACGCACCCATTTTTTTTCTTGGAGATATAAAGACGGAAGGATTTTAATATATGGTATAATGCGTGAGATTTGCTTAGACGGTTCGCTTAACACTCTGCTGATCCAGATAAATTTCAACGGCCCTATCCTGAACTTGGGTAATGCGATTTTTCCGATATAGAAATCAAATGCCGCCCCAATACCTATCATTACACTGCTATCTATATAAGGTAATAATTTGGACATGAAAATCTCTTGTTTGGGAGCACCTAACGATACCCAAATGATCTGAGGTTTTAGCTCATTAGTTATAGCAGCAATCCCCGCATAATCAAAGCCCTCAACATCGTTAAAAGGCAGTGGTAGAATGTGAAGATTGGTATCGTCAAACCCTTTAGACCTTAATTTTTCTTTAATTTTATTAGAGGTTTCTTCATTGCTACCCAATAATAATTGCGAGTAATTTTTTTCAATAAAGTAATTGAAAATCTGAGGGCCATTTAACGCGCTCAAATGTTTTTTATGTATAATACCGGCAAGCGTTGCAATAGAGCTTCCATCACAAGTATTTACCAGCGAATGATTTAATATTGATAAAAAATGTTCATTTTTTTGCGCAACGGTCAAAACATTAGCATCAACCACACAAACATAGCCCTTTTGCTTATTCCTTATGGCTTCCTCAATACTATTCTTCAGTAATTTATGATCGAACTCCAGTAATATTTTGAAATATTTCTGCATTGTGCGTTATTGTATCTTTTTAATATTTGTGATTACTTGTTTCTCCAATAGGTAAAGTGTTCTCTGCCATCGTTTTTTATCCAATTGATGGTTTCCTTGACATTATTATCATGATCAGGATGAGACAAGCCAAATTTGTCAACTGTTTTTTGCATCGGTGTTAAATAATCATCGATCATGTTGTTGAATCGCACACTATGAAGTGGGAATGGTATATTCATTTTCCGTATCACATCACCCGCGTAAGACGCCATTTTCATTAAACCAAAAGGAATTTTCCTAACGGTCCTGCCGGTTAATTCTACTGAAAAGCTGTTTACCCATTCTGCAGAGCTCATAGGTAAGTCTCCTACATAATAAACCTGTTTATCTACAATTTCTGCGGGCGCCTTTAATATACCAAATATCTGATGCGCCACATTTTTTACGTACCCATACGATTTTACCGGCTGCGTGTTGCCAGGGTGCATAAATAAGCCTTTATCCACAATTTTTAAAAACTCGTTAGGATACCTCATATTCCATGGCCCCCAAACATTTGTTGGTCGTATAATCGTCCATATACAGTTCATTTTTGAATTGCGCGTCAATTCTTCGGTGATCTTTTTGCTTATGCCATAAGCCGTATGTGGTATATACTGTTCGTCAGAGTGCGGTAAAGGCTGTTCTTTTGATTTATATACGTATTGAGTAGAAGTTATAACAACGCGTTTAACAGAGGGTGTATTCTCAATAGCATTTATTACATTTCTGGTACCTTCAGTATTTTCAAAGTAATCGTCCAAATTTTGGCTGGCAGTGTCCGTACGAGCAGCGAGGTGCAATACATGAGTTGGCTCAAATTGTTTAAAAACCTTTGATAAACGCTCTTCGTCCATTATATCGCATTCTATCCAGAATTTATTATGCTGCGCGTTTAATGGTTTTTCCTTATCAACGTTGAAAATACCGCTAATGTTGTTATCAAGCAGCAGTTCAACTAAATTGGTTCCTATAAAGCCGGACCCTCCGGTAATCAATAACTTCATTTCACTCATACTTCGGCAAAAACTTTATCCATATTTTTCAAAAAGGTTTCTATGGAGTATTTTTCTAAAAATTTTTTTCTTCCGTTCTCTCCTAATTGTTGACGTAGATGATGGTCATTTATCAAAAGCTCCATTTTTTCAACTGTGTCCTGTGTGTTTTGAGGTTCAGTCAACAACGCATTTTCATTCTCATCAACGACAAATGGAATACCATTCCATCGGCTTGCAATAACAGGCATCCTGAATTGCATAGCTTCTACTAACACTATCCCGAAGGTTTCTGACGGTACATAGGTGGGGAAGCAAAACACATCGGCATTACAGTATTCTTTCCACTTTGCTTCATTTATTCTTGTACCGAGGAAAGAAACCTCGTTCTCGAGTTTGTACTCTTTTACAAAATTAGTCAATTGTGCTTTATATTCCGCAGAAATAAAAATACCAACCAGATTAATTCTGAAATTGTAGCCTTTTTGCTTAAGTATTCGCGCTGCTTCTATTAATATTCCGGTGCCGCGTTCTTCATACATTGCGCCAACATAAAGAAAGGTAGTAAGGCCGTCCGCGCTAGGTGCACAGTGTTTTTCGTAAAGCGGGTATTCGTCTTTAATGCCGTTAGGAACCACAAATAATTTTTCGGGCTGCAACACAATATCATCGCCATGGCTATAATCGGTTAAGGTTATCAGCACAGAAGGTTTAAAAAATGCGGCCCTGTAAAAGAACTTTAATAGGGGAGAGAGGCCATCGTATAACCGGCTTGATCCTCCTGCATGAGTATGAATAATAGTTTTCTTAAACAAGAAGCGTGTTGGAGCCAGTAATATGACATCTCTTAGCATGGCCATCTTGTTTGGCCCTGCCGGCCCGTAGTAAAAAATATCGATGTTGTAACGAAACCTGTATGTCCAAGTAAGAAGTATGGCCTTTATTAAAGCCCACAACTTGTATAACTTGAAGCTACCCATATCATTAAAATCTTTAGAAAAGTCTAAACGGACATGGAAAAGTTCAGCATGCTCATATTGACCTTCCAGCAAAGTTTGCAACATGAGCGCCTGGCCACCGTATGGCGGCGGTGTTTGTCCTAAAACTAAGATCTTTTTTTTTTTCATGAACTAATTTGAGCGTCTGGTGTATGGCTTACCACCGACGGTTTTTTATTTAAAAAATTGCTTATTTCATCGCTGTAAGAATAAATAGCGATGAAAAATAAAAACATTAGATAATAGCTGAAAACCACATCTGCATAAAAACCGTATCCAAGAAAAATAGAGAAAAAGTAAAAGTTTTTTCTATTGATTTTTTGCTTTAAAAAGAAAAATAAAAAATAAATGCACCCAAAAATACCGAAATGTGCAATGAGCATAAAGTAGAGGTTGTCGAATGTGTCGGCTCCGCTAATCTTTTTGATATTTAAGCCTGTAAATAATGAAGAAAACGATGCCTGGTCAAGTATCTTAGTTAGTAATTCTATACGGCCATTAAATGTTCCATAGGCCAGCATTCGCGATGTTGTATCGACAGAGCCGAATAATATCGGGAATACAAAAACCAACGCAAAGAAAATCAGCAATGATATAAAAAACGACAGGAAGAGATACTTGCCATTGTATTTTTTGACAACGAACGTGAAAAAATACGCGACCAGCGTTGAAACGAATACCCCGCGAGAGCCTGCTATATATAGCATAAAAAGTGCAAACAGAAGTAAAATACGTTTTCCTTCTGTTTTATAATAATAAACAAAAATGGCTATGAATAAGGTAAATTCGGGCATGCTGGCAAATGTAGAAAAAGGCCGTAGATCATCTGTCAGAAATTCTCTTTCGTCGGCAAAACTAAGCCCGGATTGTATCCATCTTTTTTCTATTGCCGAGTAACCGAAAAGCTTTTGCGAAAGGCCATAAAGACAAACAATAATAAAAAACCAGAATGACCTGGAAAGCAACTGCTCAAAGTTTACCTTTTTAAACATGGGTACGGCTAATAGCAGCAGGAAATACATAATAAAGTTTCCGTACGAGGATATGTTGCCGGTAATGAGCAGAATAAAGGAAAAAATAATAACAAAAGTTAACGACCTTTTTGAGATAACCGGACTAAGTACAGTGAATAGCGGTATAAAAACAATAGCATTATAAAGCGTTGCATTAAAGGCGAAAAAGCGCTTTATAAAAGAAAATACATTAACTAAAATAAACCGGAAAAACATCTCTGAGCTCCTTTTAGATTGTTTTAATCAGCTTTGCAGGGTTGCCGCCATATACGGCGCGGCTTTCTGCTGGTCGTATCAAAATGCTACCTGCTGCAATTACACATCTTGAGCCTACATCTGCTGCTATTAAAGCGTTACTGCCAATCCACACGTCCGATCCGATATGGATAGTGGTTCTTCCTGTAGCTTTTTGAGTGCTGATGGGCTGGCTATGGTCTTCAAAAGAATGTTGCCTGGTGCCGCTTACAAAATTAACAAACCCACCAACTATTACATCGTCACCAATTGACACTTCTCCGATAGCATTGTAGTAGCCAAATAGCACTCTGTTGCCTATTACCGCAGTGGGGTATTGACAAAATGTTCCATACTTAAATTTAACATTGCTGCCCAGACTCTTTAGCGTAAACTTGTAATAAATATACCGTACGGTAACGCCATAGCCTAATGGGATTTTTGACGCGATAATAGATATCTCTGAGTAAGCGCGGCAAAGAATAGCAAGTTTACCGGCAATGATAAGCAATAAAGCGACAGGCATCGCTAAAATTGACATCAGCAGGTTGTATACTATCTTTACAGCTTTTAACATGATCCTTAAATATTGAGATAAGGTTTTATTGTTGCTTCTGAAGAACCGAATCAAATACTTTTGTCAATTCTCCTGTAAGGCTTGATCTTAAAAATTTATCAATGTTTGTTCTTTCAACCGGTTGTTTACTCCGCTTGTTGTAAATTTTTTCGATAGCATCTGCAATATGTAGCGGGTCCTTATTTTCTATTAATGTGGTTTCTTCAATTCCGTTAACAACGTCGGCAATTCCTCCCTTTTGTCCTGCCAGTGCTAAAATTGGCCTTTTGCAGCCCAGGTAATCAAAAATTTTGCCGGTCTGTTCGGTTTCCTGTCCGCTTCCTATCAACAAAAGTACATCAGATCCTTTCATGTTTGAAATGGTGTCATGATAACTAAGGTAACCGGTTGATTGAAACTGATCACTCACACCGGTCTGTGCTACAATATTATTCACTTCCGGATTAACCGGGCCTACATATCTGAAGATAACTTTTATTCCTCTGTCACGCAATATTTTCATTGCTTGCAAAAAAGGTGTCGGATCGCGAAATGATTTTCCGGACAAAAATTTGCCCGCGTAGGTAAACGTAAAATCGTCAAATGATGCCGGACTTATGGCGTCATAATCGTCGGGGTCATAACCATTAGGAATGACTATAAAATCGTCCGGGTTACGTTGGGGATATGCTTCGCGATAATCCTGTGCCATTTTCTCTGATACCACAATAATTTTAGATGCCTTTTTTAGCACCCTGGGTTCAAGAAAATTATTAAGAGGTTGAAATATTTTACCTTTTATACCTTTGATGGGGTTATCCATTACCGCCAGCTTCCAGGGGTCGCGCAAATCAATGACATAATTAATTCCATAGCGACGCTTGGCAAAAGGGGCAACCAGTAAAGGAAAGAAAGGGTCGCCGGTAGCAAACAGTAGAGCGGGTTTTTCCTTCTTAATAACCTCGCCAATGATAGCAAAAAGAGGCTTAAGCCAGCGCGTTGGCAATCCTTTGCGCAGGCTTTTTAAAAAAACAGGTTCTTTCGCTAATCCGGTCCTGTAGATAATCAGATTATCAGCAACATCTTTAAGTAATGTTCCATCTATTAAGAATTCGCATTCGCGGTACGACTCTTCATTGACTGTAAGCACAACCGGCTGCCAGTTAAATTGAGGCAGAAATTTAACAAATTTTGTAATTCGAAATGTACTGATACCACCTGCCGGAGGGAAGTATGTCGCCAACATTATAACTTTTTTCATGCGTTATCTTATTTTTTTAAGGTCCGATACATTTTTCTCAAGGCCTTAAATAAACCGGTTCTATAGATACGACCGTATGGCTTGTAATCCCAGTAAGATTTTTTTGGGGCATGTAGTATAGCATCCAGCTTCTCCTTTGTCAGATCAAATTTTTTCAAAACATAAGCTGTATCCTCTTTTTGCAATTCTGGCGGATAGGTGGCTTCTTTCAGCTCTTCAAGCGCCTCATCTCTGGTTATTTCTCCTGCACATACCAAGCTTGATAAGTGGGAGCGGCGTTTGTCATAACCAAATTTAGTTGGTAACCAGTAGCCCTGAAACCAACGGGTATAAATAGACTCATAATGTTTACCGCCATAGTAACGCCAGCCAATTTCTTTTTCCAGTATTGGCATTGCGTCTTTTTTTGAATACTCTATATAGTTAAGAATATTGATGAATTTTTTACCGTAAGGTGGAAATAGGAAATTGAACAGGGTGAGGTGCGGGAATGTTTTAAGTTTAACGGTGCCAAATTGTTTTTGTACGTTTTTAATATAACCCCAGTCAAAGTGGCCTTGCGACCACTCTGCCGGCAGGTGTGTTTCTGTCCTGACGTTATAGCCGGTAAGAATATGATTAACACCTATCATTTTAGCGGTCTCTAGCATAGAGACGACAATGGCATGATCGCTGGGGATTTCTGAATCGGGAGTGGAAGCTTTAAGAAAAGCAAGTTGCAGGTCGCGAAACTCATTCCAATCCAGCACGATAGTATGAAGATCGATATCCAGCTTGCGGCAAATGTTTTCTACGTTTTTAATCGCGAGTTCAGAGTCCCATCCATTATCAAGGTGTACTGCTAAAGGCCTAAGACCGAGCTGCTTTACTTTGTAGGCAACATATGTGCTGTCAACTCCGCCACTAACACCGATAACGCAATCGTATTTATTATTTTTGTTTTGCTCCTTAATTTTACTTACAATTTCGTCAAGTTTTTTTTCACCAGCGGCTCCTTGAACCACCTTTTTCCTCATCTCTTCATCATGAGTGTGGCAATGATTGCAAACCCCATTCTCGTCAAATACAATGGTCGGATCTGTTGTATCCATTACACAACGGGTGCAAATTTGGTATGAAGTTGCCATATTAATATTTTAATAGTTTTTCTAACTCTTTGTATTCGGGATAAGTAATCAGCACAGCTCTGTGGGGCCCATGAAACACAAAGAACGCGCCTGCTGCTACCGCACTGGCACCAGAATCAATCGCATCTTTAATATCCTTTAAACTACCTATTCCGCCAAGTGCAATCAATGGAGCTGATATTTCGGCACTGGCCTGGGCAATCAGGCTTAAATCGGGGCCTTGCAATGTGCCATCACGGTCAACCGCGTTTAATAAAATTTCTCCGGCACCGGCATCTACTGCCTCTTTAATATATGTTAACCAATTTGTAGACAGTGTTTGCCCGGCACTTGCCTTATAGAGCTTTGGGCGCTGCAGCCAATCTTTTTTTACATCGACAGAAGCAACCACGCTCTGACTTCCAAACCTTTCTGCAAGGTCTTTAATCAGTTTTGTATTATCTAGTATTGCCGTTTGCAGGCACACTTTTTCCACACCTAGTTTAAATATTTTGGATGCCTGCTCAACTGTTTTGATACCGCCGCCATAGCATAGTGGCATAAAACACTCACCAGCAAACTGCTCTATCAATGCGTAGTTGGGCTCTTTCTGCGACCTGCTGGCATCGATATCAATCACCATCAGTTCATCAACCTGTTTGGTGTTGAAAATCCGGATAGCATTGATCGGATCGCCTACGTACTTGGGTTTGTCGAACTTTAAAGTTTTATAAAGTCCGCCGTTCTTTAAAAGTAACGAAGGAATTACTCTGTGTTTCAGCATTTAAACAGATAAAAAGTTTTTTAATAACGCCATCCCGAAACTATGGCTCTTTTCCGGATGAAATTGTACACCGTATATATTATTGCGCTGCACTGCTGCGGTAACATCATATCCGTGATGAGCAGTAGCTACCAGATCATTGATGTCACCACATATGGCGTGATAAGAATGTACGAAATAATATCTTAATTCCTCTTCATTCATTACGGGGATGATACTATCGGGCTGGTGCACATGAATCGCATTCCAACCCATGTGAGGTATCTTTATCGGATTTTCTTCAGTACTTACAAAACGTTTTAATCTTCCCGGTATCCATCCTAAACCAGGTAGAACTCCTTCTTCGCTGTCTTCAAAAAAGAATTGCATGCCGAGACAGATACCGAGTATGGGGACGTTTTGTTCGAGTACAAGCTTATTAAGTACATCTATCCATCCAAGATCTTTAAGTTCACGCATGCCCACATCAAACGCTCCTACGCCCGGCAAGATTATCTTTTTTGCAGAAGACAATTCGTCGGGTGTTGCAGCAATAATCACTTCACCGCCCAGGCGGTTAATCATGTTAACAACTGACAGGGTGTTACCGAGCGATAAGTTAGGTATATGAACTATAGTTTCCATTTCGCGTTATTAAGCCAATATCACTTCGTTTTAATTATCTCCACTATTTTTTTTCCTGCATTGCCATCACCGTAAAGATTCAATAAGGGGTCAATTTTTAGATTGGTCATTCCGGCAACAACGTCGGGTATATTTGTTTTACCTGGGGCGGCTAATTTATTTACGCCCGACTGAACCAATTCTATCCACTCGGTTTCATCGCGCAATGTTACACATGCTTTACCGTGAAAAAAAGCTTCTTTTTGTACGCCGCCGCTATCGGTTATCACCATTGCGCTATTTTGCAGCAGCCAATGCATTTCCAAAAATCCAACAGGTTCTATTACTATCACATTATCACTTAGTTGTACATTGCTCATTTTACTGATAATGCCAGACGTTCTTGGATGAATAGGTAATACTATCTGTATGGTTTCAGCAATAATGTTTAATGCATTTATAATTTCGCGCAACCTTTGCTGATCGTTGGTATTTTCTGCACGATGTATGGTACAAAGCATAAAGCTATCCTTATTATTATCCGGAAGCACCGGACGGCGAGTCTTTTTACCATAATATAACGTAGCATCAAACATTACGTCGCCAACCTGTCTGATCTTTTCGGCTGCAATTCCTTCATTGATTAAGTTCTTGACAGCAGTATTTGTAGGCGCAAATAACAGCGTGGATACATGGTCAGTTAGTACCCGGTTTATTTCTTCAGGCATTTTACGATTAAAAGACCGCAGGCCTGCCTCAATATGAGCTATTGGTATATGTAGTTTTGCCGCTGCTAAAGCGCCGGCCAGGGTAGAATCCGTATCGCCATAAACAAGCAAATAATCCGGCTTTTCGTCCAGTAGCACTTTCTCAATGCCCTCAATCATTCGGCCAGTGTTCTGCCCATGAGTGCCCCCGCCGATTTTTAAGTTATAATGAGGCTTTGGTATATCTAGTTCCTCAAAAAAAACATCTGACATATTAGTATCAAAATGCTGTCCTGTATGAATCAATATCTCTGAAATTCCATTCGTTTCCAACATAGCTCTCGATACTACCGCCGCTTTAACAAATTGCGGCCGTGCACCTACTACAGTACATATTTTCATTTTCTATTAA
This sequence comes from Mucilaginibacter panaciglaebae, assembly GCF_039539265.1. Classification (NCBI taxonomy): domain Bacteria; kingdom Pseudomonadati; phylum Bacteroidota; class Sphingobacteriia; order Sphingobacteriales; family Sphingobacteriaceae; genus Mucilaginibacter; species Mucilaginibacter panaciglaebae. The sequence goes on from NZ_BAABCV010000004.1 coordinate 250,194, forward strand.
TCTTATTTAAACTTTTGAAAAACCTAATGACCGGGATTAAGCATTGGCTTTTCATTGAAAACATTTATCCACTGATCTATTCTTGCTTCCCAGCTTGAGAGAAGGTAAATCGCTTCACTATTATGCTCAACCTGCTTTTGATATGATTGGAAATTCTGCAAAGTTACTAAAACTTTTTCTGCTAAAGTATTCTCGTTAAATGTCCAAAATTTTACTTTATTATCAGTGAAATACTCATAAGGGAGCCACTCGCCCGCTAACAGAATATTTTCTGAAAACATATGTTCTTGTATTGAAGCCGACGAAGCGTCAGAAATTTGCGCGTTGATAGCGATATCAGTACATATTCTTATCCTGGCCACGTCGTCGTCAGACATGAAATGGTTGAATACTTTATAATCTACCTCAAGCTGCTTTAGTTCTTCCTTGATCTCATTTAGGTAAACCTGATCACCTCCATATCCAAAAGGAATTAACAAAAAGAGTTGTTCTCTGAATGTTTTAGGAATATGAAGTAATGATTGCAGAATCAATAAATGTTGCTGAGCTTTAATACCGTTATATCCAATAGTCAGGATTAATTTATCGTCGGGCAAGCCAAGATGTGTTTTTAGTTGAGCCCTGGTGAACTCGGATTTAAGACTGCGAATTTTGTCCAGTTTACCAATGCCAAAGCCGACAAGCCTGAGCTTATCCCTGATTTTATGGTGATAAAATGAAGAAAAATCATCAGCCATCGTCGTATTACCGATAATTATACTATCGCATCTTTCATAAAATGAGCGGAAAGATTCTTTTTCCTTATCACTAATCCTGTAAAAATCAGATCCCCATACGCATAGGCTTACGCTATCAGCTGTTTTCTTAAAATTATTTATAAAATAGCGATAAAAGGGGAATGCATAATGAATAGAGATGTGATCATATCGGTGCTTAAATCTTAAAAAGTAATACTTGTAATAAAAAAACTTTAAAATTATTCCTACAATTCTCAGATTAAACAGGCGCCGAAAGGTCGCACTTTTTATATGATATTTTACTGTTCGGATGCTATTAAACGACATTGTGAACATATCGAACATGTCCAATAAATCGACATGGTGGCCTTTCTTAATTAATTCCTCTGAAAGCTCATCGGCAAAAGGCAACGCTCCTTTATAATAAGTTATAATTAAAATTTTCATGCCAGGCCTTTTTTTATATAGCTACTATACACTGAGCTTAATTCTCTGAAATATAACAGCACAATGGCCACCAAAGCAGTTAGGTTGATAAAAAAGACAGTGGTTTTATTACAAATTATGTTTACGAAGGCCACCGCAAATAATAAGACAATGGAGATTGTTGTCCTTTTCAATCTGAAATTTAACGGGAAGTAGTAGTTTGATATAAATGTACGAGTATAAAAAAATACAATGTATCCGATAGCAGTAGATATTGCAGCACCCTTAGCGCCGTATTTTGGAACCAGAATAACAACGCAAATAAAATTTACCAACGTAGACAATGCTGAAATGGCCAGGTGCCACTGCGTTTTTTTAACAAAATTAATACCTGAAACAGTTATTTCTGAAAGCGAATACATTACCGGCATAAATATTAAAAAAGGCACCACATTTATGGCCTCTGAATAGTTCTTGTTAAAAAGACAAATAATTAGATCTTTTGCTAACATGATTAACAGAGAGACAATAAAAAATAAAACACTTAGCTTAGAATAAACCGACTCAAAAAGTTTCCTGCTTTCAGCTGAATTATTTTCAAACGCTTCATATGCTATAGGTATCCAAAAATTTGAGAACGTCGTTTGCAGGATCATAAGAACTGCTACAATTTTTGATGCGGCGGTGTATATTCCTATTTCAGAAAAGTTAGAATAGTATTTAAGGGCCATCTTATCAATCCCTTCAAATATCCAGGCTATGACAAATACTGGCACAAAAGGCAATCCATATTTTAATGCTTTAATAATCGTTTGTTTATCGGCTTTAAACCATTGCAACCAGATTCTTCTTTTGGCATATATGCCCACTAACGATATAAAAAGAAGTGACAGTATGTTGCCATAAATAATGGCGAAAAATGACCTTTCGACAAAATGAGCAAATAAAACAATTACCGCAAAATTGGTGATTACCTGTATTATTTTAAGATTGGAAAAGAGAACCGCGTCCTGCATCATTCGGATTAGTAAGGTTGAAAACCTTTCAACCACCCCGATTAATAAGGTAAACGCCAATAATAAAGCAAAAGTAAAGTTGGGAGTATCAACAAGAGCGATACTAATAGGTCTCCAAAATAACAATAACCCTACCATTGCTAACAAAGCAAATACTACGGGAGCCGTAATTGTGCTTGCCAGTAAAGCGCCACTGTTGCTTTTGAATTTATCCTGGTAAAAGTACCTGACGAAACTTTGATCTACACCAAGTAGTATTATCTGAAGCAGAAGGTTAAATGCCAGTATAAACATCGACGCTTTTCCGAATTCTGCCGGCATGATAAGTGCTGTGATGACTGGGGTACTGAAAAAAGATATGACGGCTGAAACCAGACCACCGAAAGAGAATTTCAGGAAAAGATTCACAAACTTACTAGCCATTAATAATCATATTATAAAGCCGTTGTTCATCAAAACTTTTTTATATTCGGGCCAGTCACCAATATCATTCCAGGCCCCGTCACTAATAGGGAATACACCAACTTTGCCGTTACGAGCTGTAACATTTTGAATTAGTTCTGTAATATGAAAAAAGCTCTCTTCCGGAATTTCATTTAATAGATTGGCTTCGAGAATATACATGCCACTATTTATTTTGAAAGTGAGTTCAGGCTTTTCTTTCATATTTAACAATTGTCCGTTCTCTCCGGTTTCAATAATACCGTAGGCAATTGGAAAATGTTTAAGCACAGCCACTACAGTTATCTCGTTATTATTTTCCCGATGATATTCTAATATCTCAGAATAGTCCTGATCTATTAAAATGTCGCAATTACTTACTATAAATGTTGTTTTTATTGTATCCTTTAAAAGAGTTAAACTGCCAGCTGTCCCGAGCGGTATATCTTCCTCAAAAAAATCAACCTGGTAAGGCAATCCTAAATTATGTATGTATGATTTTATAAACTCTGCCTTATAATTAACCGAGATATAGAATTCATTACAGCCATGTTTACCAAACTGTTCAAAAATTTCTTCTATAATGGTTTTGGTACCTATAGGTATTAAGGGTTTAGGCAAAACATTTGTGATAGGTTTTAACCTAGTTCCTAATCCGCCGGCCATGATAACTACCGGAAGGTTGAATTGCTTTACTGGTAATAACGTTTCTGTTTCAAATAAATCCTTCCAGAAATACACGGCTTTAATTTCACCTTCTTCTGTAACTACAGGCATAAATTCAGCTCTGATTACCAGCATGCTGTTTTTAATTTGCTCAACTGTAGATTCAGGTGTAGCAGTTATATAGTCGCCCCGTAAAATTTCAATAATTGGTGTTTCAAGATTAATGCCTTTGATAATTGCTCTTTGTATATCGCCTATAGACAACAGCCCGGCATATCTATTATCGAATACTAATAGTAATTTCCTTCTGATAGTATCCATCCTTTTCAACGAAGCAAGAATGGTACTTTGAGGAGAAATTATTATTTCCTGAAAGTTGTCAGCTTTAAACATAGATAATAAGTGCTACTAAATAGCCGGATAGATCTTTAAAAAATATTTATGCCCGTTCATATAAAAATATACCGGAGAATTTTCATTATCAGCAATCCGAAACTGATTAAACAATTCTGCTATTGTTTTATTAGCATCGAGTTCATCATTTTTTTCTGTTCGCCTTTTGTAAAATGTTTCAATGCCATTTTGTTGAACAGGCAGTAGGGAAGTTCTTTGTTCGACGAATTGAAGGCACATCTCTATTATTTTTTGTGCTAATTTTTCTCTTAACTTACCGTGCAATTCACTACCGTCAAATACCACAGTATCTTTAAGATAATAAGGCCCCGCATCTACGTCTTTTACTACTTCAAATAATGTTAGCGGTATTTGATTTTTGCCCTCAAGTATTTGCCATTGTAATGGAGAAAAGCCTTTGCCCTGTGGCAGGTCTGATGCATGTACAACTATATTGTTATCACTCAAAGCCAATGTGGTTTCATTTACCAGTTTGGTACAGCTTAAAATAAAACACACATCGCTTTTTTGTATGTCTTTAGCATTATAAACATATTCGGCTACGTGGCCCGAAGCTTTTAAGCGCTCAAGCAACTCATTTCCGTATGGTACAAACCAACTTTTGGGATTGTCCGTTAAAATAGTTATGCGCATAACACCTGCTTTATGGATGCAACAATATAATCAATAGATTCTTCAGTCATCTTCGAATACATTGGCAGTGTAATTAAATTATCGGCAACATAATCAGTTAATGGCAGTTCAGTAAAGTTCTTTTCATAAATTGAAAATCTATGTGCCGGAGGATAGTGTATACTTGTTTGAATTCCCTTTTCTGCCAACGCTTCCCTGACCTTATTTCTTTTATCGCTCTCCGAGTCTTTTAAAACAATGGTCATAATATAATTGGAAGAAAATGCTGTATAATCTTTAAAAGGAATAACTATACTGCTGATATCACTCAGTTTGTTAATATAATTCTTCCTATGGATGGCCCGTTTAGCCAGATCTTCCTCAATTTTATCAAGTTGTACAATACCGATGGCCGCATGTATATCATCCATCCGATAGTTATAGCCCAATTCAATTACATCGTATTCTGTAGAGTGACCTTTGGCTCTCTCAAATGACATAGATGTCATTCCGTGCGAACGAAGCAATTTTGCCTTGGCATAGTACTCAGAACTATTGGTTATTAGCATGCCGCCTTCGCCTGTGCTAATGTTTTTGTTAGAAAAAAAGCTAAAGCAACCAACATCGCCTATTGTTCCTAATTTACGTCCTTTATACTCAGAAAGAGGCCCATGGCAGGCATCTTCAACTACCTTTAAGTTATACTTTTTAGCAATCGCCATTATTTGATCCATATCGCAGGCAAAACCGCCGTAATGCATTACTATGATAGCTTTGGTTTTCGCAGTAATTTTTGCTTCTATATCCTGGGGTGATATGGTAAGATCTGACATACTGGTTACGTCGGCAAAAACTGGAGTTGCTTCCATATACCTTATAGCATTAACTGTTGCAACAAAAGTCAAAGAAGGGCAAATTACCTCATCTCCGCTTTCAACACCCACCAGCTTTAAGGCCAGATGCAGGGCCACTGTACAATTAGCCAATGCTACCGCATACCCAGCGCCTAACATATTGGCAAATTTTACTTCAAATTCAGCAGTTTTAGGTCCGGTAGATATCCACTTTGAGCGTATAACATCTACAACAGCTCTTTCTTCATTTTCATCAAAATTCAGATCAAATAATGGGATCTTATAACTCATCACGATATATGCTAAATGTTATAAATATTGGCTTTATATTTACTTAAATTGGTCGTATCCTTAAACCATTCTATAGTTTCGGCTAAGCCAGCTGATAATGTATATGAAGGCCTCCAGGCTGTATTTTTTATAATTTTTTGATTTGAACCATATAACCTGAAGACCTCTGATTTTTGTGGCCTCAGGCGTTGATTGTCTGATACAATACGAGCTAATGGATTAATTTGGCTGATAAGTTCATTGGCTAAATCTCCAACGGATATTTCTGATTGAGTGGCTATATTACAATCCTGACCAATTAGGTGGTCGCTCTTAGCAATCTCTATAAAGCCCTTTACAGTATCTTTTACAAATAACAAATCGCGCGTTGGAGTGATGTCGCCTAAATGAATTTCCTGGCTGCCATTTAATAATTGTGTTATAATAGTGGGTATAACCGCTCTTGCCGATTGACGGGGGCCATAAGTATTAAATGGGCGCACTATGGTTAAAGGTAAATCAAAGCTTCTAAAAAACGAATCTGCAATACTATCAGCCCCTATCTTTGAGGCCGAATAGGGCGATTGCGATTGCCGTGGATGTTCTTCATCGATAGGTACGTACTTAGCAGTTCCATACACTTCTGAGGTTGAAGTGACAAGTACCCGCTCAATACTAAAATCTTTAGCTGATTGCACTATGTTGAGTGTGCCTTTAACATTGGTGTCAATATAAGAATCAGGAGAATGATAGCTAAAGGGTATAGCTATTAAAGCAGCAAGATGAAATACAATATCTACGTCCTTCATTGCTTTCCTTACGCCATTAGGATCGCGTATATCTCCTGCAAATATTTCTATCTGGTTTAGTTTGTCTTGAGGTAAAGTGTCCAACCAACCCCAACTATTAAAAGAATTATAATATACAAATGCTTTAACGTTGCAGCCTTCGTCCAGCAGGTGCTCTACTAAATGGCTGCCAATGAACCCATCGGCGCCTGTAACTAAAACTCTTTTATTTTTTAATCCCATTGCTTGCGTAAATTCTTTCAATTATATCAACTACTTTAAGCCCTTCAAGTGCGTTTGTTGTAATGGGCGCTTTGCCCCGTAATACGTCTACAATATTCTCAATTACGTAATGGTGGTTTGCAGCCGAGCCCTTATAAGCACCATAATCGTTGCCAGGATTAGTAGGTGCTAATTCCGGCATCACGTAGTCCTTTACCTGGCAAACTTCAACCTCGTTCATATACTGGCCACCAATTTTTACGCTACCATTCTCTGCTATGATGGTCATTGAGCTTTCGAGGTTCTGATTCCATATAGAGGTAGAATAGTTAAGGCAGCCCATACCGCCATTCACAAAATCAAAATTTACAAAACCACTGTCTTCGAAATCGGTGAGGTTGGCATGATTAAAATCATTGAATTTTGCCTGGATATTTACTATATCTCCAAAAAGCCAATACATAATATCAATAAAATGTGAAAACTGGGTGAACAGTGTTCCACCATCGAGATCTTTTTTACCGTGCCAGCTTTCAGGTTTATAATATCGGTTGTCGCGGTTCCAGTAACAGTTAAGCTGTATCATGAAAATTTTTCCCAGTTTTCCCGATTCAACCAAATCTTTAATCCAAATCGATGGTGGAGAATAACGGTTTTGCATTACTGCAAATAGGTGTTTGTGCACATGTAAGGCCTTAAATATCACTTTTTCAGCATCGTTTTTAGTCAATGCCATTGGTTTTTCAACTACAATATGTTTCTTTGCTTCAAGGCATTTCAAAGCCTGCTCTGCGTGAAACCCATTGGGTGAAGCAATATTCACTACATCAACTTCTATTCCTGAGTTTAAAAATTCATCGATATTTTTAAAAAACGGGACCTCGTATTTCTCCAGACCTAACTGAGACTTCTCTTTTACGTCAACCAGTGCAACAAGTTCGCAATCAATGTTACGGGTTATCATTTCTGCGTGACGTTTACCAATATGGCCACAGCCAATTACAGCGAATTTTATTTTCCTTTCAGTTACCATTTTATTTAATTCGGTTTACAGAATCATTTTCAAGGCTATACTCTTGCTGGCTTTCAGGGCAAACAGCTAAACCTTCGGCATTAAAGTTTAACCGATGTCCATATTCTCCAACCCAACCAATTTGCCTCGCTGGATTACCTACTACCAGGGCATACGGTGGAATTGTTTTAGTAACTACCGCACCTGCGCCTATAAAGGCATAGTTACCAATATCGTGTCCGCAAACAATAGTTGCATTGGCACCTATAGAAGCACCTTTACCTACATGTGTTTTCAGATATTGCCCTCTTCTGTTAATTGCACTCCTGGGATTAATAACGTTGGTAAATACCATCGACGGACCCAAGAAAACATCATCATCACAGGTTACTCCCTCATATACCGAAACATTGTTTTGAATCTTAACATTTTTGCCAAGTTCTACACCAGGAGAAATAACAACATTTTGTCCGATATTACATTTCTCCCCAATCTTACAATTCGCCATAACGTGAGAAAAGTGCCATATTTTAACACCTTCTCCTATTTCAGCCCCATCGTCTACAATGGCAGTTTCATGTACGAAATAACTTTTTTCCATTAGTTAAAAAAACTGATAATACTTTCTATAATGTGATCCTGCATCTCTGCTTTCATTTCAGTGTGTATAGGAAATGAAATAACTTCTTTACAAAGGCTCTCTGCTACTGGAAAATCACCCTCTTTGTAACCATAATTCTGGTATGCCTTCTGCAAATGCACAGGCACAGGATAATAAATCATAGTTGGAATACCTTTATCCTGCAAATAAGTTTTTAGACTGTCACGGTTATCATTTATTACACGGCAGGTATATTGATTGTAAACATGTGTTGAATAACTAGCCTTAACAGGTAAGATCAGTTCTTCAATTTCCGCTAAACCTTCATCATATTTTTGCGCTACCTCCTGGCGTGCGGCACTGTATTCATTCAGATATTTGATCTTTACATTTAATATCGCGGCTTGCACGGTATCTAATCTTGAGTTTACGCCAATACTTTCATGATGGTACTTTTTACGTTGGCCATGATTAGCTATCATATGTGCTTTTTCGCCCAATTCAATATCTTGTGTCAATAAGGCCCCCCCATCACCAAAGCATCCTAAATTTTTTGAAGGGAAAAAAGATGTAGTGCCTATATTACCAATAGTACCTGCAAATGCCTTTGCCCCATTTCTAAAAATGTATTCGGCTCCCATTGCTTGGGCGGTATCTTCTATTACGGCGAGTTTATACTTTTGCGCAATTGCTATAATTGCATCCATATTTGAGCATTGCCCAAATAAATGCACAGTAACAATACCTACTGTTTTATCAGTTATGGTTTTTTCTAACTGAGCGTGGTCTAACTCAAAAGTATCAGCTCTTACATCAATAAATAGGGGTATAAGACCTAATAATGCGATAACTTCAACCGTAGCGATATAGGTAAAAGCAGGGACTATCACTTCATCTCCTGGCTTAAAACCCAAAGCCATCATAGCAATTTGTAATGCATCTGTGCCATTAGCACAAGTAACTGCAGATTGAACTTTATTAAATTGTTTTAAATTTTCTGCAAACTGCTTTACTTCAGGACCATTAATAAAGGCGGCACCTTCTACTGCTTTAAGTAATGCACTATCTATTTCATTTTTTATTTTTTGATATTGCCCCTTAAGGTCAACCATTTGTATATTGTTCATTATAAACGAGCGTCAACTAAAGTACGGTCAAGACAAGATTTAGTATCAAATATTACAGCATTGTGCCCATTCTTAAGTCCCTTCAAATTTAAGGACAAAAACTCCTGATGAGCTACGGCTAATACAATAGCATCATAATGCTGATCGATGTTATTAACCATTTCAATATCATATTCGTTTAACACTTCTTCATGGCCTGCATGCGGATCATACACATCTACAGTAAGTCCAAATTGCTTCAACTCATTATAGATATCTACAACTCTCGAATTCCTGATATCCGGGCAGTCCTCTTTAAATGTAACCCCTAAGATCAATGCCTTACAGCCTTGAATTTTATGTCCTTTATGGATCATTAACTTGATTACTTTATTAGCGACAAACATGCCCATATTGTCATTAACTCTTCGGCCTGAAAGTATGACTTGAGGATGATAACCCAAAGATTCGGCTTTGTGAGCCAGGTAATAAGGGTCGACACCGATACAATGTCCCCCAACTAATCCTGGTTTGTATTTCAAAAAGTTCCATTTGGTACCTGCTGCTTCAATTACGTCGGTGGTATCTATTCCAACACGGTCAAAAATTAAAGCCAGTTCATTAACAAATGAAATATTAATATCTCGCTGTGCGTTTTCAATAGCTTTGGAGGCCTCGGCAACTTTTAAATTTGGGGCCTTATGAGTGCCGGCGGTAATAACACTTGCATAAAGTTGATCAACCACCTCAGCAATTTCGGGGGTAGAACCTGAGGTTACTTTTTTGATTTTGGTTAAAGTGTTAACCTTATCACCGGGGTTTATACGTTCTGGAGAATACCCACAGTAAAAGTCATGATTGAATTTTAAACCGGATATTTTTTCTAAAACTGGTACGCATTCTTCTTCTGTACATCCCGGATATACTGTTGATTCATAAATGACAATATCCCTGTTTTTCAGTACCTTACCTACAGTTTCGGAAGCTGCTTTCAGGGGTTTTAAATCCGGAGCCTTAAACTGATCTATAGGCGTTGGTACGGTTATTATATAAACATTGCTTTGGCTAATGTCATTTATTTTTGAAGAAAAACTCAAGCCTTCGTTGCCTCCTGAATTTAAAGAGATTACATTATTTAATTCATCTAAATCCGCTTCTTTTGTTCTGTCAAAACCTGAAGATAATTCGGCAATCCTCTCTTCATCGATATCAAATCCGGTAACTTTATACTTTTTAGCGAATTCTATAGCCAAAGGGAGTCCTACGTACCCTAAGCCTACTATGGTGATGTTAAGATTATTCATTTAATTTTTTTTTAAATATGAACGTGAAAGCAAGAAAAAATATGGCGATTCCTGCTCCTGCCACAAATCCGAATACAATACCCCTAAGTTTTGAAAGCTTATCTTTAAGTAGTGGATATACAGGTTTATCAATGATTTGTATCAAAGGCGTCTCTTGCCTCAAATTCATTTTCGATAACTCTAAATTTTTAACTAATTCGCTCAATATTGCCTTGTTGGCCTCTATATTGAGTTGATAATGTTGTGCCGGAGCACGTAAAATTTGCCTTACCGGATTTAAGTTGGGTGTTGCATCATTAATGTTTGCTACATTATTTATAGCTCCGTTCAAAATGTTTCTGACGGAATCTGTTTGATGTTGCAAAATAGCAACGGATTGTAAAGATTTTTTTGTTTTGGTTTGAACATAGAAGTCATTAACATTTTTTACTAGCTGGTCGTTAAAGTCTTTTGAAAATAACTCGTCGGGAGATTTAACGTCAACTTTAATTATACTTAGTTTTTTATCGAGTTTGTTTGCGGTTAAATAATTTTTATCAATATCATTAACGATAACAGAAACCAAGCTATCTCGTAAGCGCAAAAGATGCGGGTCAGCTACATCAGCATTAATAACATTTTTTAAATCGATTTTTTTTAGTTCTGGATTTTCAACCCACTTTTTTCTCCAGTCGTTGAAACTTAAATATCTATCTATTAATAACTGGGTCGAATCTTCAAGGAGATGACTATACAAAGTCTTTTCCAACATCTTCCTTGATTTGTATAATTCAATGATATTATCTTCCTGAAAAAGTCCTCCACTGCTTCCTCCAACATCAATACCTGCCATTGAAGCCAATCCAGCATATTGTCCTAACCCAGCTCTGCTACCGTCAACAGCTTCTAGTACAAAGGTTGTAGTAGCAGTATAAGTCGGGCGTTTAAAACGCGCATAAGCAAATCCTACTACTGCCCCTAAGATGCCGATCATTAAAAATGATCGCCACTTAAAAAAAATATATTTACCTATTTCCCAGATTTGATGGATAAGCTCTTTCAATGTCATCTCATCTGAATCTTTTAGATATCCTTTTCGATTCATTCTGTTCTTTGTAAAGTCATAAGGCCGTTACAGCATCCGATTACACTTGCATGTTTATGATTGTACTAACCTAATAAATAAAATTTATGAAAATATATAAGGAAGGCAATTAGCAATTATGCCCGGTGAGACAAACATTGTTCCCACATTTATAGTTATTCCATCATTACCTTACGTATTTTCTCCACCTTAATATACACTTAGCAAACAACTTATTTACTAATTATTGTATAGTTCCACTATCTATTATTAATAGGTCTAGAAGTGTCGCGAAAATAAAAAAAAGTTTCATCATTCAATAAATATTTGAGGTAAATGGTGATAATAAAACTCAGTACACTTTCTTCTTTTAATTTTATGAATGTTTTTAAAGAAATAAGATGGACCACATCGTATAGATATCGAATCGCTTTTGTTTTATTGAAGGCCTAAATAGTTAACTTTTAGCAAGCCGATAAAAACAAAAAAAGTAGACGATCAAATTGGCGTTGTTTCACATTTCAAAAAACAACAAAAATACGTGGAAGTTACGGATGTTGTAATATATTTTTGAAAGATCCGGCCGTCTCTGTTGTTAATGTCCTGGCGCTAGTTTGCCCCGACTATCGCTTATAATATTGAGGAGAACTAACTAGATTCCCAAAACGGAATGCCGTAGTATCGGGATATGAGCCATCCCATGTCGTGTAAACGGCATTAGAAGAATTATTACGAAAGGTAATTTAAAAGTGGGACGTTCATTTCTTTCGGAGGGGCGGCTGAAAATACAAAAGTTAAATTTATTTGCTCGATAAATATCCTGTAAAACACCAATGATAAACTGCCCAAGTACAACATTTGAATAGTATCCAAATTACCAAAAGATAATATTTCATCTAATAAATTTGCGTTGCATCTATAATTAATATTTGGAACCGGATTCTTATCGTAATTCCAATTCACATAAGGTAAGGTCTAATTTTTAGGTAAAGACTTTGCAATATTTTTCAATTGTTCTTTAAGCTCATTAATTTGTTTTTGTTGCGCTTTTATGTTTTGCTGTTGATTTGAGAGCTGTTTATCTTTCTCTATAAGATACAAGGTGAGTTCTTCTACTTTTTGCAATAGTTTGGTATTCATTTCGCCTACACTCAAACCATTCTTCTCCATCTCTTTAGCAGATGGTATTTGTGGCAGGTGATGATTCTCATCGATGTAAGTCTTGACCTCTGATAGCGTAGTTAGTTTGTATTTTTTTTCAAATACAAAGTCTGCGCCTGTTGAATTTACGACGACCTCATTAACTCTGGCACTGCCATTGACATCAAGTTTATATGCAGGGTTAGCCTGCGTAGTTTGCCCGATCAAAACGTTGCCACCTGTCGGTTGTATTGTCAGGTTATTACTTGCACCTACCTGAATTGCGGACACGCCATTAGATTGTCCCAAAAGCAGAGAACTGCTTGTGCCTGAGTTGGCTTGCGGATCAATTAATTCAATCCATTGCGTATCCGTTGAGATGCCACTACCCGCGATATGAAGTTTCATCGCAGGAGTTGGAGTGCCGATACCTACATTGCCCGAACTTGAGTTAATTATGGTATTGTTACCCAGGTTATTAATTTGCAATGGCTTGCTTGACCAACTTTGAAGATAAACATAGGAAGCATCATAACCAACAGTAGCTTGCTCGGAACTACCGTTGTATACTCTTAGCCCGTAAGTTGAGCCGACACCAGGGGTAATGTTACCACTTTGTACTATTGATATATTATTTCCAAAATAACTTTTGCCGTTAACTGCAAATAAGTTTCCACTTGTTGGGTCGGTTGTGTAGCCTATACCCAAAAATCCTCCCTGTGTTATAGATAATACATTTTTATTAGTACCTGTATTATAACTGTCTAATGACAATGTATGGGAAGTACTTTGCCGCCAACCAAAATAATTTCCAGGTGACATCAGAAAGTAATTCGCATAAATCTCAGATAAAAAAGAAAGTGCGACTGCGTTCGATTCTGTAGTTCTTGGCAAAAGCACCCCATTAATTTTTAAATTCCCATTGACTTCTAATTTCTCTGATGGGGCTGCCGTTCCAATGCCGACGTTATCAGTTATCGTTGTGGGATAAATCGTACCTGTGCCGCTTGACCATTGTGCATACGAACAAAAGCTCGACAGAACTATCGCAAAGGATAGAATAATTTTTTTCATGATGATAAGATTTAGATTTCGGTCTCTAAGGTATAAGTTCTTTAGTAAATTAACAGATGTAATCGAAAAATTCGAAATCCGATTAATTGTGGACTCACTATATCATCTACGTTAGTCGGTGGACTGATTTAACTTTTCTACTAAGCGCATATCATCATACTAAACTGGTATTTGAAGCAGAAGCTGTAATTCGTAGTACAATGGGTATATAATTTGGTGTATTTCAATAAAGGATAATCGGCCGTTAGTTTTATTTGCGATTTCTGATTTAATTTATCTAGACGCACACGATCTTTTCGGTAAGCAGTCCAACAATTTCATTATTCTTGTTTTCAATACCCATTAATCATCTTGTAAGATTATTAATAAATTAAGATTCTCTGAATTCTATTGTGTAGTAGGGAGAATGACATAGAATTAATACGAAATTTAATATTCCGCACAATAAAAAGCAGAAAAGCCCCTCTAATTGCTTAGAGAGGCTTTTTCAGTGATCCCGCTGGGGTCCTTTTGGACCCCGACAGACTCATTTTAATATGCCATTAGGTGCTTTAAACGCACTTTTTATCATTTTTTCATCAAACAGGGCATCATTTTGGGCATCGGTTATATTGACACGATTTGATGCAAATTAAGAACTTTCGGTTATCCCAGTTCAAATATAATTCTATAGTTGGACAATCACAAATGTTGTATTATCAAAATAAAATACTATTAAGATGTGCTTGATTTTCAAACATCTTTTACTCTCACAATGATAAATTTATTTAACTATTCATTCAACACAATCCGCTGACCTTCAGTTTTTGCAATGCCTTTGGCCAATGCTACACGTATACCGAGTTGCATGGCAATGTCCACGTTCGTCCCGAGGCGAGCGTAACCAAATAATTTGGCGGTTTCTCGGACCAGATCCTCCTTGGTAAGACTGATCTGGTTTTGCAAAACCGCTTTAATGCCGTTCGCAATCTCATGTGAGGGTAGGTCATCGGCGTCTCGCTTCAGCACTTCGTTGGGGGGCAGGCGGTAAAGCTGATAAGTTTCCGGCTGTTGATCGGCCTGCCAGAAGATGATATTACCATTATCGCTGGTTTGCTGTAGGCCAAGTTCCTTGAAGATGATTTCGAAATGCACCGAGATTCGGGAACCCATTCTGGCAATGCCCCAGCCTAAAAGGACGCGTTTGCACAGAAGATTTTTACTGACCGGCGCTTCTACGGCTAATACCTCATGAATCTGTGACTTAATGGTATTTCGGTAGCCATATTGAAAAAAATCTTCAGAATTGATACTGCGGATCACCTCAACATTAGCAGCTTCGTAATAAGATGTATGTATTGCCGTGGCTTTCGTCGCCCGAAAATTGTAGGGGATCGTTTCCTCTGAGACCTGCTCGGGTATAGCTTCCGGTTCTATCCTGATGCCTTGCTGAGCATGGTGAATCGCGGATAATATTTCCTGTAATACTTTGTCCGGTTTTTCCCACCATTCTGCCGACCAAACCTTTATCATATTCCAGCCCAGGCTTTTCAGTACACCCGGCTGAACGATCTCGCGATCACCTGGTGTCTTGGCCGCCTGATACGTGCGCCCGTCGCAAAGGATGGCCAAGATATATTGATTAGCATGATCAGGATGCACTATGCCAATATCGATCTTATAGGCAGAACAACCGATCCCGGTATTGACCTGATAGCCATGCTTTCGGATTTCTGTGGCTATAATTTCTTCCAGCCCCGGATCATGCTTGTTAGCACTCATCAGATTAGTCGGCAGGCCTTGCTTGCCCTTTTCGGCATAAGCTAAGAAAGCTTTTAAACCCGCCACCCCTTCAGAATTAGTACGGTTCAAGTCTATATGATCGGATCTTAAGGTGGAAAAAACTTGCATTTCATAACGTGCCCGCGAAACAGCCACATTTAAGCGCCGCCAACCACCTTCGCGGTTAATCGGCCCAAAATTAAGGCCTACCTTACCGGTCTCATCAGGCCCGTAACCTATTGAAAATAAAATTATGTCGCGCTCATCACCCTGGACATTCTCGAGATTTTTGACAAACAAGGGCTCTTCTGCTTCGTAGGCCAGGCGTTCCAGGTCCGGTCGCAACAAAAAGGTTTCGGTTAGTAAATCTTCGATCAGCGACTGCTGGACTGAACTGAAAGTCACTACTCCCATAGACCGCTTGATGATCGCCGGCGTTGATAAGCGGTAAATAATATAGTCAACAATTGCTTTAGCTTCCGCCCGGTTCTGCTTAGTTTTTCCGCGATCATAAAATCCTTTAACTTTTATCAGTTTAACTTTTGTTGCCAGATCATCGGTCGAAGGAAACGTCAGTAAGTTGTTATCATAGTACATCGCATTACTGAAAGCGATCAAGCTTTCATGCTTGCTGCGATAATGCCATAAAAGATGATAAGATGGCATGGATAGTGCGAGACAATCATCAAGAATGCTTTCCAGATCTTCTTGTTCGACATTATCCTCATCAAAAGTATTCGTCGAAAAGAAACTGGTTGGCGGCATCTGTTTAGGGTCACCTACCACAATTACGCTGTTACCGCGAGCGATAGCGCCTACTGCTTCGCAGGTTGGCATTTGGGAAGCCTCGTCGAAAACAACCAAGTCGAATTTGGCGCTGCTGGCATCAAAATACTGGGCGACCGAGATTGGGCTCATGAGCATGCAAGGCGTAAGCCGTGGCAATACATTTGGAATCAAATCGAATAGTTTTCTTAGTGGCATAGCACGCCCATTATTGCGCAATGTTCGTTGCAGAAGCCCAATTTCTGAGCTTTGAGCAGCTTCCTGAGTAAATGAAGGCGTCCTGGCCGCCAACCGTGCGTAGAGTTCTTCACGGGTAAGTTTTTCGAATTGGTCGCTCAGTTCGCGGAACTTGCGGATCTTCCCTTCGAACAACTGTCCGTGAAAACCAGAAAGTGCCGGGTTGTTTTCGATCAATTGATCGGCAATGCTTTTATAAAGCCCTTTTTTATAGCTATTTAATAGCTGATCAGACGGTATAGCTTGATCTTCAAACGCATCTACTAAGGCAATTAAACCGCCGGCAATTAGCCGGCTTTTAGTGGTCGTGTAAGTAAACCAGTCTTTTAAGCCATCGAGATTGCGAAGCCACTGTTCTGCTTGAACCTGAAGATTAGTAATCGGCGAACCTGTTAATAACAGTTGGATTTTTTCACGAGAGGTCTTTAAACGTCCGCCCAACGCTATAAAATTCCGAAATTCCGCTTCATGTATACGCAGGTAGGCGCCACTTCCTTCGTTGAGTTTGGCTGCAAAACGCTCGCGCCAGCTTTTCAAACCATCCAGGCCGATGCCTTTAGAGGCCGCCCGGTTTAGCGCGATATAGGCCTGACTCACCTGGATGATAACCGCCCAATCGGGGTTGCCATTGTTCCACAAAAAACCTGTTAAGCCCGGTAAATAAACAGCACCGGAAACTAGGGACTGTTCAGCTTGATAGGCGATGATCTTATTTAGAAGTCCAGGGATCTCCTCATTGACAAAATTGCCGGAAGGCGATTTAGATTTAAGCGATTTAATAATGGCTCTCTGCTTCAGCCACTTGGGTAAGAACCACTTTTGAGCGGCGATTTCCCAATTTGCCAATACTTGTTCGGCAGGAAATTCCAAAATGCTTTTGTTGAAAATTTGAAGCAAGTCGGTGCGTAAGGCATCGCGTTGCTGACCATGACCAGCGATACCAATGACTTGGGCCAGCGTCTGTTCCAGCGATTCATTTGTTAAAAATGATGCAGGTGAATCCGGCAATTTCAGTAAAATCCCAATCATTTCGCCTAGCACTTCGGTCTGATCAGCCGAATGGCCGCCAAAGCCCAAAGCTTCGGTAACACTTGCGCGAGTCAGATCCAGTTGGGCAGCAAACTCCAATATTTCTTCCAGTGTCTGCTGGATATCTGTTTTTAATTGCTGACTATAGTTTGATAGCTGTAACTCTCTTAAGGGATGTTGAGCAGGTGCGGAAACAATGGCAGCCACGGTTTCCAACTCAGCAGCCAGATCATCCCAAGTTGTTAAGTCCGCCGCTGATAACCGGATAACCTCGCTGCCCTGAAAAAATACTGTAAAAGGAGTTTGGGCCAACTCTGCATACTTACAGAAGAGTTCAAAAAGTGTATAACCGCCCGGGCGTTTGCGGTGCAAGGCATGCACGTAAACATTGAGTTCATTCCGCACGCTTAAAAGCCGTTCAGCGGTGTTTAGGAAATTTTCTGGACTGTCTTTTTTGATAACCTCAGTCGCCTTTTTCAATTGCGCCAACACATCGGACTTTTTGGATTTATTGGAATGTAGTTCCAGACAGAAATCGCCAATGCCGATCGTTTCGAGTCTTTTCTGAACAACTTCCAGTGCCGCTTTTTTTGCCGAAACGAACAATACCTTTTTGCCGTTGTAGAGTGCGTTAGCGATGATATTCGTGATCGTTTGGGATTTACCTGTACCAGGGGGGCCATGCAAAACAAAGCTTTCGCCCTTACCCGAACTGATAACAGCCTGTAATTGCGAAGAATCGGTACTGATCGGTAAAGCAAGTTCACCAGGGTGAATATCCAGATCAGTAACAACGGGTAAACTATTTAACTGTAACTTACCCGAGATCAGGCTCGCCACCACTTTGTTTTTTGCTAACTGTGCTGAATTATTATGGATGTCATTCCACAGAATGAACTTGTTAAAAGAAAAAATTCCCAGTAAAGCCTGATCTTCCACATCCCAGCGAGACTGGGACATGATCGCCTGCCGTACTGTATTCAGAATGCCGCGAACATCCACACCGCTTTCATCCTTGGGTAAAGTTTCGAGGCCACCGATGCCAATACCGAAATCCTGGCGCATCATTTCCAGCAAAGTAATATTCAGGATCGTTTCTTCTTCCCGAGAGCGGATCACAAAACCCTTTTGAGCGGATTTGCGGATGATCTCCACAGGGATCAATAAAATAGGTGCGAATCGGGGGCGTTCACTTGCCGGCGTTTCGTACCATTTGAGCAGGCCAATGCCAACGAACAAAGTATTCGCACCATTCTCCTCCAACGATAACCGCGACGAACGGAATAGATGAGTTAAATTTAGGTTCAACT
Organism: Mucilaginibacter panaciglaebae; assembly: GCF_039539265.1. Classification (NCBI taxonomy): domain Bacteria; kingdom Pseudomonadati; phylum Bacteroidota; class Sphingobacteriia; order Sphingobacteriales; family Sphingobacteriaceae; genus Mucilaginibacter; species Mucilaginibacter panaciglaebae. Next base: position 269,063 of record NZ_BAABCV010000004.1, read on the forward strand.
CGGTTTCAGTCAGGTACGTCCGCAATCGCTGATGGGAAAGTTCGTGGTTAACCAGATCCGAGATTGGGTCAGAAGTATTGACAGCTTGATAAATGCCTGCATCCCTTGGAGAATTGCTCCAGTCAGAAGGCTTAGCCAGTATTTGGAATTCTTTACCAGCCGCTAGCGCATCTTCCAGTTTACCAGAGTTAATGCTAATGAACTGGATTACGCTCTTGGTCATCCGGGTATTCAATAAAGTATTTCGCAGTGTAAGATCCAGTAGTTTGCGCTCCCAGATCTGTTGCTTGGAAATACCTATTTTATCAACCTGCAAAGGTTTGTGATCCAGTAACACCTCTTCCGGCGTATAACCCGAAGTCAGTGGTTTTTCATCATACTGGATATCCCAGCCCTGATTATCGGGTATTCGGAGTGGCAGTGGGCGAATGCCACCAAAACGCACCCGTTTGATATCCACGAATAGCTGGAAGTTGTGCGTCTCAAGCATCCTGGCATCCGCTGAACGCACCGCCTCATCAAAAGGCGGATGATTACCTGCGTTCATACATGTTGATTCGACCACTACGATATCATTGATGCCAGCCGCAGTTCGTTTGGTGATGAGCGATGGATCGTCATTGACTGCGTCCGGGAAAGATTCGTCCACCAACCAAGCGCCCGCAAAAGCATGTCCCTTGATCATCACAATCAACGCATTGATACTCACAGCCTCCAAGCAGGCTGCATATAAAAGTGAAAGGTCTAAACAATTTGCCAGTCGCTGAGAAAGAATGGAATCGCTCAGTCTTACCCGCTGCCCGGTTTCTTCAAAGCTGGCTGGAACGGCGCAATAGATCAAATTCAAACCGGCGATGGCCTCATAGATTGCCGCCATCTGTTTTTTTACCCGATCTGGATTTTGGGTCTGATAAGCATTAAACGACGGATCACCCGTCCATTGCTGTAATAGAACCGAGGCGTTACGAATAATCGCCGGGATCTCAGGGTGATTTGGCGTAACAAAAGCAGCGAGTAACTCTGGTACTGAACCAGCGCCGTTCCACTGGTCATAGGCCAGTAAGTCGATATCATAAATGGCTGAACTGATGACCTGTTCAGCAGCCATGATCTTTAAATTCAAACGACCGCTGAGCCGCTCGGTTAAACCTGCCAAATAAGCCGCAGAGATGCGTAGCGGTACCGCCCCAAAAGTATAACTTTCACCCACTTTCAAACGATCAAGGCTCGCTTTCCAAACAATTGAAAATTCGGGCTCCGAACGGATTTCCACTGTTAGGTCCTCATAATCTAATTCACCAGCATTGGTCAAGATCAGCTGTTTTACCACCGGAACATGATTTTGCTGCATAGCAAAATTGATCACGGGTGCCAATGTTAAGTCTATTTGGATTGTGGGTAAGGTTTCAGTAGTCATAATTAAAGTGAAATTAACGATATTTTACCGCAAATCCGCCATCCTTAATTATGAAGTACTTTCCCACAGTGCGGGCAGCATTTAGCAGCAGCCTCTTTCTTTTTGGATCTCACGGAAAAACCCGAGGCCAGAATACAGACAGGTAGGACAAACACACTAATGCCCATATCGAGAGTAGTTTTGTGTTTAAAAAGATGAAGTCATTCGGGGGGCTGGAGTTGCGATTAAATAATATTAGATGCCCTGAAAGATTTAACTATTGATGTGATTAAACTGTACTTTAGAGGAACTAAATCTTTGGCTTATGTCTATCAAAATACTCGCGACTGCGGATCTACATTTAGGTAAATCCTCGGCAGATGTTTCCGGATCACATGCTTCCACCAAGTATACCTGGCAAAAGATCATCAACTACTGTATTCAAAATAATGTGGATGTTTTAGCGCTCTGCGGCGACATCGTGGATTGGGATAACCGTTACTTTGAAGCAGTCGGTCCCCTGCAAAGGGGCTTTGAAGAACTGCACCGCCATGGTATAGCCGTATATATGGTTTCCGGCAATCATGATTTTGACGTATTAGCCGGGATCGCCGGAAATATAAAGTTGCCGAATGTCCATTTGATCGGTGCTAAAGGCCAGTGGGAAGTACAAAAATTTGAGAAAGATGGACAGCTTGTCCAATTTGCTGGCTGGTCATTTCCTACAAAGTCGGTCAGGGAAAGCGCATTTTTAGATTGGGGACTGCCTGGCTATGATGCGAAATATCCCTGCATTGGGCTGCTGCACGGAGACATTGATAAGCCAGGAAGCGAATATCATCCCTTCAAACTGGATGAGTTAGTCAAAAGCGAGGTGAATCTCTGGCTGCTGGGCCATATCCATAAACCGGAGCGATTGAGGCAAAACCCGGAAGTTTGGTACGTAGGCTCCCCGCAGGCCATGAGCGCAAAAGAACCCGATGGCCATGGGGCACTCCTGGCGGAGGTGAGTCGGTCCGGTATGATCGGCATCAGTCAGGTGTTGTTGTCAACTGTTTTATACCGTACCGTGGAAATACCAGTTTCCGCCATTGACGAGGAAACAGAACTGAGAGACCGGATCATCAATGCCCTAGTGAAAGACGGCATGGACGCGGAAAATGAAATGCCGGAATTGCAGTCCATAGTTTACCAGGTCAAACTGACCGGAGAACATATCACAATCAACGAGGTGGAACGCTGGACCCGCGACATTATCCAGTATAGCCAGGTACTCAACAGGACTACTATCAGCGTCCGGAAGATCTATAGCCGCCTCCGGCCGGCATTACAAAAACTCGAGGAACTTGCATTGTCCAATTCGCCCGCCGGTGTCCTTGCACATACAATCCTCGAACATAGGAAAGGTGTCGTCACGCCCTTCCTGGGTCGGTTGATCGCGGACTGGAAAGTTAAAGCCAGCCATGCCTATCAGTCCGGAACGTACACCCCCTTATTGATCGGACGGCGGATCGGCCCGCCCGGGGACCAGGAAGGCATGAATTTCATCCTTAACGAGTGTAACCGCCTATTGGCAGAACTTAACGGACAACTTAATTCTTAAAAGTCATGGAAAAACAATCTTTACATTTTACCTCGCTGCATGTCCGCAAAATGCCGGGTTTACCCGATGGTTTGAAACCAATTGCTGGCTTGTCCAGACATGTTAATATTATTGCTGGCCCTAATTCTTCCGGGAAGACCAGTACGGCAACAGCTATTCACCAGCTTTTATGGCCACCAACATCCGGCAGGATGAATTTGGAGGGTGCGATTGAAACGGGGAATAACAATTGGGATGTCAGGCTGGATTACGGACAGTTCCGCGCCCAGCGGAATGGCATAACAGGTGAATTACCCGGCATTCCGGCAAGCGATGAATCGGTACGGTATAATTTTGCCTTACAGGAACTGGTGCATATCAATGATAAGGATCTTGCCGGGAAGATCTACCAGGAAGCAATGGGCGGTTACAATTTAGGCAACGCGGCTGCCGCCTTAAAATACAGCAGTGATATCAAGAAGAAAAACAGCGGCGCCTACACAGGTGTTACAGCCGCCTATGCCCAGGTAGCAGAGATCAATGGGAAGCAGCAAGACTTAAAAGACAAAGAAAATTCCCTGTCTGTCTGGATAGCGGCACGCGACAAAGCTGCGGAGGCCAGTAAATTAAAAGAATTTTACCAGGCGATGGTCAATTGTTTGGAAGCCAGGGAGCTCAAAGAGAGCCATGGACTTAAATTGTCGGCTTATCCACAGCAACTTAGGGCCATGTTCGGTAACGAATATGAGGAAATCATTGCACTAGAGGACCGGATGGAAGCCCTGCGGATAGGACTGGAAACGAACCGGGAAGCTATTCAAAAACATAAAGATGCGATCAGTGAATTGGGCCTGTCAGAAAAGGGGATAAGTCCCCCGGTGCTGAAGGAACTGGAGGACCGCGTTGAGGCACTTATCGAAGCGGAACGCACGATTTCAGAGCTGGGTATAGCGATTGCAGACCTGACTGGGACCATGGAGGCCTTGAAATTACAGATACATCCGGACTACGAGCCGGGTGAGGAAATTAAGATGGACCTAAGTAAGATAGCGAAGTTGGATGAATTTATAGACGGCGCGCATCGTTTGTTGAGTCAAATGAAATTTATACAGATCCAGATTGACAGTTTAAGCAAAAAATCGGCTCCCGTAAATCAAAACGCGGGTCAAATAAAAGAGGGGATAAAATCACTGACCAACTGGCTTGGCGAACAAAAGGGAACCGACGGGACAAAGATATACTGGTTGTGGTTGCTTGTGGCGGGCGCTTGTGCTGTTGCCCTGGCTGTTGCTTTATGGGGTTGGTGGGGAATGGCCGGGGTTATTATCCTGATTGCCTTCGCGTTATTGGGGCAAGGTAAAAAGGCGCATGGGAAAGCTGATGTCCGCCGTGAAGACTTCAGAAAAACGGGGCTAAAGGAGCCGACTGACTGGCAACCGGAGAATGTCCGTACCGTATTTGAAGAATTATGCCTTCAACTACAGGCGGCAGAACTTTATGCTCTGGAAAAACAGGAAGTGAACCGGCTGACAGTGGAATTAGAATCCCTGCAGCCCGAGCTGCAAAAGACCGAAGCTCAGCGCGACGACTGGATCAGGTTCTTGGGGCATGCGCCAGCGCTGCCTTCCGATGACCTTAAAAATTACAGCGCTTTTTTTTGGTATATCAGTCAGTTGAGTAAGTATGCAGAATTTGCCGCAGAACTGAAAGGGAAACGCGGCAGGGAAAAAGCTGCAGCGAACCAACGGGATGCTGAATTGAAAAAGATCAACGGCTTACTGAACGACTTCGGCCTTGCGGTAGAAGATGGTATAGTGGCAAAGGCTACTGTTAAACATTTATTAGAAAAAGAAAACGCCCGGAAAAATACCGTAACGACCATAGATGGCCTTATTGAATTAGGTGATGAAAAGGGAAAACAGCTTAAAGAGGCCGGTCTGAAACTTGAGGGGATCTATAAACGGCTGGGCCTGGAAACACCAGATAAGCACGAGGTGTACCAACTGGTGTACCAACTGGATGATTACAAAAAAGCCGAAGCCGGCTGCCAGGAAAAGAAGATTTTGTACGCGGAGATGGAGCGCTTGCAGCAAAATCATGAGGCATATGCGTCCTATAAGGATAAACTGCCGGATATGGACCTGGCGACAGCGCAACGCTTTGTTAGCGATTTTGCTTCCGTGGCCGCTGAATTCGATGGACTCAACGATAAAATCATCAGTACGAATGCGCTGATACAACGGGAAAAAAGCGGGCACGACCTGGAAGATGCCTTGGCTAAAAAAGAAGCCGCACTTGATAACCTGCAGCAAGTCTACGACGATAATTTATCCGCCCTGACGGGCAACCTGTTGATCAGCCACCTGGAGAAGGAAGGCGGGGAGCGTAATTCATCCAATGTGTTGAAACGCGGGAACCAGTTGTTTAACAAGATCACGAATGGGCGGTATGAACTTAGGATCAACGATATGGCGCAGCTGGATTTTCTGGCTTACGATCATATTCTTCATGAGGGGCAAAGTCTGAACCAGTTATCCACTGGGACACGTATCCAATTATTACTTTGTATCCGTTTGGCCTATATCGAAAGTCAGGAGAAGGAATTTCAGATCCCCATTATTGCCGATGAGTTGTTAGCGAACAGTGATGATCAGCGCGCCAGTCAGATCATTGAAGCGCTGGCGGAGATAGCCCTGCAAGGTCGGCAGGTCTTTTATTTTACAGCGCAAAAGGAAGAAATTGCCAAATGGAAATCATACGCTGATGAGCATGTCGGTTTTGAAATTAAGATATATGTGCTGGAAAGTGATGCAAACGAAAAAAGTGATTATCTTGCGGCTAACGACGAGCCTTTTTCGCTGAACCTGTTTGAAAAGATTCCAGCCATTGCCGGGCAGACCCATGACAGCTACCGGAAATTGATTGCTGTCCCCGGATTTCAATTGATGGCCCAGGATCCGGCTCAGCTCCACTTGTGGTATTTACTGGATGATTTGTCGGATCTGGCGACCTGCCTGGAAAACCGGATAATTACTTATGGGCAGTTGACCAGTTACATCAAAAATGGCGGGATTATACCTGGTTTCGATCAGGACAGGCTTCAACAGTTAGAAAAGAAAATCAGGCTGCTTGAAGCATTCCAGGAACTTTATCAAAAGGGAAGGCCAAAGGCCATCGATTTGAATGTTTTGAAAGGTTCTAATGCGGTGACGGAACGCTATCTCCAGGAAGTTTATGAGGTGTTAAAAGCGGCGGTTATTTATAACCCGGAAGAACTTATCCTTGAACTTGGCCAAAACGCCGTCTCAGGTTTTAGATCGGGTAACAGGGAAAGGCTGGAGACTTATCTGTTGGATGAGGGCTATATCAGCGGGGAGCCAATGTTAACCGGGGACGAACTTGCTCAACTCATTCAAATTAAAGTTAGAAAATTAGGTTTGGATCCGGCTGACGGGCAAAGATTTTTGGAATTGGTCACTAATAATTGAAAAAACAAGAACGCCTGATCAAACCATGGAAGGATTACTATACGCGATGTATCTTATTACTGTTACATTGTCTCCTTTAGATTGGACGAAGTATTTTGTCTTTAAATTTCCTTAATTTAAAAATAACTTTGATGGTTTAGGAGATGGGGACCTATCTGTACATTAGACTTCTTTTCCAAAAGTGAGTTTAGGCAAAATGATCATAATCCGGTGTTGAGTGCCTTCTTTTCGCCACCAAACCACAAAATTAACCTTTGCTTCTTTTAGTTTGAAATTTTTGGCTCTTAGTGCTGCTACCCTTTCCATAAATTGCCTTGAGAGTTTGATCACCGGATAACCGTTGCTCTCCAAATATTCGTCGCCGCGATATTGTAAGTTATCACCTGCTAATAAATTGGCAAGATGTGGTTGCACATTATAAAAGTGATTTAGTTGAACATCTTTATGTGTCAGGTGCATGGATAATTGATCGGCAGGTGGGTTTTGTCCTGTTATCTCCGTTCGATGCATGTTCGTGGTTTGGATATGATCGAAATGCCCGCTATTCAGATGTATCGTCAAGTTTTGTTTAGCCCTTGTGATCGCTACATAAAGTTCTCGTTTTTGCTGTTCGCTGATCGTGTTCTCTAACCCATCCAGCATCAGGAATAAGTTGTCAAATTCCCGCCCCTTGGCTTTGTGGATGGTTGATACAAAAATGGTTTCGGTATCGCGCTGATAAAAGTCTTCTAAATGCGACTCGCGTATAAAAACATCCAGATCCGACCGGTATTTCTTTTGGGGATTTACGGTCTCAAAGTCTGTTATCAATTGTTCCAATATCGGCCAATTTTCACTCTTGACGAACTTTGTTTTTACCGACCTTTTTGCCGCCTCCCAGGCTTTGTCTGTTATGACATGGATATCATCAGGGGTATTCAGCTGATCAAGGAAGTGTTTTATCTCTGCCAGATTGTAAAGCGCAAACCCATCGTTAGAGCGAATAAGTTTAGCTTTCAAACCGTGTTTTAAAAGCAAACCCGTTATTTCCTCAGCTTCGTTATTAGTGTGGGTAAGTATGCACGTGCTGCCGGCTAAAGGTGTGTTGACGATCTCGGTAACCGTTGGTACGATCAAACTACCATTTGTATACCTGGATATTTTTATAACGCCCTCGTCGGCTTGGTGCGCCGTTATCGGAGCGTTTTTTAAACGGCCTTGTAAATATTTTCCGAATTGGTTGGCAAACTCCACAATGTTGTTCTTGCTCCGGTAATTTTCGGTCAACTCATAAAGTTTCCCTCCATCCAATGCTGCCAGGGTTTTAAGATATTTGGAGTCCGCGCCACGAAATTGGTAGATGTTCTGGTCGTCGTCCCCAACGGCTATTACCCGTATCTCCTCATTTTCGGCCATCAATGCGCTTACCAAATTGAAATTGTCCTCGTCCATATCCTGGGCCTCATCTATCACCAGTACGGTCTTGGTTATCCTGTTCGGTTCAACCTCCCTGCTTTTTATCTTTTCAATGGTTCGCTTGATTATCGTATCAGCTCCATCAATACTTCCAACTTTTCCCAGCAGGTCAAAACAATAGGAATGGAAGGTTTTTATCTCGATAAAGTTGGCCGCATTACCCACCAATTTCAATAAACGCTTTTTAAACTCGGTCGCAGCCGCACGCGAGAAGGTGAGCATCAACAATTGCTCATGCTTAATATCTTCCAGCATCATTAGCGATGCCAGTTTGTGCACCAACACTTTCGTCTTTCCGCTGCCCGGTCCCGCCGCTACTACGATGTACTTGGAGGTTTTATCGCTGATGATAGCTGATTGAGTTAGTGAAAGCTCGCCGATCAGTTCACGATATTTTGCCGGGGTGAGATTCAGGCTTATTTCTTGTTGTCTGCTGCCTTTAAAATATTTGTTCAGGAACGATGGGTAGTTGAGCCGGAAATAGTCATCAACAAATTGCAGCGCGCCCACGTAGTCGTCTATCATCTTTTGCGCGTATTCGCCAACAATGTGTATCTGCTGGGTGCGGTTTTGATAAAATTGCTCAAGCTTTTGGTAATCGTCTAATTTATATTGGATGAGTGTATTCTGTTCGATCCGTTCTACGGTCAGCCGATTGTAAACGACTAAAAATCCACCCTCTATTTTCAGGGCTTCTATGCGGGACAGATAGAACAGGGCATCTTCAACATCGTCAATTGTGACCGGTGCGCCAAATAGTTGCAAGTCTTTTTGATATTCCTTTTGCAATTCCTGAATGGAAAACTCGATCAGTATCTCCTCTTTTTCCGGTCCGTCGGTTTTTATCGTGTTTAGCTTTTTGTACAGAAATTCGATAATAAAAACGGATAGTGCATGCCGGTTTTCAAATCGTTCCTTCGTAAGGTCTGCGGATTGTTTGGTCTTTGCTTTAAAATGGTCTTTTGAGCGGTTCGAATGGGTGCGGTCTATCCAGTTTTTGATCGCCCAAAAGTTAATGATGGTTTTGATCTTATTTGGCGATACATCGCTGCAGCCGTCAGCTTCTAAGCTTTCGTTCAGATCTTTCAGGTTGAATACCTTATCATGTTCATCGATAAATTTCAACAGGCAACGCTCTATGGCACCGAATGAATTGACTGTCTTTAATGAACTGGTTTTGGCTTCGCCACGTTTTATAAAGGCTGTCAGATCAAACTCATCGGCCAATATTTGTTCTTCGCGCAGCAGATTGACTATCCGGATCACATCATCCCGTACAATGCCCAAATGATCACTGATATAGTCCACTCGCGATTCGGCTGTCTCATCGCTCGATAGCCGTTTGCTCTTGCTGGAGAAGAGTTTTTTGATGATCCTGACTGCCATTCCCTTTTGTTTCTCAGAGAAGCGTTCAGACCGCATGATCTTATCGATAGCTTCCTGCGCATTTTTAGACCGGATGCTATTTGCAAAAACACGTGGCTGGTTCTGTCCGCGTTTAAGGTAGCCTGCATCTTCAAGTGCAGCAATGGCGGTAGTTACCCTTGTTTCAATGTTGTCCACACTATCATCCCAGCCAGCCTTTCGCGCTATTTCTAAAGCCGAATTTGATATTTTATCCCGGTAACGAGTAAGGTACTTGATGGTCCTCCATATCTGTTGTATCTCTTTGATAGATATTTTGGTTTGATTAAGCATAATAAAATGCTTGCTCAGATCCTCTTCGTTAAAAAGTACGTAGCAATCAGCCTCGATATTTTCATCACGTCCGGCACGTCCTGCTTCTTGTACATAGTTTTCGAGCGAGTCCGAAATATCATGATGGATCACGATACCAACATCCTTTTTATCTACGCCCATCCCAAAAGCAGATGTAGCTACGATAATGTCTACTCGTCCCGAAAGAAATGCGTCCTGATTGGCTACTTTTTCGGCAGCATCCAATTTGCTGTGGAAGGGCCTTGCGTTTAGACCATCAGTTGTAAGCCGTTCTGCCAGTTTTTCGGCCCGTCTTGTACGCGAAACGTAAACAATGGCAGGCCTGTCCTGTTCCTCTATCAATTCGCGCGTAGCCTGATATTTTTCTTCGTCGCTACCTTTGGCTAATACTTTGTAGTGCAGGTTGGTACGTGATGCCGAAGACGTGAATCTATCTAAAGCTAAACCCAGTTTATCTTCAAAGTATTTACAAATGTCGTCAATAACCTGAGGTTTGGCCGTAGCCGTAAAGCAGGATATCGGTATGGGATAAGGGAGCTGCTTATGCTCGCGGATCAGTTTGATCATTTCGCCGATGTAAAGGTAATCCACCCTGAAATCCTGTCCCCATGATGAAAAACAGTGGGCCTCGTCTATCACGAACCGCGCTATCTTGCGACTTAATAGCAAACGATATATAGTAGGTGACCTTAACGATTCAGGAGATATGTAAAGCATACAGGCGGAACCATCTGCAACGCGTTCGATAGCTTTGCTGCGCTCGATCGGGTCGAGCAGGCCGTTGATGGTCACTGCGGTGGTAATGCCGTTCTTTTCCAGGTTATCTACCTGGTCTTTCATTAGCGATTGCAGTGGTGATATCACTACAGTAAGCGCACGTGCGTTTTCGCCAGCGAGCAAGGCCGGCACCTGAAAGGTAATAGACTTGCCACCACCGGTAGGGAATACTGCTATGAACGATCTTGAGTTGATAGCAGCATCGACAGCGTTCAGTTGCAAAGGCTGACCTCCATACTCACGAAAGGAACTATAACCAAAATAACGGTCGAGGGCTCGATGAGCATCTAAAGCCTGGTCGCAATAATGGCAACCTGTAATGCATGGTTTTTGCCGCAATAAAAACATCAAACGCTCCACTTCCCTAAAATGAGCCAATACCCAACCTGGCGTGATAGAAGCGGGTTCGCTTGCGCTGATCAATGACAAGCAATAAGCCAACTCTATGGGCGTTCGTTGTATAAATAGGTCAAGGTCGACATTTTGGCAGATACGGTCGGCGAATAACAGTCGGATGAGCGTTGCTGTATCACCCTCTGCCTGGTAGTTTATATATTTAAAAAATCCGCTGAAGCGACGGTCGTGTCCCACAAGGACGTACAATAGCCGTTTCATATCCTCATCTAACTCATCAAATGTGGCTATCTCATCGTAAAATAGATCTTGGGCCTTTATGGCATCATTTAGTGGATTATTAAGTTCGTCGGTTTGTAACTTATCATCTTTAAGCAATGCATGATAGGGTTTAGACGGGAATAACAACGGCGACCAATACAAGGTATCGATGATGTTCCCAGTACTTATACCGGCTCTTTCTATCCAATTGCCGATGTATTTTATATCATGCTGGGTAATAAAATGCGCGCAAACGAACTGTATGCCTTTCAGAAAGTCAGTCAACTCAGCACCGGAATTTTTATGGAATTTTGCCCCGTCATATCTGATTGCACCAATGTCTTTAACCTGCTTGGTTTTAGGTGCAACTTCGGTGTCTATAAAGGCAATGGTATTCAAGTTTGGTCGGTTCTTGGCATCGTTTATGCCTGTCTGTATAGCTTTTTTATTATGCAAGATAATGTTTTTTGATAAAACGCTTCAAGTAGATCGCATGGACGATAAAACAGCGCCTGCTGGAGGCGCACGCTATTTAAATACAAATCAACACTTTCATATTGGTCTTCGTACTCTTGTCCCAGCTCCGTACGAACAAATTTCGAGATCAATTGCTGTGTGTGGCGCGGTTGCATTTTGGGATTAGAAGCGATGGAAGGGATATATTGATAAATAGGCGGCTTAATAATTTCCCGATTGTTTAAATAATTGTACTGTATCGATCAAGTTATCATAATGAAGTAAAGTAATGTTGCGCTCCCGTTTCATTTTTCTTTGTAGCCGGTAGGTTTTCTCTTTGAAATCTTTTCTTCTACCTGCTACTATTGTATAATGTATCCTCGTTTTATCAAGCGTAATAAATTCATCCGGCAAAGATTTTTCCGTACCTAAGTATTTTTGAAATATTAATCTTAAATGAGAAAAATTGCCGTCGACCCAATGATCCCAATCTTCTATTTGCTTTAAACCGTTACGTATAGCTATGCCAAATGTGCCATCTGCGTTGATGATAGGGCCTGTTGGACTTTCAAGTTCCACAAACACAAATTGATACCCGCCAGAGCTTTTGCCGACAAGTAAATAATCAGCGATAAAATTAGGCGGCAATTCAAATTCCTTAAAAGCATATGCGGCATGATGTCCGAAAAAATAGCTTGACTTTAAAATAGCACCTATTAAGAAATAGTGACGATTTTGATTGATGAAATTCAATATTACTCGTTCAATTGGAGAATTATCCAGTAATAGTTGAAATTCCCGGCTTACGTCATCTAAATAAGCATGATTTTCCAATGTTATTAACGGAAGGAAGTTATTCGGGAATAGCGATTCATAGTGATATCCGGCAGCAGGCATCAGTTTGTGATAGCGTGACAACTGCACTAATGTAAATTCTTTACGCTTAGTAGCATAATCTCGGGCTTTTTGCAACTGGATTTCTTCTTCCTTAGTTAATATACGGTAATCTCTATCGTACAGCATGGTTTTATTGAGAGGGAATATATACTTGTTATTTAAGCAACCTGATTTACACTGTCCATTAATGCTTCGAACTGGTCGGGGTCGGCAGTCCGGATCTTTTCAATAACAGCGCTGGAAACTCTTGTTATTTCGTCCATGTCAATCGGTTGCATCCCTCTGTCAAATTGGTCTTCCATGTGCGAGTATTCGTTAATTACGCGGCTTACAAGTGTATAAGTCACCCCATCATTTTCAAAATACTTTAATAGTCGCTGCTCAAAACTCATATTGTGGGTCGGGTATCTGTAAAAGGTGTAAGATTCCAGGAACTTACGCATGTTATTGCCAAAGCTATACTGATAGTTATTACTGATGAGTTCCCTGTCACCAACTGAACATTGATAGATTTGATCAAACAGATAATTAAATTCTGTGATATAATTTTTCATGTAGGATGGTGCCAACATCAATATGCTATTGCTTTGGCTTCGCCTTTCGATCATAAAGTGCCCCACATTCTTGCTGTTCTTCATGCCAGTAAGTTTCTTAACATATTTTAGAAACTCCATATTGTGCGTGGAAATAAACAGCTGACCATACTTTTTAGGTTTGGCAATCACATTTTCGATCAAACTAAACATGAAAAAAATATGGTTACTATCGAGACTGGAGATCGGGTCATCAATATAAATAACGAGTTTATCGCTTTCCGTTTCGTCTTTCAATTCGTCTTCGATCTTAGCCATGAAATAACAAAACGATATTAAGCTGCATTCTCCCTCACTTAGATTATTTGCCGGAGCACCATCCCTATGTATGCTAAATTTAATATTAGGCTGCTCACCCACTGCAACAAGCTTTAATTCATTGTGGCCGAAGTAATGCGTTAAGTGCTGGTTTACAAGTTCTGCACCTTTGCTTTCATCCTTGGCCTGTGCTTCCAATTTTCTTTTTTCGTCCTGCAACCGCGTAATTTCTTCCCTTTTACTTTTGACTGCCCCACCCATCAGGTTAAGTTTATTGTCTTCCGTTTCAACGGCAGCCATCACATTCTTATAATCAATGTCGATGATAAATTGCGCGATATGCGCCAGTCGTAATTTCTTCCGTGCTATTTCCTGATCTTTAGAAAGTGTACTTGTTTTTCGGTTGTGATCGGTAAGAGCATCGTTAAACGCTTTGATCGCGTTGACCAGACTTTCCGAAGCATCAGTCAGTTCGGGTAGACTGCGTTCCTTAAAAATATCCTTTTCGCGAGCTTTTAATTCTGTAATAAGGCGCTCGATATTTTCCATATAGACGCTGCTCGCAGCTTCCCATTGTTTAGATGCGCTATCAAAATCGCCATGCAAAGTCCCATAGAATAACTCTCTCTTTAGCGTCAAAAAATTGTTCAATTCTTTTTTTGCAATTTCCAGCTCATCTATTTTGCGTTTGATCTTATTCCGCAGTTCTTCTGATTCTTTACTGAAATGTTGGTCAAGCCTATCCCAAAGATCACTACCGAGATTATTGCCGCAAAAACCGCAGGTCGTTCGTTTATCGCGGTGCTTATCAATACCCTGCCGCACCCATTCTTGCAATAAACTATCATTGATCAATTCTGTAATAGGTTTACTTGGTGTTATCTTTTGCCGCAGTATCTTTTCACAGTCCGAAGTGTATTCCGCGAATTTTGGTTTGTTTGTCGGCAAGGGATTTATATCATCCATCGCCGCTTCCTTAAGCAACTTTAGCAAAATATCTGTACCCTCTGTATCAAGTAAATGTGTATCTGGAATATCACCAATAGCTGCTATTTCTGCCTTTATATCGGTAATAGTATAGGTCTTTTTAGTTGCGGTTACAATAAATAATGTGTCTGTGATCTTTATATGGTCGGCAGCACGTTTTTTAAGCTTATCCTCCATATCATTGGCTTTGCCATTGTTTTTCTTACGGAAATCTGCCAGGGTAGCTTCTTCTTCGGCGACCTCATGTATCAAACCTTTATTATATTCAACTGCCCCCAGTTTTTCTACAATTTCGTCTAATTGCTTTTCCATTTCAATATTTGCCGCGCCCAATATCGTAAAGGGTTTAATCGTGCCATCCTCGCGGTGCAACCACCCTAAATTTTCTCGCACGAAATCTGTATTGTAAACACGAATCTTATGGTGCTGCGCAAAGTCTTGTAAACTAGAATGGGTGACGATCTGGCCACCCGTAAGCGTAACCTTAAATTGACAAGCCAGGTAATCTTTGTGCATGATCGCGTCTTCGATGCACTTAAACATCCTAGAGAGTGTAGTTTTTCCGGAATAGTTTCGCCCGTAAATGATATTTATTTTTTTGAATGTCTCATTTGAAATGACGGTATCCCACGCATAATTTTTAAATAATCCGAAGTGTGGAACATCAATTTTTGCGATCATAACTTTACTATAAGGAGTTTACGATAAGGTTTATCAAACTTAATAAATAAACCCTATCAGTTATGCTCAAAAGTTGTCCAGGATCGCGGGGATTTAAAAAATGTAATGAACGGTTTTTTTCGGTAACGGGACTTCAGGAAAAAGTTCGGAAATGATTAATTCCAAGCTGGTATACTGCTCGGGCAATTCGTCGCGATAATTGATCAGTTTTGCATTGAAAGAACCTTTACGGTCTTCTTGAATGACCTTTTCCCACACGCCATAAGTACGAAAAGCCGCTTCGATATATTGCCAGAATTCTTTATAGGCTGAAATGGCATTGTTGGCAAACCGATCCAGTTCTGAAAGTTATAGCCAACAATACGCTGCGCGGCAACCTTGATGTCCTGCATTGCTTTCCGCAACCTTGTACTTGCTGCTGCGTTGCCTTTGTTGTAGAATTTTTCAGCATCTGCTTCGGCAGATGTGATCAGGTCTTTCAATTTTTGAAATTGGTCCATATTTTAGATTTTTTAAAAGATTATTAAAACTAATTAATTATCAAATTAATAGGTGTAAGACACTTGCACAGCTTGCAATAGAATTTTTTAATGACGATACTACTCACTTAGGGTTTGCGCCTTCATGTAGATTAATTTACATAGGAGATCGCAGTTCTGAATTGCTAACCAACTGTCCGTGCTTCTAGGGTTCCTAAACTGGGCTCGAGTCAAAGAATTAAAGGCCGAATGTTCAATTATTAAACATTTCATATTCCGCCACCAATAAAAGATAACTGAACATTATAAATGAAAAGTGTTTCAAATTAAAGATGCTTAAAAATTCGAATTCTCTGATTTCGCCGTTTAATGGCGAAAATGTTTTCGTTACCCAAGCCAAGTAATCTTTAAGATAACCATGGATTGAGTTATGTAAAGGATCACAGTAGGCTTTACAATTAACTATATCTAAAGGTTGCGGGCCATACGAATTTGAACAAAGCTTTGCTGTATTTAGATCTATTCATCAATCTATCGCATAGATAAGCCTATTCGTCTAAGTTGCCCATCTGTTGTAAACAAGTTTTTTTTCTGATTAGCATAAGTCTTACTGATCAATTGTTTTCGGACACGTGCATAGCGTTGGGTTGTCCGGATTGTTTTATGACCAAGCATTCTGCTTACTTCAGCCAAAGAAAATTCCAAAATGTTTAACATGATATCGGCGAAAGTGTGTCTTGCAAGGTGTGTGTTGAAATCCCTGTTTATGCCACAAATCGTTGCAAGTTCTTTTAAATAGCAGTTGTAACGATAATTACTATTTACAGGTATTAGCCGCCCATGCTCGGTTCTGCAAAGATGATTTTCATAACGCAGAAGTATTTCTTCGACAATCGGCATAATTGGAACCATCTCGATAATACCGGTCTTTCCCCTGTCTTTGATCAACCAACGTTCCTTGGCTATACCTACCAAAGTAATATTTTCTGGAGTTAATGCATATACGTCCTGAAAAGCGAATCCAGTAAAACACTGAAAGATAAACGCATCCCTTACTTCAGCCAAGCGACGTATCGAGATTTTCTTTCTCCATATCTTTTCCACCTCTATAATCTCCAATGGTTCAATTTCTTTTTCCTCTGTGCCGCATTTAAACTGCAGGAGTGGGTTTTTATTTATCCAGTTATTTCGCTCCGCAAAGTTCAATACACCTTTTGTTTTTTTGATGTGATTTTTGGCTGCGGAGTCCTTAATTACTTTTTTCTGTTCGGTGGTTAAATACATGTAAAAATCAAGGGCAAAGGAATATTTGATTTTGTCAAGATTCATGTCAAAGACGCCATACCTAAATTGCAGAAACTCCTTCAATTTAGTTCTCGTTGAGTTCCATTGCTTCAGCGTTTCCGCGGAGCGCAGTCCCTTTTCAACCATCTTTTCAAAATTTGCAATATGTATATCTACCGTTTGCAAAAAGGTGGGGCTTGACGATTTCTTTTCTATAAGCTTTTCACTTTTGTTAACTACTTTCTGCTGTTTCGCTGGTTTACCCAAGTAAACATTCTTAAGCATTAATGCTGTGATTTTCTCGTACCGACCTTGTAGTAATATAAAATGCCGATTTAAATCAACCGTCAATTCGCTGATTTTAAGATTTATTTCCTTGGTTTCCTTGTCTTTGCCTTTGGCTTTCTTGTTTTCTAAATCCCATTCATCAAGATGTGCTTTTTTACCGAGCGAAATCTCCGCTTTAGGTCCGCCTTTGATACTGATTCGACATATAATTGGAGCATAGTCATTCTTATCCTGTTTTGATTTTCTATGCCAAAAAAGCAAAGATATATTTTGATTATTTTTCATGTTCAGCCGAAACATAATCAACAAATTCAATGAATAAGATAGGTTAGTGAATAGAAAGGAAGTCTGCTGGGAGAAATCGCGGTTTATGCAGTCAGCTTTACGCTAATGTGTATCTTGTGGCTGAGTCATTGCCTCATAATGATTTATAGCACCCTCATAGATAACTGAAGCTTTGCGTGGTTTTTCTAAAGAAAACGTTAGTTATATTTTAGCCTGGGTTTATTCTGTTACAGAATCATTGGGAATTTGCCCTTATTCTGTTACAAAAAATTATTTACCGATAGTCTTTCACATTGGCTTTAATGTTTGACTGGTGCCCAAATGTGATCATATTTGTACCTAACAACTGGGTAACAAATTAAATTGATTCGATTTGACTAGTAGAAAAATCTATTTTAAACAGAAAAGGGCCGAAAACGCATCTTTTTATTTTTCATTTTTTCTAAAAGGACATGATCCCACCGGGATCACACGGGGACCACAAATAAATGGTTAGAATACTCTATTAAGTATTTGATTTTTACATGTTTAAGTATTCATTGAATTGTGATTTAAAACAACGTAAAAAATGGCCGGGATCACGCTTTTTTTGTTAAAAAAAGTGACTATTTGAAGGTGAAAATGGATTTATTGAGCAATAAGAAGGGCGTGTATTCGTGATTGATTTTAAACGAAAACACCCTGTAAATGCTTGATTTACAGGGTGTTGTATCCGTGATCCCGCTGGGACTCGAACCCAGGACCCCAACATTAAAAGTGTTATGCTCTACCAGCTGAGCTACGGAATCATTAACCGTTTCCGATTAAAGTGGTGCAAATATAGAGCTATTTGGCTATCCATGCAAGGCTTATACCAATTTATTTTTAAGTTTTTTTAAGCGCTTCATTTACAGGATGCTAATTTTTTAGTACGCCGATTTTTCCACCGTCGCCAGCCAATAATATCAATTTTCCATGCTTTGCTTTATGGCAAACATTAAAGCTTTGTCCATCAATTTGTGTCCATTTTTTCCCACCGTCGGTGCTTATATTAGTGCCGGCGGTGCCGGTAGAGATGAGGATATTGTCTTTAATGACGTCTACACAAGATTGATAACCAGATGGAAAGCTGTAGGCTAAATGCCAATTCAATCCACCGTCTACGGAATAACATGCGGTCGAATCGCGTCTTTTATCATTTTTATAATCGCCCCCTACCGCAATCAGGCTTTTTTTATTAGTTACAACAGAAAAAACGCCCTGGTGATTTTGCCCATGCAACAGTGGCAATGGTCGATGCACCCAACCGGAGTAGTTTTTGATAATTATTTCGGCAGAGCTGCCGCCGGTAATGATTGTTGGTAAGCCGGTAACAGTCAAGCACGTTCCGCTTGCGGCAAATGCCGCCTGATCTTTAAGGGCATCAGGGCCATTAATCGGCTTCCAGCTGTCACCACCGTCTTTGGTCTCCATTAATAAAAACTTATTGTTAATAGGATCGCCCATCACCAAGCCATGTTTAGGACTATCAAAATCCATTGCGTCCAAAAAGTACAGACTGTCGTCTTTACGATAGTTTACTTTCCAGGTAATGCCACCGTCGACAGTTTTTAAAATCACCGCCGGTGTGCCCGAACTCATTATTATAGCTTCTTTGGCAGAGAATGCTTCAATATCTCTGAAATCAGATTTTTCGAAACCTATTATTTGCTGCCAATACCATGACTTACCGCCATTGGTGGTAACCGCAAAATAACCTTTAGCGCTACTTACCCAACCTACCTTGTCATCAACAACAGACAACCCACGAATGCTAACGGGTTTATTTTGCTGTAATAATTCGACATGTTGGGCAAACGACCTAAAGGGGAGTACCAAAAAAATCAGTTTGATAATATGATATAGCTTATTTCTGATCATAATGGTTTGCCGATAGTGAATAATGTACTAAGGTATATTTATGATAATTTTTTTGCAACCGTCTTACACTTTAATGTTTATTTTATACAGAGAAAAACTATATTTGCACCCTCTTACAAGCCCGGGTGGCGAAATTGGTAAACGTTGCGGTCTCAGAAGCCGTTGAGAATTGTCTCTTGAGAGTTCGAGTCTCTCCTCGGGCACGCCCCTAAATAAAAAAGCCTCAATTTGAGGCTTTTTTATTTAGCAAAAATGTTACGCTTAGCGTATTAATAAAAGTTACTTCATTAATTAGTACATTAAACAATTGTATAAGGATTAAGATATTTCGCTGCATTGTTCATATAGCCTTTTGCAGGGGAATTTATTGTGTTATCTTTCCGTGTAAATAAAATCTAAAACTTGTTGTTGATCTAAACTAATCATGAAAAAAACAATTCTAAAAATTACCCTTGCATTTCTATCTGTTATTTTACTCACATCTTGCAGCAAAAAAGACAATAAAGATCCATCAGTACAAACCTCTGTGACGCTCGATTCAAAGTCGGTTTCTTTGCATTATGATGAAAGTCATCAGTTCTCGTTACTTGGCAGCGGTAATATCACGACATCATCTTATAATTGGATTTCCAGCGATGTAGCGGTTGGTATTATTGACGCGACAGGGAAATTTACCGCCAAAAAAATCGGCACAGCAACTATTAAAGCAGTTAAGGGTAATGATAGCTTTGAGGCCCAGGTGACTGTTTTACCTTACAGTACGATTTGTAAGGAGCCTTTTTGGAACTTCAATGATGATATAGCTGCGACCAAGGCTAAGGAGAGCAGAACGTTAGTTGGCCAGTCGTCGACTGTTCTTATGTATTCAGGTGAAAATGGAAAAATAAGAAATATAGAATACATGTATGGCGATAATAGCAAAATGAGTAGTGCCGCTATATTGTTTGACGGTTCAACTGCAGTTATTGAAGAAGCGGCCAAGTTTTTTAAAGAACGATATGCTTATGTCGGAGAGGAGTCAGACGTTTATTTTTATAGTGACAACAAAAATGTGGCTATCGGTATTACCATCGATAAGACCTTGGGATTTATTGCTATATATATTCCTTACACTTCAAACGGAAATACCAATTCACTAAATTTAAAAACTATATCCGGCATATTAAAAACTGCCAAAAAAATTCAATAGTAATGACGACTAGTGATGTAGCTCATCGTACGCTTTGATAATAGAAAAGTATTACCTTAGCGGCTAATTAAAAGAGCGGACTATTAGTAATCTGATATCGGCTCTCTTTGTAAGCCCGGGTGGCGAAATTGGTAGACGCACCATCTTGAGGGGGTGGCATTCGTAAGGATGTACGAGTTCGAATCTCGTTCCGGGCACAGTTATTACCTAAATAAGTTTCTCTTAATTACAAAAAAGCCAATTGCCACAATAGCTAATAATATAATAACCCAGATAATGGCGGATTTTATACTATTTGTAGCAAGGCTAGGATCTTGGTGATCCGCTATATGGGTATAAGCAGAATCTTGCTGTAATTTCGTTTTCTTTTGGACGCTTAATTGCGAATCTTCGGTTTTTACAATATTATTTTGCCTTGTTGTTTTTTGATGATAATGTACAATAATTGTTCTGGGTTTCGGCGATGCTTTAAAAGCCAGGTTTAAACCAGATTTATCCACCGTAAAATCGATGCTTAAGTCGTCATTTTCGAAATGCTTAGCCGAATCGTTTAAATTAACATTGCCTGATAATGGCTTCCCAATTACTGTAATTGAGGTATCCAGTTTGGCCTCTGTCATAATAATTGATTTATCTTGGTACAATAAATTTTGCTTACCAATACTATCGATTGTTTTTTCCAGATTCAATCGGGCTTCGCTTTTAGTTAAAATGTGCGATTTTTTCGAACAGGAAATGAACAGCACACAAAGTATAATTATCAAAAAGTTTTTCATTTAATAAATCTTGCTACGGCATAAATCTGCCTGGTTAATCTTATTTTATGGTATACACCATCACCTTCCCGGCTGCCGGCTTGATTAGTATTTCCCTCAACAGTTTGCACTTGAGTTGTTGTCCATCTGTCTACAAAACCTGTGTGAGCGATTCTGTTTTTTTCTAAAAAATAAATCCCGAAAAGGTCGCCTTGAGTTGGTTGCGTATTCACATACGCATTGCGCGTCCATATTACGTATTGATGTTTAAATAAGTCTGGACAATAGCCACTCCTGGGGTTCAGGATGTTGTTTTGTCCATACACCCAGCACACAAATGCGGCACACCATGGTGCTCCTTTAGACAAACTACAGTAACGGAGGTAAGCCTCCACAGCTTTGCCGTCATTATTGCCGGTTAATTCCCGGACGCCAATTTGCGAAGTATAAGTTAAAGCTACTTTATTGCGGAGGATTGCACTGCCGGTATGGCCTGATTGAGCATCACTAACACCAGCACAACAAAACAATAGATAAATAAAGAGGTAGATATTTTTTGCCATGGGGTTAAAGTTTTAAAAGTTTTTCCAAATTCGTTTTCGAAGAAGTCGCGTAAATCAGGCCATATTACTTTAAGCATCAGCCAGGATACTGAACAAAAAATACATAGGCTTATGATCGACGTAATGTTTACCTGCAAAACGCCAATGTCAAATGTGCCTGCGGTAGGGTCATACCACCTTAAGATGTAGGGTGATAACAGGAAAAGTAAAATTGCAGCTAGCATTAAAACATACTCGCCATGCTTTAGTAGTAGTCTAGACAGATCTTTATATCTGTTTATTATCCAATTTTTCAGCCTGTTCATAAACGATTAATTTGTTTTTTAATAGGGTGATTTCTACACCCATTTGGTTAATTCTTTTAGTTAATTCGCGCTCTCTGGAATTTTGCGCGCGGATGATCTTCAGATATTCAGTTTCTTTTTGCTGCAGCATTAATATCTGTTGACCTTGTATTTCTGATTGATTTTTAAGGTCGTTAAGTATTTTGCTGTACATTTCAACTTCAGTAAACTTGGCTTGCGTTTCGGCAAGTAAGGTTTCGGCGGTTGTCTTTTTTCGCGAGGCTATTATCGTAATGCCCATTCCAAAGCCAACAGAACTTAAAATTGATAGGATAGACGGTAGATCTAAGGTGGTGAATGTCATAGGGAGACGGAAACAGGTAAAAGCGAAATAAATAATTTAGATACTTATAGATAATACGACTAAAGTTGTCCGACATACATATTAGTGAGAAATGGTGAAAGCAGGATCAATCATCTAATTGTCGGTATTTCGCAATGGTCAACAGCAACTACATTATATGGACTCACATTATAAATTAGTGGCAGATATTTTAAAGTATTTAAATGTATATTTAGCACTTTGATGACTGCTCATAAAATAAAATCATTACAGGCGTTACGTGCTTTCGCGGTAATTTTTGTTATATTTATACATAGCTTTTCCAATAATTCGGGATTATTATATAATTTTTATTATTTGCGGCAGTGGGGGGCAATAGGTGTAGATCTATTCTTTGTGATTAGCGGCTTTATAATGACTGTAAACTTGTCAACTAAAGAAAAACACACTAATCCTCATATTTTTATGTTAAAAAGAGCAATCAGAATTTTGCCAATGTACTGGATTGTTTCTTTTTTTATCATATTGGTCTCCTTAAAAAACAAAACCCTTATCACTCCCGTTTTTATTAAATCAATCCTGTTATTTCCTTTCTTTGATCGGAAGGAAATAATATTTGCTGTTATCCCACAGGCTTGGACTCTTTCTTATGAACTGTTTTTTTATATATTGATATATTTTACCTTATTGCTCAATATTAAAAGGCCATTACTTATTGTTTTTGTAGGATTAACAGTAGCTTCAATAGTTGGAGGTTTTATTACTTCAGAACTATCAATATTCCGGCTTTTTACATCGGCTCTATTATTGGAATTCGCGTTTGGCATAATTGCCGCAACCATTTATCTGAAATGTAAAAAGGAAGATAAAATAAGCGTTTTAAAGCCGACTTCGGTTTGTTTACTTTTTATCGGTATCTTAACAATCCTTTATACAGTGTTTGTAAATTGTGGAGACATTTACTTGGCTGAAAATGTAACTTCAAATAATATAATCGCACTTAAACGGGTGATAATTTGGGGAATTCCTTGCGCCATATTTGTACTTGGAGTAGTTTTATCTGAGTATGAATTTAAATATAAAACGCCTGGTTTTCTTATAGAAATAGGCGATGCCTCTTATTCCTGTTATCTAGTTCATTATTTTATAGTACAACGAATTAACACACATTTTAGAGTTTACATCTCTTATGCGCCAGACTTGAGTTTGATAATGATTATCTTAATTATATTATTTTTAAGCTTATTTGTATATAAATACATCGAAAAAAGGATTACCGATATTTTGCGTTTAAAGCTTCAAAATAGCTATAATCTCAGCTCGGTAATCGCAAATGAATAAAAAGGATAATCAATCAACTCAACAGCAAATCCAAGTATTTTTGTTGTTTCTGGTATAATCTTTTCAGCTTCTGTAAGTACGAATTCAATATTAAAGCCCCAAATTTCTGTCAATTTCTCGGATATTGATACGGCAGTTGAATTCGCTTCATATTCAACGCCGGCACCTAAAAACTCTAACACTTCATTGACATCATTTATACCCGCTCCGGTGTAAGAAAACGTATTAACACCAGTTATTCCTCTAAAATATTGACCAATTGTGTAAGTTGCAGAATTGTAAATCACCGATGCGTCTACAACATAATAAAGCTTGTCCGATTCTATCTCGCCGGATACAATTGCATAATTCATTATGGTTTTAAATTATTTACTCTTAGGATGTATCTGATTTGAATAAATTTAGCATTGATTGGAAACTCTTTTATTCCCAATCCGCCACGATCATAGGTGGGATCGCCGTTGCCGCATACGATTGGACCTGTGCGACTATTTCCAACGTTGTTACTTGTTGGTTTAATGCCGGGTTCATAGTGCTGAAATTCTTCTGTTGAAAAGGCTAACATCGCATTCCCTATACCTGAAATAGTGTTATTGTCAATTGCTTTAAATATTGCCCCTTCGCTATAAGTGATGTCGTCATATTCTATTGTCCCTGACATTACGTAATAGTAATAACCTGTTGTGAGTGTATCGCCATTGTTCATAACAGTTCCGCCATCGGTAAACCTTGCCATTATAGTATGACGCTGCGGAGCTTCTACAATCTCTCTAATAATGCCATTTGTGACTGTAGTAAATGTAGTTGCAGCCGCTACTATAGTGCCTCTTTCACCAGGCTGATACACCGAGCCATTATAGGTGATGGCCCCGGCTTCTACAATAAAGGGTATACCTGCTGGCACGGTGTCGCCAGCCGTGTATGTAGTAGTTGAGAGGTCGGCGATGCTGTCTATATACTGACCGTTTCGGTCAGCATTAAATCCGAACGATGGCAAATTCGCTATTTCACGTCCAAGCAAATTGACTATAGGCTTAGTATCGACCTGCGCGTCTAGTGTTGGATTGGTCAAAGTTAAACTGTCATCGCCAAACGAACAATTTACTGCACTCGAGAATTCAAAACCCCCAGAAGCTTCAAGAGCCCTAACTTTTATAGATTGACCTACTGAATGAGCCCCAATATAGGTGCCGAAATACGATAAATTTTTTGCTGGACTATTAAACGCCAAAGAAAAGTCGCCAATTGTTACGTTATTAAATAAAGGATCTCCTATAGTACAATTCAACAACGGAGCCGCATTAATAACTATACTTGCAGAAGCCGAGCATCAATTAGAGCAGTCCTGAGAACTGCGATGTCAGAATAGTAAATATAACCAGCTGGAACAGATGGATAGACTGCGCCTGGCGTGCCGATACCATTGGATACTTTAAAGTTACATTGGTAAAACATACAATATTGAAAATTTGCTAATGCAGCTAAATTATCGACTGTTATATTGCATCTATGAAAAATGCATGACCTGACAAATCCGTTAGTAATATTGGAAACTGCGATCTGATTGCAATTATAAAAAGTGTTATTATTTTGACCGTTAGTTATACTGGCTGTAAAATTTATACTTAATGTAGAATTTCTAAATATATTTCTAATTGAGCCATTAACCATTCCTCCAATATTTATTCCAGGTGCCGCTCCATCAGTTGTACAATCTACATAAAGAGCTTCAGCAATTTTATTAGAACCACTTCCCTTAAATTTTATATTATAGAAAGCTATATTCACCCCATTGCTCTGGTTTGTCCAATTGGGCTGGTAGGAAAAGTCAAAAGTGACGTCACCGTCGGCCACAAAATTTATTTGATTTACATTGGCTGTTAAAAACTCTCTATAAGTGCCGGAACCAATAACAATATAACCATTACCATTAAACATAACTGAACGTGCCTTGTCAATAGTTCGCCATGGATATTTACGACTTCCGTTACCAGTTATATCATTTCCAAAAAGTGCTACATATGCAGCATTATTTGGTTTGACATCGTCAGCACTATTTGCAATATTAATATTATAAATATTACTTACTCCGGGCCTATATGCCCAATTAAAAGTTGCACTCATATTAGTTGTCTTTACAGGTCAGAATTATATTACAGCTTGCGTTAGTTAAGTCTGAATAGTTATAAGTTATAAATACCCTGTCACCAGCAGAATAGGCAAAAGGAAAGGTTTGGGTGCCGGTCGGGTAAATTCCTGCTGCTCCGACTTTGAGTTTGGCATTTGTTGCGCCAGAAATTGTAATAGCAGTTACGTTACCTGGATTGCGCATCAAAATAGAAACCTCATTTAAGGAAACGGGCGCTATCTGGTAAAAAACATTTTTCTTTTCATCCAGAATAAGACCAATTGTCTTTAATGCTGTCATTGCCCGTTGATCGTCGGTTCGGGCTAAGGCTTCAGCAATAGTGGCTAACTCGACTAAGCCAGGCGTAATTTCAGTAGCGTCCGGCGTTATATCGCCCGAGCTTAATATCCAGGCGTTATCGTCGGTGTCCCATATATACATTTTGGAATTAGTACCGATACCTGTATCAACAAAAGCATAGTCGCCCGGATTAGCCGATGCGTTGGCTGTTGTCAATGCTGATGCAGAAGTATATTTGCCTTTAAAGTGCTCAGACAAATTAGCCAACTTATTTTTTTCCGAGCTACTGTAATTTTCCTGGCTTAGCCCATATCCTGTAAGTTTATCAACTTTCCCATCCAAAGCCACACTCAGCCCACTATTGTCGCCTGGTTCGCCCGAAAGACCAGCAAATGAAATATCTATTGTACCCCATTCACTGTCGTAATCTGCGTTGCTTGCTTTAAATAGTGCCTGGCCAGCAGTACCGCCAGCTGCGATCCCCGGGGGTATCAAAGAGACACCTTCACCCCAATCATCAACAGTTTTCGGGCCGAACAGTGTATAGTTACTGGTGTTTATGTAAAAATCTCCGTTGACCCCATTGATCGAGTTTGATGGATTGCTATTACCATTCAAAACACTGAAGCCGTTTGTTCCGTTTGTGCCATTAATACCGGCTGTGCCTTGAGGACCTTGCGGGCCGCTTTGCATTGAAAATACCTGGTTCCAGGCTCCGGCTGTTTTTTTATAAAAAATACCGGTGCCCGTATTAATATATGTGTCGTTATTGTTGCCTATTGATGCTCCCGGCACTCCCAGGCCATACAAAACAGTGCTATCGGTTTGTGTATTATTAGAAGGTAGCGTATAAACTACTGACCATATACTCGATGTTTTTTGGGCAAAAGAACCGGTTGTTGTGTTGATAAACAGGTCGCCGTTTTTGCCCGACGTATTCTGTGGTAGCACAATGCCGAATGAAATATTTGCCCCCACGGTCAGGTTGCTGCCTAAAAATTGCAGCAGGGTTGAAAAAGCAAATTTATAATCGGTGCCCCCACTTATTAGTACCGAAACATCGGCTTGATTAATGGTTGTTGCTTCGGTTAGTTCGCTTATTTTTTTGTCTGACATTATAGTTCTGTTAGAGGTAAATAAGTAGTTTGATTATAACTGCCGCCGGGATAGTTAAAGTTTGTTTTGTCAACACCCCGGATGCGCGGACCCGGCTGACGGGCATTTTTATTCTTGCTGCTAAATCGCCACAACGGAAAATCTGCCCGATGATCCCAAAGAAACTTTTCAACCTCGTTAGCATGAGCGTTGGCCACGCTGCGTTGTTGTTGTACCAGTTTGGCAATGTATTGAGGCATCGATGATTGGCTATTATCGAGAGTTTTAATAACCGGACCGCTTGATGTATATCTGATAGCGTCTGCCTCAATAAATCGTGAAAAAGCAAAATAGAGCAGGGTAGGGATCAGGCCTTCATAAAGCACAATGTGCCCATGTTTGTCCAGATATTCGCTGCCGTTCAGCAAATCTTTATAGGCCTGTGGTGCATCGTCTTTGATTGTTCCGTCATCATTAAAGTGTTTAATAAAGTCGTAGTACAAAGCATATCCTAAAAAGGGTTTTAAATCAAGATCCTGTGCTTTGTTGACGAAAACTTTAAGACGTTCAGGTTTAATGTTTACAGAAATATCTTCGTATCGCTGAAATGTAGTTTGATCAATTAAAATTGGATTCATGTTGAGTTAGTTTGAAATTTCAGCCGATACCATTTCTTCGGCCTCCGGCTTTTTAAAGCCATAGGCATAAGTAAGTATAGCTATCTTGTTGGTCGCTGGTAGATCAGACAATAGTAATTGATTAATGCTTGCGCCCGCCCGTACGCCGGCATTATCATCCGCAACAGTAGTTGGGACAGGCACAATATTCCAGTTGCCCGAAGAATTTATATCGACATGAAATCTGTCAAAAATCTCAGCAAAAACTTCAGCAAGTTCCGAGCGATCGGCGGCAGTGTTATCGTTAAACTCACGTATTGCTTCTTTCTTCTCGCTGCCATTGCTCAACCCCGAGGTTTTTTCGGTATTAATCAACTCTTTTGGCACCGAAAAGCCTTTAATGATACGCGCTTCTACAGATCGCTCTGTAGTTTCAAAAAGCTTGTCGTTGTTTTGAATGGTATAGGGCTTAAACTCTGGTTTCTGGCTTTCGTCCTCATATTCTATGACGATAATTTTTTGTGCGCTTTTAGCACCTTGAAATTCGCCCAGGTCTTTTTCTAATTGCGATGGTTGGTTAGTAAAAGTTTGTTCGGCCTCATCTGGTCGGCTGTTGTCTGCTTCCTCGCGGCGCGATTGCATAAACAACATTGTTGAAGGTAGGAAACCGGTGGTAACTTCGCGGTTATTGAAAACCTTGATGCCAGCTTCAGTCTCAAAATCTTCCCAAACACTATCGGCTTCTATTAGCGGGTAATCATCAATTTCAGGATTAAAATAATAAAGCTGACCCTTGTAGTTTTCCCATCCGCCTGCGGCATCTACTTGTTGTTGAACGGCTTCCGGATCGGGATTGTATTTATCAAGGAAGATAATCTTGCTGCGCATGATATTCTTCCAGGTCTTGCGCCCCCAATCGTTATACAGCGCAAATTTTCCGATTGTATCCGGGCTGTCTGTGTCACCCATCCTGATGTCTTCAAACTTTACATAGTTTACCGACGATATCTTGTAATTGGCATTATAATTTACGTGAATGCCGAAGCCGGTAAATAACGCTTTGTCGGTAGCAGCGGCTTTTAGCAGCTTGGCAATTGTCAGACCTTTAGAGTTGACGAGCTGTTTGCCCAGATCTTTTTCTTCGAATCCGTTCCCGGCAATAAATTTGGCGCGTTTGTTCCAACAATCTTTTGCAGTCGGCGAGCCAGCTACCAGTTCCAGCATACGCTGCGGATAGGCGTTATCCAGGTCATAGTTAAGTATGCCAAAAGTTTGATTAGGGCGTACCAGTATCCTGCGTTCAATTTGTGGTAAGTAGGTTTTCATTTGCCCTCCCCGGTTTTGTTTTGTTTGGTGCTTGATCGGTTCGGCAATTGTACAAACAACGATTTTATATGTGGATACCGCTTAATGTACCAGGCTGCTTCCTTATCCGTCAGGCTATCATTGTCGTGTACCGCGGCCGACCCCGGTGCAAACTGATGTTTACCCGGTTTAAGTATATATTTCTTTTTATTCATTAAGATCATGGTTAATGGTTCATGTAAGGTTCACGGTTGTGGCCCATTGGTCAACTAGCCATTAAATCAATGAACCATCAACCATGAATAGATTTAGACGGCCAACGCCTCGATAGCTGCAAGCGTGCTTGCGTACGTAGCTGTGCCGGATTCAGGCCCAATTGACACCGCCCTTGGTGGGTAAGGTTCTTTTAATTTATCCGGATTGGTTAGTTTCAATTTGTAGCCACCTTCAACGGTCTCGTCAGCTGCGTTGCGTTCGGCATCGGTTAAAATCAGACCATTAATGGCGCCAAATAACTCGACTGCCGAATCGCTCGACTTATAATTATTAATAACTATAGCGCGAACACGACCATATCCCATGGCCATTAGTTGGGTTTTAACATCGACAGATAACCCGGCAATGTTAAAATCGATCTCTTCGGTATAACGTGGGCCAACTTGTGTTTTAGCCAGTTTTGACGTCGCATTAAAACTGTTGTTAGTGCCTTCAAATTTGTAAACCTTGGCGGATGTAACGGCAGTAAGTCCGGTTACAATTAAAGGGTTGGTAATATCATAAGTTAACGTGATATCATCTTCATTGAAAATGTAAATCACATCTTCAATACCCGATGTAACCGGCGCACCGGTGCTTAGGCTGAAGCCCGCATTTATTTTATTGTAAATTGACATAATAAATAATTAGTGAATTATTGAATGGGTGAATGAATTTAGGCTGACAGGTAAAATAGCTCGTTGGCAAATTTGAAGTTAACCGCTGCTTTCATACGTGCTTTCATGCGTACCACATCATCGTTAGTATATGGTTTCATATACACGGTTGACAATTCTGAGGCATCGCCCAGTAAATCAACTCCGAGGAACAGATTTGATGAACGGGCGCCCAGAATGGTATTAGCCTGCCAGTGATTCATTAATTGTAACGGAACTCCCAGGTAGTCCATTTTTTTATTGTCGGTAAACGCATTGAGTACATTAACAGCTTTGTTAGCCTGTGCTTGTGCATAAGCATAGCCAACATGTAATGGTATCTGCAAATTAAAGTCATCCTGGCTTCTGTCAGCCGGGTCAAGCTGGGCATATACGCCGGTCAGTACATCTAATACGTTGCTGGCATTGATGTAGCTTGCTGTTGCTGCCGATGCTGAGTCTGAGAAAGTTGCCGGTTTCCGGGTATTGATCTCGTTATAATTGCGCACCAATTTAAAGGTAGTAGCGCTGGTAACCTGGATAAAGTAAGATTGGCCCTGAACGTCGATACCGCTGCCACCATTGGTAGTGTCTTTAATCGTTCCGGTCACCCCGGTAATGGATACTACATCGCCGTCTGATAAGGTTGCGGTACTTGAAACGGTTACTACGCCGCTGGCATTGATAGCCGAAGCCGGCATTGACGTGGCGGGTTTGCTTAAGCCGACTTTGTAAACACCGCTCGCTGCCGCAATAGAGGGTAATAAACCATTAAAGCCAGCGGTAAAAGAAGCTTCTTTAGTGGCCGATTTTCCCAACCAGTAAAGGCGTTCATTAGCGATCTGAATTTTGGTAAGGTAACGTTGAACCATAAAGTCTGACAGGTCAACCACGCCTTCATAATCCATAAAGGCACCGGGTTTCAAGCTTTGAGCCTCCCAGGCTTGGGCTAGTTTGTCCCATTGCTCCTGTTTCATGAATTCGTAAACTACCGGGTCAAGATAGCTTTCGGTTTGTTGCGCAGTGGTGCCCTGGTCGTTGAACATACCTGACGGGTCTTGCAATACCACATCGTCATCAACATCAAGGATGATCTTGCGCGACTTTACGTCATTTATGACCGTTAGCAGTCCACGCTTTACCGAGTCGGCTTCAAGCAGCGTGCTGGCCATAAATCCTGCCAGCGCTTCGCCGGCATAAGTGTTGTTTGTGAATGTAAATTGAGCCATTTGTTTTTATTTGTCTGTTTTGGGGAAGTTAGTTTAGGTTGATTGAGTTGATTAAGTGAGTAATTGATTTGGTTAATTGCATCGAGTAGTTAACCCCCAATCAATTATCCATTTAATCAACTATTTAGCTACCGCACGCTTTACAGCATTTTGAGCCAGCGTGCTTTGAGGAGCAAAGAAAGGCGTAGTTTCAGTTTTAGCTTTGTTGCTGCGTTTTGATCCTTCGGGAGCGAAGGTTGATTTAATTTCATTCCGTACCTGCTCATTAGTTTTTTGCAGACGCTCATTTGCGGTAACTAATGCTTCACGAGCTTCGCTTAATAGTTGATTTTGCGCATGCAGCTTAGCTTTGATTTCCTTGATACGATTTTGACTATCGCCTGCTTTCAGCTTATCTTCCGGTAGGTCAACATCTTCTTCGTCATCGGTCGGTGGTGTTACCGTTTCTGCACAGCCGCTTTTAACCACAATTTGTTTGCCTTCGGCAGTAGTGTAAGTGTCAGCAGGGGCGGGGATAGTCATGTCTTCATCCTGGTAAACTTCGGTGCCTTCGCTTAGTTCGCCCGCATGATGCAGGGTGCCCTTGTCCGTAATGGTTTGTTTGTTAACGGCCTTCTTAAAGAAGTTCATGATCTTATCCAGCACCGACGTGGTTTTTTCGATAAGGTCTCTGTTTTCGTTGTTCATGTTACTGTTTTTGTTTAAGATTTTATTGATATAGCGTTGATAAAATACAGGTGCGGTATTGGTGTAATTTTTAATGATGGCGCTGTTGACGATATCTGCAGCATAATCCTCTATCTCATCAATAAAACCCAGGTCGAGCGCCTGATCGGCAGATAACCAGGTGACGGCATTAATCAAACTATTAACCGTAACACCGTCTAACCCGGTCTTATCCATGTAGATCTGCGCCAGGCGCGATTGCACTACATTCAGCATCTGCACGTCCTTCAGCAGCTCGTCGGCATTGCCGCCGCTGCCCACCATTGGTTTATGGATCATGAGCAGGGCGTATTTACTCATGATAACTTTTTTGCCGCCCATGGCCACTACAGAGGCAGCGCTGGCAGCCAGCGCATCGACGTACGTGGTTACATTGCCGGTGTACTTTTTCAGTAAGTCATAGATGGCTATGGCGTCAAAAGCGCTGCCACCTACCGAGCTAATGTGAACGTCTACATCCTGGCCGGCCGCCGCTTCAAGCTGCTGATGCAGGTAGGTTGATGATAAGGTGCCCGACCCAATACAGTCGGTTTCGGTGTCGTATAAATAGATCTTGTAACTCATTTTTAGATGTGAGATTTGAGATATGAGAATTGAGATGGTTTTCGCCGGTCAGGTTTTCCGGCTTGAGGATATACAAATATCCGGGTTATTTCTGGTTACGGTGGTGACAGTGATTTGTCACCATCTAAATTTGTCATTGCGAGGAACGAAGCAATCGCGAGGTTGCTATGATCGAAAAGTTCGCTATTTCTGAGCTATTCCTGTAATGACATGTTCGAGTAATCGAACTATACAAATATCGGGACTCTTTCTTTTGCTGATGGTGACAGTAGGTTGTCAGTACTCATATTTATTATCACTTCCCGGCCATTTTACTCCCCGACACGTCATTGCGAGCCTAGCGTGGCAATCTCTACACGATAGTTACATTACGCTATTTGATTTGCGAGTAGAGATTGCTTCGTCGTACCTCCTCGCAATGACGGACTATTTCAGTTAATGTAATCTATGCTGATTGGCATATATCAAAGGTCGAAAAATTATCTGACACCGGTGCTGACACTACATTGTCAGCATCATCAAAACTATTGAGCGCCCGCCAGATGGTACGCTCGTCTTTATCAAATTTTACCTCGGCTTCCAGCACCGCCTGACGCTTGGTGACGCCGCGCGTTTTCATTTGCGCCTGTACCCACAAATAGATCTCACGGTATACAAATACCTTAGCCGTGATAAAGCCGGCTTTATACAATTCAGAAAATATGCCTTCGTCAAACAAGGCGTTTACGGTTTTAATGTTCATAGGTGGATGAGTGAGTAGGTGAATGGTGAGTAGGAGAGTGGTGAGTAGGTCGTTAGTCAGTATATACATACATACATACTTACCCATTAACAATTCACCACTCCTGTTCATCACTCACAAATTAACCCTGTTAATAGTCTGCGCCAATATACTTTGCTGGGTGTTAATATCCTTCACATCCACATACACGGGCGGGAAGTTGTTGATCATCTGGTAAGCTATGGTATTGGCCAGGTCTTTCTGGTCGTTCATCGGTTGGTTGTAGTAGCGGTTAGAGTTGCCGCCATCGGTAAAGATCCCGCCAATGGCATAGCCGCGCTGCGGATTAGCCATCGAGAAGTCCCGACCGCCATAAGCCACATTAATGGCGCTTACCAGGTTACGCGCCCAGGGGTCGCGCATAGCTTCTGAAACCACCACTGCCTCGCCCGAACGCAGGTAGGCGTTCATATTATCAGTACGACTATAACCCGGCAGCAAGGCACCCCGCCCGTCCGATTGGTAATGGACACCACCCTTAGCGTATTGCGGCGCTTTCTGCGCGGTAATGGTAGCCACCTGTATGGCTGTCTCGGCAATAATACCGGGGATAACAAAGGGAGCCAGTATACCGCTTTGCGAAGTAACTTTGGTAATAGCCAATGCCCCGTTAATCACCGCCTGTAACAGCGATGCCCGCTGCTCAGCTTTAAAAGCTTTGGTTTTTTCCCCGGCTTCTTTTTTGGTGTACTTATCCTCAATGGCCTTTTTCTGCGCACCGGTCAGGCTGCTGTTATTCAGCTCAGAGGCCTTTTGCGTTTCCAGCTGTTTGAGCTTAGCCTCGCTTTGCGATTTGATGCTGTTTTGCAGGATAGAGAAAGCCGCATTGGAAACTTCCTGGGTGGTTTGGAGTTCGAAGTCTTTACGCTCCTGCGCAAATTTCTTGTCGGCTTCGGCAATTTCCTGCGCATAGCGCATTCTGATCACTGCGGTGTCTTTGCCCGCCTCGTTAGCTTTTTGTATTTCGAAGTTATATTTATCTTCAATCAGTTGCTTTTCGGCGGCCAGTTTTTGAGCAGGCAATATGGCTTTATTCTCGGCGTCCTGGTCTTCGCCTATTTTTTGCGCCTCTACCAATTCTTTTTGGTACTGTAGGATCTCGGCACTGCTATCGTGATTAAAGGCACCAATGTTTTTCCGCATATCGGCCATAAACTTTTCCTGAACCTGCTTGCTTAGCTCATTATGATCTTCCTGCGAAATTAGTTGCGCATCCAGCTGTTTATCAAAGTTTGCCTGTTCAATTTCATATTGCTTTTTGGTGGTTTCAATCCGCTGCGCAAAATGTTCGGCTTGTGCTTGTATGGCTTTTTGGGGTTTGGAGGTTGATGAACCTTCATCAGAACTAATGTGATAGGTAGTTGGATTACTTATACCCAAAGTTTTCGCACCATACTTTTTTGTGTTATCATTGATAGTTTTTGCCAAAGCTTGGTTTTGGCGATTAAGTAAAGATGTATCAGTATATAAATCATCAATTAATTTTTGTGTAGCGTCCCGCTGCTTCTCAAGATTAGATCGCTGACCTACAAGAGCTTGAGTATCTGTATCAACGTTGTAAATACCAGGCACACCGGTAAAACCATGAACAAGCGAATGTTCAGCTTTTTTAGCCGCCGTTAATTGTTTGTTATATTCAGCTAATTGGGCCTTAAGTTTAGTTATGTTGTTATCATTGCCTAACGACCGCTCCTGGTTTTTAACCATAACGTTTTCTGCGGCTCGTGCTCTTGAGTTTGCAAGAATGGATTCGGTAAGATTATTATAACTATAGGCGGCCTCATTATTCAACATTTTTTCCGTGGTCATTTTATCAAAATAACCAGGATATTGAGCTTGTAGTTGGCTAAGTATTTTTTGGCGTTCATTATCGCTGATATTCTTGTCTTTGGTGGCGTTATATAGTAGCTTTAAATGCACCAGCTCCTGTTGCGCATTTTGTGTGCCTTTTAATCGGGCATCGTTTACAGCGTCGACAACAATTTTGGTGTCTTTTAATGTTTTGTTTAAAGCTGAAAGAGAGGTTTCTCCTTTTGATAATTCGCCTATCCATTTTATAATTTCTGGTAAAAACGCTATAATTACTGAAAGCCCTCCTGTCAGAGCTGCTTCAAACGATAATGTTCCGGCTTTTGCTAGTTCGAAACCTTTTTTTAATCCATCGATAATATACGTGAGAGCAGAATATGTTTCTTTGACTTTAATTATTGAATCTGCTGTAGAATTGTTTTGTGTCTGTAATTCTTTTACAGTGTCATTAAGCTTGTTAATATCGCCATCAAGTTTACTGATTGGATTCGACAAGTTACTAATCGAATCTCTTAAACCATCGAAAGCTGTACTATATTTATCTAGCTGCTGCTGACCAGCAGCATTGATTTCTACTTCTATAGAAACGTTATTTTTAGTGGGATTTGCCATTTTATTTTTAATATTGAGTAGTTGCAATTATTTAATTAAAATCATGAAAACTTTAAAATCGAAGACTTTTTTGGATGATACTTTATTGACCGCTTTTGTATCAAAAAACAACATAGATAGAGAAGATATATTAAATATCACCAGTGTAGGAACTGCCGGTTGGATAAATCACACCCTTTTTTATTATACAGAGGTTAATCCTGACGAAGAAAAGAAAAAAGGCTTTTGGGGATAATGCTGTTGGTCTAAGTTACGCTGCCGCTAAACGCGCCCAGGGGTCGCGCATAGCTTCTGAAACCACCACTGCCTCACCCGAGCGCAGGTAGGCGTTCATATTATCAGTACGGCTATAGCCCGGCAGCAAGGCACCCCGACCGTCCGACTGGTAATGGACACCGCCCTTAGCATATTGCGGTGCCTTCTGCGCGGCAATGGTGGCTACCTGTATGGCTGTCTCGGCAATAATACCGGGGATAACAAAGGGCGCCAGTATACCGCTTTGCGAAGTAGCTTTAGTAATAGCCAATGCCCCGTTAATCACCGCCTGTAACAGCGATGCCCGCTGCTCGGCTTTAAAGGCTTTGGTTTTTTCCCCGGCTTCTTTTTTGGTGTACTTATCCTCAATGGCCTTTTTTTGAGTAGCGGTGAGGCTGCTGTTATTCAGTTCCGAAGCTTTTTGCGCCTCCAACTGTTTGATCTTAGCCTCGCTTTGCGATTTGATGCTGTTTTGCAGGATAGAGAAAGCTGCATTGGAAACTTCCTGGGTGGTTTGGAGTTCGAAGTCTTTAAGTTCTTGATTATGCTTTTTTCGATCTTCTTCTAATTTAGTTAAGGTTTTACGCTCTTGATTTACTACCTGCCCCTGGAGTTGTATAATACCGGCTAACTCTGTTTCGTGATAGTTGAGGATGGTACCGCCAATACCTTTGCGATATTTTTCTTTCAGTTGCTGGCTTTTGACATTGAATTCTGTTTCCGCAATCAGCTTTTTGTCTAATTGGTCTTTTAGTGCATCGTATTCAATATCGTATTGCTGTTGTTGCTGCTCAAAGTTTTTTGCAAAATCAGTTGACTTTATTTCAAGTTGTTGTATAGGCTCGAATTTAGTTTTTGCTTGTTTATTATCTTTATGAGTTTTAGGTATATTGATATCAACATTATAATTCGATAATATTTTATTAATCTTTGAAATACTCCTTTTAATTGAACTGGCTTTTTGGTCAAAATTTTTAGCGGTAGCATCTAACTTGGCTAATTGAACTTCTTTTTTTGCTAATTCGGTTTCCCAATATTGCTTGTCATGAGCTTGATTTAATATTTGTTTGGGTTTGTATTTTTGAAGTTGATCGGCAAGTTCAGCGTCCAATATTTGTAATTGCTTTAATATGGATTTGTCTTTGTTTGCTAATTCTGTAAAGCGATTTTCGGCTGCTACCTTTTCGTCAACCCCACCACTTATGGGTATGCCGTTTTCGGTATAAGGCATTCCCTTACCGGTTCTAATTTTAGTGCCATTGTAATAATCATCCCTGTCTTTTCTTGCTTTGTCATAATCAGGCTTTAATTCCAAACGCTGTTTAATGTATTCAGCCCTTTTTGATTGTATAGCTTCTTCCATAGCTTTTCTATTTAATGAAGCTATGTAATCGTCGAGAAGTTCTTTTCCTTCCTTAGTTTTTGAATTTTCAAGTGTCAGATTTTTTAAATATTCGGGCGATAAACTGTTAAGTTTTTTGATCGCTTCTATTCTGTTTTCTTTGGATAGCTTTTCATCATTAGCAACATTTACCAACATTTGAACTTTTGCTAACTCGACAGATATATTATCAATATAGGATTCCATGACTGCTTTGTAGTCTTTAAGCGCTTGAGCAGCTTCTTTAGCTTTATCAGACTGAAACATTTGACCCAAAAAGTCTAAAAT
The DNA here is from genome assembly GCF_039539265.1 of Mucilaginibacter panaciglaebae. Taxonomy (NCBI): domain Bacteria; kingdom Pseudomonadati; phylum Bacteroidota; class Sphingobacteriia; order Sphingobacteriales; family Sphingobacteriaceae; genus Mucilaginibacter; species Mucilaginibacter panaciglaebae. Next base: position 306,678 of record NZ_BAABCV010000004.1, read on the forward strand.
TTGAGGGCCATATGTTGTAATTAGTGTGAATGTACCGGCTAAAATGCCTTCCCAACCGCCCAACCCTTCTGCGGCTAATTTGATAATTTTTCCAAACTTCTCAAACGTATCGTAAAGATTTATTAACCCTGCTTTAATCTTAGTGCCCCAGGTCACTGTTTTCTGATTTTGCTCGTTATATGACGCTTGGATTTTGTTTAAACTACTTACTGAATTGTTTAATCCATCAATTGAGCTACGTAAGTCGTCGAAAGCGGTGTTGACTTGAGAAATTTTCCGCAAGCCATCGGCATTGACATTCACGTCAATGTTAAAATTTTGATTTGACATATTGATATTTTTTGTATGCTAAATGGCATAATTGTTGGTATGTTTTATCTTGAAATGTTTATTAGGCAACATAAAATCTTGTCTACATTTTTATGTCCTTATTAGACACGTCGAATGGTATAATATATAATGTACTATCTGCCCAAGTATAATTAATTGGTAAGGTATAGTTATTTATTTCATAATTAGCCAAAACAAGCGGGTTAGGCTTTATTGCAAAAAAAATGGTATTTACGGTGGTGTTTTTATGATTACCATCTATCGCAGCAATGGCTAAATAATTTGCCTTTATATAAGTACCCAAATAAGTTGAGTGCTGTATTTTCATTTTTTCTTTTAAAAGATACTTATCACAGCGTACAAGTATTGGTTTGCCATTTGAATTAATATGTCTTTTATCGATGTGTAAATTGGGCTCTGTAAACTGATCCATGAGCTTTAATTCATCAAGTGTCAGCGGTCGCATAAGTCGGAACAATGCTAAAGCGCCGAACTGTGTCTGATTCATACAATTTACAGAGGCATAGACCCTGTCGCCAGAACTAAAGTGATCGAATTTGAACAGCCAATAATAACCAGTATAAGCCAGGTTTTTAACAGAGTGGTTAAATGAAGCTATGTAACCTATGCAACAGATGCTTGCTATAACAATTATACTAACTTTAAACTTTTTTGATATAGGCTTATTCATGACGTTTAGATTTACTAATTATTTTAGTAAAAATACAAAAGTTAAGTTGAAAATACAAATATATTTTGTACCAGTAAATACTTGTAGCTATGCTGCGAGCAAAAGTGCCCAGGGATCGCGCATAGCTTCTGAAACCACCACCGCCTCGCCCGAGCGCAGGTAGGCGTTCATATTATCAGTGCGACTATAACCCGGCAGCAAGGCGCCCCGCCCGTCCGACTGGTAATGGACACCACCCTTAGCATATTGCGGCGCTTTCTGCGCGGCAATGGTGGCTACCTGTATGGCCGTCTCGGCAATAATACCGGGGATAACAAAGGGAGCCAGTATCCCGCTTTGCGAAGTAACTTTGGTAATAGCCAAGGCCCCGTTAATCACCGCCTGCAACAGCGAGGCCCGCTGCTCAGCTTTAAAGGCTTTGGTTTTTTCCCCGGCTTCTTTTTTGGTGTACTTATCCTCAATGGCCTTTTTTTGAGTAGCGGTGAGGCTGCTGTTATTCAGTTCTGATGCCTTCTGCGTTTCCAGCTGTTTGAGCTTAGCCTCGCTTTGCGATTTGATGCTGTTTTGCAGGATAGAGAATGCTGCATTGGAAACTTCCTGGGTGGTTTGGAGTTCGAAGTCTTTGCGCTCCTGGGCAAACCTTTTGTCGGCATCGGCCATTTCTTTTTGGTAACGCTCCCTGATCTCGGTAGTGTCTTTTCCGGCCTCGGCAGCTTTTTGAATTTCGAAGGTGTATTTGTCGTCGATCAGTTTTTTTTCGGCAGCCAGTTTTTGGGCGGGTAGTATAGCTTTATCGACATCGTGCTGATCTTTATTTAGCGTATCATTTTGTTTTTGCGCATCTACCAGATCTTTTTGATGTTGCAGGGTGTCGGCAAGGTCTTTATCCCTGAACAGTTTTGCCTGCTCTGCTATGCCTGAATGATATTTTTGCTGGAGTGCTTCCCAGCTTTTAAAATATTCATCCTGACTCATCATTTTTTTGCATCATTGTACTTTCAAATGCGTTATCAAACAACTTAACCAATGCTAATTCATCTTTTGTCCGGTTATCTGTTTGGCTGATAGATGTTGATTGATCACAACTTTGAAATAATGCAATAAGCAATAGAATATAAATAAAAGAAAAAGAATTTTTCATCGCGATAAGGTTTGCTAATTTATTTAGTAAAAGTAATTTCTAAATTTGGAAAATCTAAATTTATTTTAATAAATCATCCCAACTTCACCAACTCCACTTTCACCGGCTGCCCCTTACGCCAGCTGTCAATTTTATTAATGTAATAATAGGCGCTGTCCTGCTCCAGGTAAACGGGTACCAGCAGGTCAAGCTCCAGTATATCGCGCGGGGTGAGTAAAAAGTAACGCAGCGCCTTTTTGGTTTGCTGTAATATTTTTTCGAGTTCGGGATAGTATTTGCTACGCAGCCCGGTTAGTGTTGCGTTGTGTCCGGCCGCAGGCATATCGCCAAAGCAAAGGCTGTAGGGCCCGTCTGGCTTATAAAAATAAGGCGTGCTGATCACGTCGTTTACCACTACCTGCTTGCTTCCGTCAGTAAAGGTTACTTTTTTGCCAAGGCTGTTAATGCTGAGTTTCTGGTCAACTAAAATACGCGGCGATACGCCAATGCTAAAGTCGTCGCCGTTGTCGGCATCTATCATTTTTATCTGGGCAATAGTGCCGCCAACATAAGGGCGGTTAAGGGTGGGGGCAAACTGGCTTTCAAGCAGGTCGGCATTGGCTGGCAGGGTGGCGTCTTTTACCTTGATCACATCATCGGCAAAACCTGTCGGCAGCACGGCATCGTCAGTTTTATATTTCATATTGTTGGCTTGGGCGTATCCACCTAATTGAAAGCCGATGCCTTTACCCTGATCAAGGCATTTGGCCGTCCAGTTTTTAGCTTTGGGGATATTATTGATGATGTCCTTAAACGAGTTGAACGATATGGTTTTGGTAGCATTATCCGTCTGACAAATAATCCCGAACCGCTGAAAAACGTCCTTCAATAAATCCTTTTGCGAAATATCCGGGAATATGCGCTCGCACTGTACCTGCTGGGTATACTTAACCACATTGTTTTGTGCCTTTACGGTAAAGGTGGCGCCTGCCGGAACAGAAAAATAAGAAGGATTATCGCCCTTCCACGTATAATTAACTTCCACACTTTGGCCTTCGGCCAGTTCCAATTCGCACGACAGCGTTTGTTTGGCAATGTTGACGTAGCCGGTAATGCTGCCGCCGCTGGTGCCATTATCGCGCACCCATTGGCCCATGTCCCAGTTAAAATCTAATGCGGCGGCCTCAACGGTAGGCTGGCCGGTTGTGTATACGTTGATAGCCACATGCAGGTAAGTAGGATGGTTGCCCGTAATGCGCCCGCGTAATACAACTTTTGGGAAATAAGCGGTTACCTGGTAGTCGCCGCGCTGTGCTGCTGTGAAAATGCCGTTAGCTAACTGATTGGAAGGATCAGAAACAGGGCTAAAAACAAATAATCCGGAAGGGTTATTATTATTAGGGTGATTGAGGGCGATCTCGCTGCCATTTGTAGCCGTACAGCTCAAAATATCCGGCTGATTCTGGTAATCGCTGCCATGCTCAAAATTGCCATTGCTAAACTGGGCAATCAGTTTCGGATACAGTGGATCGCTCAGTAACGACCCCGTAGCCTTATAACCCGCGCTCTTTACCAAAATATCCACTGCCGATTTAATAAAGAATCCCGGACGCAGCGTGGTAACATTGATAGCCTGGTTAATATCTTCGGTAAAGTTACCGTAGTCAACCACCGGGTATATCCAGCCATCAGTATATTTTTGCGAGGCTGCAACGTTGTCTATGGTCCAGGCATGGTCATAATCCTTCCAAAGCGCGCTATACCATACACTTGTGTTATCGCCCATCTCATAAAGCTGGCCGTCAATAGCGTCAAAAAAATCGACATTGCCCGATAGTATGGTCACGTTAGCCGTATTTTGGTCGATGCTGTTTAATTCGCATATGCCATAGGGGATAATTTCCAACCCGTCTTGCACCAATTTAGCCTGGTACTTTTGGTAGGGCTTATCTGTGCAAAAGGCAATGTCATCCGGAAAACCCAATATGCGGCGGTTATTCTGCGTAAGCGGTAGCTTAAACTGGTTTGACGTATTGCCCTGCTGATTTTGTACCTCGGCCAGGTTGTTGATCTGGAAGGTCAGTGCAATGGGGCTGTCGTCGGTCAGATCTACCAGCTGGTCGTCTACGTACAATTGTAAATCATTCATGAGCTTTATTGGGTTTGTATGTTGATGCCAGGTAAATTGAAAGTCACGCTGAAGGGTGCTTGTCCGTTCAAGGTTTCATACTCGCTGAAAGTAGCGGTGTTAAGCACAACGGTTTGCCATTTAACCGGATTCTTGCTAACCAGCATCTGCACCTTAGGCGAATATTTGATGGATTGCAAACCTTTGATATCTGCCACCGACAGATCCTCGGCCATAACCTTCATTTTTTGCCCTGCTGATTTACTGATCACCTCTTCAATACCTTGCTGATTCTCCCAGTCGGTTACGTAACTTTTAATGATCGTAGCATTCTGCACATCCAGCGTAAGTTCCTGATTATAAACAAAGCGATAATAGTTCCACGATCCCGAAAGGCCTATCCAACGCAGGTAAACAGATTGCTCATCAACCGCATCGTCAATGCGTATAGTCTGGGTTTGAGTAACAGTATGAATGGCCGAGCCATCACTATATTTCAGGGTGACGTTAAAGTATCGGGCCTCGGCGGGGAAGTCATTGTCTACTAATAACCGATTTAAACCCAATTTCTGTGGCAGAGCGGTATTCACGGGGTTTTGCCTGGATATCAATAAACTGCCGCCATCCTGATTAAGCAACCATGAACCGTCCTCATTTACCAAATAATTACTTTGCGAGCCACCGGGTAATGGGTTTCTGTTGATGTCCAGTTTGGTCAGCTCACAATAAATATTTTGGCCGATGATACTTTCGCTGTAAATAAAACCAATATCAAACGGATAGCCATTTGAATAAGCAGGCTCGGCAAAATCAGTGATCCATTTTGCTGCAGGTTGCCCGTTGGCAAACGGTACATAAGCCGCCAGGTTACCGCCGTAACGCTCGCCTAATTGTTTGGCGGCATAAACTACATAGTAGGTGTCGGCGATATTGACCCAGTTAGAAGTATGCATGCCGTTTACATCGTTATTTGTTATAGGCGCGCTTGTACTTATATCCCATTGTTCGGCATAAGCAATCTGGTAACTGGCACTCAGGTTGGTGTCCCTGAAATTGTCCTGAGTGTAGTCGCTGTCGTCCCTTATAATCAATAACGATTGCAGGAAATTAGACAGGTCGGCCTTAATAAGTCCTGTGTTATCAGGCCGGTTGGTTGAAGTGATGGTTTTTGTAGCCCCGGTTTTAACATCCTGATAGGTTATTTTAGTTAGCAACCTGTAATATGGCCGTAGCTGGTTTATATTGGCAAAGCCAGTTGATGCCGTAGTTGTAAATGTTGTGGAAATAATAAATGAATTTCCGGTGGCAGTGAGCTTATTAAAATAGAAAGTTCCTTCATAAGGTCCGGCGTTGACGTAAATTTGATCGCCATCTTTCAAATTGCTTAAATTGGTGCTCACAGTGACACGGGGACAGTTGGAAGTCGAATCAAGCGTGACGCCGGCTACCTCAAAATCTCTGCGCTGGTAGGTAAACACTATTGGGTTAAAGGCAGCATTCCAACGGCTGACATTTCCATTTATAGTTACAGACGGATCTTTGGTCAGCAACCTGCCCAGCGCCGGTACTGTGACCGACATGCTGGCCACGCAACCAAACGAATTAGCGTCTTTAACCGTAACATTTTTTAAGCCGCTACTTAAGCCGGTAAATATATTTGACGATTGAAAGTTAACACCATCCAGACTGTAACTCAATGGCAGGTAACTCGATGTCGCTTTCACGGTTATTTGCCCATCGGCGGCTCCTGTAACAGATTCCGGACGATCAATATTAATACTGTTAATAACAAGGTCGCAGTTGTTTACCGGCGGCGGCGGGGTTGCCAAAGGTGTAATGGTAGCAAAGCCAAACGTTTTACGATAATAAAGCGCAAAAAAGCCCTCGCCTGTAGCATGTGCGCGTTCAATAACGCCATCAAATAATAAAACATGCTGCCCCATGGCCACAGCCTGGCCTTGCGTGATAGTGCCATTGTCGTTAATGCTGTAAGTTATGGTTGCGCTGCCCCCATCGGCAGGCTGGCCAAAATCATCGACGATATTTGCGTAGACCTGGGCCGTAGCTATTCTGTCGCTGCCGCTCATGAAGTACTCTTTGTCCGAAATCGAGATATTGCAATTTAATCCCATATTGTTTTGAGTTAAATAGTTGAATGAGTTATTAAGGTTATTGAAAGCTGTCGAAATACATGGTGGCCAGTGTAATGGTTAGACTGACACCGGTGGTATTTACGTCAAACTTGTTGTACACCGGCGTACATTTAGCTTTATCGCCGGCTTTGATCTTGAAATACCGGCCATCGCCCTCGCGATAAGCCGAGGCTTTGGCTATAAACTGGTTAGCCATAAATAAAGCCTGGCTTACATAAGTTTCGTTATCGGCGGTGTACTGATCAAAATCAGTTTTAAATAAAAAGTCAAGCGTAATGGCAAAAGTGTTGTCCACCGATCCGTTGATCTGCGGCGACAGGTTAATAGTTTGTGGCGGGTACAAGAATACACATGGGAAGCTGGCATCGTCAGCCAGTAAGTTAAGCTCATTGGCGGTGCCGTAGATAAATGCCGGGCTACCGGTCAGGCTTTGTACCACAGCTTCTATTTGATTGCGTATAGGCATGTTTTAATGATTATGGTTGGTTGATTGTCAGTGTTGAGCCTGCAACAGCTCTGAATATTTGCGCTGGTATTCAGCTTCGGTTTTATTAAGCAAGAGCTTGGTGAGCACCCTGTCGTAAGGCATGTTCAGTATCTCGCTCCACCTGGTAATATCGCCGCCGGCTAATGAGTTTATGGTGTTGATATATTTAAACTTTTCGAAAGCCTGTATGCCTGCTTTCTTTTCCATGGCTGTAGCAGGCGCTGCCAAAAGCCGGTTCTCGGCCTCGATGAGTGCAGATAGCTCATAAAAAAATGGCGCGCAATGGGCAGTGCCTCCGTTACCCCAAGTGTTTTAATGGTTTCGGCAAATGCTTCAGCTTTATATTCATCGTAGGTGTTACCCGTTGCCCGGCAATAAAAATATTGAGCTAATACCTGGCAACAGGCCCTTAGCGAGGGATTGAAGGTTTCCTGCCAGTCGTCTTCCCCATGCTTTTTGATATGATTGCTGATTTCTTCGGCAATAACATCACGCGAGGCCATATAGGCCCCTGCCGGTTCCATAGATAGGTTGCGTATAACCCCGACACTTACTTTTTTACCGTCGATATTGAAATGTATCCTATCGGGGATAGCTTCGCTGTTATAGAGGTATTTGATTTGGTTAGATAACGACAATATCGCTTCACCAAAAACATCAAACTCGCTGATGTCGACTACATTTTTTAATTCGGCAAGGGTTATGCCTGATAATATGCTGATGGCATCCAGGTCGCTTAAATGTTCAATGGCCTGCATCTGCATAAGTTGCCCCAGCTTTAACTCGGCTAAAGCCGACGGGATTTTGATGCTAAGTTTACCCGTCAGTGTTTTTACTTTTCTTTCTATCATGTCGTGAATAAATCTGTAAGGTTAGTAGGTGTGTATGTTTGCTTATATGGCATGCGCGATTTTGGTGCCGATGTCGTCTTTGTTTTTAGTTTGTTAAGCGCCACGTACCGCAGTGGATCAATCAAGTGGTTCCAGGTATCTACCGGTTCATTAAGCGGTTTGCCAGACCGGTCTATTTTCCATTTATAACGCCCCAGTTCTTTGTGCAGATTTACACTGCGGCGGGTAATGTTAATTTGATAGCGTTTTAAAATATCTATTGAATTGTTGACGCTGTCGGCCCCTTTTTTAGCAGGTGATATGAACCAGCCCATGCGTTTTAATTCTTCTATAGATTTAGGTTCGGCGCTGTCGGCAACAATCTCTGTATTTTTGCTTACGCCGTTGGCGGATAGCTTTACCGAAATATCTTTATTGGTTAGTTCTGTCTCATAAAACAATTCGTCTACCCACAACTCGCCATTTTGTAAATAAACCTGCAGGCAACCGGTCTGGTCATTTGAAAAGCCGAAATCTAATCCGGCAGCAACCAGCTTAGCATCTGCCGGAATACCGTCAACCAGAAACCAATTGGTAAAAATCAGGCCGCTTACACGGCCGGTGAGGCCGCGTGCATAAACCTTCCATCGCTCAATATCAGTTTCTTTTATGTTTTCGATTTTGGCTCCCGTCGCAGAGTCTAAAAAAGGATTGTGTCTATAGTCGGATATGATTAATTCGACACCGGGTTTACCAATCAATTGGTCATGAACCCAAAACTCAGCATTCGGGTTGTAGTCAATAAATACCCGTTTCCGTGTACGGAGGACCAGTTCTGTATAAATATTCCAATCAATACCGTTAGCCTCGTTAACAAAAAGGTAATCCCTCTTGCCCGACTTCGCGTCCTGGGCATTGGCATAGCTCTTAAATTCGATAATAGAATCATTGTAAAACTCAAATATCCGATCGGTTTTATTAAAGTTCCTGATCTGTTGTCTAAGCTGCACAGATCTATCAAACATATTCAAAGCATCGCGCAGGGCGCCGGCTTTTAAATTGGGTATGTCTTGACCGACGACCGTAATAACCTGTTTTTCGTTTTCGGCGGCCAGGCAAAACAGCACCTGTTCTATAGCATAGGTTTTGCCCGAACTGGTACCGCCCTGGTTAACTACTACCTGGGCCTGCGAAAAATAATTACGCCTGAACAACACTGATGCTTTGTAATCATTTGCACTCATAGTTTTCGTTGTTATATAGTGGCTTAAAGCACCACCTCTTTTTCGGCGGAAGCTGGCCGGGGGCCGGATTCAATTAGTTTAACAGTTAGCAATTTAGCTTTTCCTCCCACTTTTGAAGCTTTGAACTTGTCTGCCCAGCCCATGCTTTTTAAGGCAAACATGGCCCCGGTAGGGGCAGGATAGTGCAAGCGACTTTCATAATAGGCCATCACTCTGAACCGGGCACGCTGAATAAAGACTTTGTGATAGCCTATTTGCTCATATTCGTCAAATGCGTCTTTACTGGTAAACCCCAGATAAAGCGCTAAGCCGGTAACTGTAATGGGTTCAGCGGTATTATCTGTATCGTTTTTTGAACGTTCAAAATACTCGTCAATCAGTCTGTTTAATGACGCACGGTTGTTGAATTTATATTTTGTTCTTGCCATGATTTAAATCGGTTTAAGCGCGTATATTGTACTTTGTAACTTTTTTTTAATATTGTGGCTTTTAATTGCTGCTGGCACGGTTTTTAAAAGTTAAATTGTGTTAAATGCCTGGTAGCGCAACTATTTGTGCTTTATATTCGTATCCCGTTTGGTACTTCAAGCTTATTTAAGTGTGTATGAATGTTTTTAAAGCTGTTTTAATTGTTCTGTTTTTTTCGGCGGTAATCATATCCTGCCAAAAGGATGAACAATCTGTTGATGGCTCTTTAACCAGGTCGATCGTTAAAGCTGATACCAGTGATAATTCAGGAAATTTCTTTGCAGTAAAAGGAACACTAAGTATTACAGTGGACGATTCAACTTACACCTTCGATGCCGCTAAAGATTCTATAGCATTTATCAATGTCAATATAGATAGCAACAAATACTTCGGTTTAACAGCTATAAATAAAGCGCATACCATAAGCTTCGGGATCAGCTCCCCGGGTTTTGCCGGGCCTGAATTGGATAACACTATAGCTGGTGGTCAGTTGTTATTTAACGTCGACGGAAAACATATTAAACAGTTTGCAGTATCTACCAGTGTAGGCGATAATTTATCAAACGCTATTCATCTGGAGCGATACATGCAAGACAGCGTACTTACAAAGGGTACTTTTACTACACTGATGTCAAAAAAAGGCGACGATGCTACGCAAGTAGTAAGTGGCAGCTTTAACCTCCGACGTAAATAGGTAACAGTCTTTGTGTTCATTTAACTGCCGGACAATACAAAGATAAATAAAAAATATGATATATATGCTATTTGGCATAATATTTTACCAGATTTTTTCTTCTGCCACTTCATTCTCCACTAATTGAGTCAAAATAGTCTTAACTACGGCCTCACGTGCCCATCGCTGTTCGCTTAGCGACGCATCCTCCTGGTACCACCTGATGGGCTCGTTTATCTCAATACGGGTTCTGTAAATGAAATGCTTTTTTGGGTGCATCTTCGTGCCTTCGTAACTATTCAAATTTTCGGCCCTGATAATTTTAGCAAACTGTTTAATGTTAATATCAAGCTGCAGGCATTCGTCTAGCGTATTTTTAAAATCGTGCTTGTCTTCAAGCCAAAGGGTCAGGATATCGCCGTTCAATTCATGGTCGGCAACGGCAATGCGACTATAATCATAATCAACAGAAATGATCATCCACCATAGTTTGTCTTTTAGTTTTTGTGCAATCTTTATCATTTTTTTCACAATAAGAGGTTAGGCCATCATCGCTGATAGCTGAATTAATTTTAATTTTTAATTTTCTACAGGGCCGGCCGGGGTGGTATCCATCCGGGCAGGTGTTTTTGTATGGCAGTAATTTCTTTACTGTATTTATGACAGGCAGCGTAGTAAGCTTCAAGGCGAATGCTTAGTTGGTTGTTGTCTGTAACACTGCCTTGGACTGGTTGCGGTTTTTTATCTTGTAATGTGGTATAGGCTATGTGCATAGGTCGGTTGTGTAAGAGCTATTAATTATTCGTATCGGCAGGTATCCTTACTACGGATACGGTGGTTGTCTGTGTTTGAAAATATTTAACATTCTGTATTTATTTCTGTGTATTCTGTAGTATAATTTGGATTGTATATAAATATATGTTAGCTTAGTCGCCGATTGGTCTTACAAATATAAAGAAAAATCTGTATTATAAATCAAGAAAAAAGAAAAATAATTTTCAACAGACTATGGAATCGCCCGAAAAAACAAATAAAATTAAAACTGTACGTCCTGAAACTCTGGAGTTTATAATATTATATAATCAGCTAAGAGGCAGGGCCTTTACAGGTAATGCGCAGTTAGCTGAGGTATTAGGTTTTAATTCGGCAAGCTCTATTACAGAGATTATTAAGAGCCGTCAAAACATTGATCCTGAAAAATTCAGAATTTTTAAAGAACGGTATAAAGATTTTATTGGAGGTGGTACCTATGTGCCGGCCGCTCAGGTAACAAAGGTTGCCGAAGGTATCCCGATGTATGAGATTACGGCTACTGCATCGGGCGTTGAGGTTTATAATGATATTAACGATACACAGCCGGTGGGCCGGATGAATTTTCCGGGTATTGAGGATTGCGATTTTGCCCTGCCGGTTTGGGGGCATTCTATGTATCCCTATTTAGAGAACGGCTGCTGGGTAGCTTTAAAAGTTATTCATGATAAAAAAATACTGCCCGGTGAGGTGTATTATATCGAGTGGGGCGATTACCGCATGTATAAACGCTTATTGTTAAGCGATAACGAGGGCGAAGTGATAGCTCATTCTGACAATACTACCGAAATGGTTGGACACCAGTTAAAATATGCGCCATTCCCCATTAAAATAGCTGACATTAAAAAGTTATGCCTCGTTAAGGATATCCATAAAAAGCATAATCATTGACGTTATTGGCATAATTGAGTTGCATGACTGATATTTTTGAGATTTTTACTTGCGCTCTTAAAATAGCTCTAGGAATATAAGTAGTATTATACAACAAGTTAAATATTTCAACTATCGATGTTTTATTTATACTTTTAAGTTTGATTTAAACTGATATTCTATGGACGTTAACCTGTACTTGATCTTAGGCGCTATTGCTATTGTTGCAATTATTTTTATCAATCATCGCAATCAAAAACGCAAAGTAAAAACTATGCTTGAAGACGCAGGAGGCACGCAGCTTATCTTCCTGACCAAAGCGGTTGAAAAAAAGTACAAGGCCTTAGCCGAAATTTTGTACGAAGGTGGTATGGAACCTGTTGGCCCTAACACAGGTACTACACAAAGGGATATTTTAGTACAACAGCTTCAAAAGCTGGAGCATGCCTATGCTGCAAAAAAGATCTCTCTCAGAACTTATGACGATCACCTTTTTACCTTATTAGAAAAAGCAAATAAGCTCACGGTAGTTGCTTAAAATAGCCTTTATTAAAATAAGGCTTGCCATTTATTGGCGTTTGCTTATTATTGCATTGTATGGCAGACGACAGTATTGTTAAACGAATAAAAATTATAGTTAAAGATTATGGCGGCCAGTTGGCGCTTGCGGGCGCCATAGGGGTCGACCAGGGCTTTATCAGTAAGGTTATTAATCAGAAGCAAGAGGTAAGCTATTACCTCATCAGCAAGCTTTGCTTTCAACTTAAATACTCGCCAGAATGGCTGATACTGGGCACCGGCGATAAAAAGATCAATAAAGCAGGCTCGCCTAAGCTGATTACCGAGATACAAATGATGCGCACCGAACTGGATATATTGCATGCACGTATGCGCGCTTTCGAAATTGAAATTAAAGAACTAAAAGAACGAGGCAACATTCAACAAGCAGGATAAATTGGTTTGATTATAAAAAGAGAAAGCCCCGAAAAATCGGGGCTTTCTCTTTTTATAAATTTTATGTTTAGAAGGTATAACGAATACCAAATTGCATTTGCCATCTTGATTGGAACAAATCAACTGAGTATGGTACACCCGGGTTGGTGAATGTATACTTTGGATAAGTTGTTGCCGCATTTGCAAACGATGGGGTTTGGGCACTGACAGCGGTTAAACCAACACTTGATGTTGAGTTAAATGTATTAGCTGAGAAATAGTACTGACCCCATTTTTTGTTCAGCAGGTTGGTAAGGTTAACAATGTCATAAGTAAAAGTGATCATTTGTTTGTGCTTACCACTGCCAAATTTAAAGTCCTGGCTATAACGGAAATCTAAATCGTTATTCCAGGGGGTAAACGCTTTGTTACGCTCGGTGAAATTACCACGACGTGAGCTTAGATATTTGTTACCGTCGATAAATTGATCGAAAGCAGCAGCTTGTTGCGCAGCGGTAGCACCGCCGGCAATATCGCTGAAGAAGTTAATGGCCTCGCCTTTTTTAGGGATGTAAGCTAAACTAACTTGCTGACCGGTGCCATCGATAGAATTAGGCAAGAAACCATAAGTAAACGGGTTACCTGATTGTGCACTAAAGAACAATGTAAAGTTAGCAGTGGCGTTGCCATCTTTATCCCAGTCATGACGGAAGTTAACGTTTGATACGATACGGTGGCGGATATCAAAGTTTGAGTTAGCCAAAGTAGGGTTGTTTGGATTCAGCGCCTGGTTTAGCTGCCAGTTTGATTCCATGGAGTTACGGATGCCGTTGGTGATGTCTTTAGAGTGACCGTAGGTATAAGCAATGTTAGCAGTTAAGCCGAATGGGAATACTTTACCAATTTGACCGGTAATGCTATAACGGTAACCTTGATCGGTATTTGATAACTCATAAGCATTAGTATATAACGGGTTAATTTTAGTATTAACAAATATAGGCTGCTGATGCTGAGTATCGTAAGGATAATAAGTTACATTGTCAGTAGTGTTAACCTGTTGGAATTTTAAATCATGGATAACTTTAGTATAAATACCTTCTAAGGTAAATTTCCATTGGTTGTCAGTTGTACGATCAACAGCTAAGCTGCTTCTCCACACCTGAGGCATTTTGAAATTATTGTCAACCAGGTCGGCCTGGGTCGCGCCAGCGGCGTCATGAATGTTCACACCCCGGGCCGCCACATAAGCAGCACCACCTTCAGCAGGCGCTTGTATTACGCTTTGATTTGCAGGAGGCGTTTTGCTGTCATAAGCTCCGTAAGTTACACCGTTGTTGTAAAACGCATAACCTAACCATGCAAAAGGGATACGGCCTGTAAAGGTTCCCGTACCACCACGTACAATAACGCTTTGGTCACCCATTACATCATAGTTGAATGATACCCGGGGGTTGATCTCGATATTGTTTAAATATTTGTTGGTAATGTCTTTCGGTTTAGTGTAAGTAAAGGTTTTGCCGTAGTTAGGATCAACCGGAGCATTTGTTGTTTTTGAACTCAATGGTTGTTTATCTGGTAAGCCTGCATAATCTAAACGGATACCGCCGGTTAACTTAAAATTGTCAGACAGTTGGATGTCGTCCTGAGCGTAGAAGCTTAACAGGTTAACTTTAAATCTGGCTGATGGGTGCGCCAGGATGTAGTCTCTGGTGTTATTAGTATAGTTATAGTTAGCACGAACACGCGAAGGTGAATCATTCAGGAAGTCGGCAACGCTTTTAAATGCGTCACGGCCGTTCCATGCGTTAACGAAGTTATAGGTAATATCGTACAACTCGTTGTGCGTGCCAAAGGTAAATGTGTGCTTACCTGTGGTCCAGGTTAAGTTATCAGTAAACTCGGTAGTTTTTTGGTGCATGTCAAAAATAGCAGCTTCACGGTCAGTACCTAAGAAAATGGTAGTACCCGGAGCTCTGCCGGTGATCTCAATTTGCGGTAAAGCCGGGTTTGAGTTTGGCGAACGATAGTCATGTACGTTTGAGTAACCAAACACCAGGCTGTTGTTCACGGCATTGGAGAATCTGGATTTCCACTCAGCTACAGTTGAAGTTGAGTTGTTGTGTGATGTATAATCTATACCACCAAAACGAAAGTTTTGTTGATCGCGCTCCAGGTTAGTAGCTTGCGAAGAGATAGTATTGTTACGAATGGTTAACTGGTTTTTGTCGTTGATGTTCCAGTCTAAGCGATTAAAGAATTTATTTGAGTTTGAGAAGATTGAGGTATTCCCGTAAGCCCCGGCATCAAAACCTGCAGTCGCAAATTTGTTGGCAATAGCCTGGGCGTCAGCCAAAGTCAGGATATTTTTTGAACCTGCAGTCCCTGCGCCGGCGATAACCGGATCAACACGGCGGGCAAACTCCTCGCTGCTAAAGAAGAACAATTTATTTTTGATTAATGGGAAACCTACACGGAAACCGGTATTCAGATCGTGAAATGCTGATGGTAATTTAGAGCCGTCGCCACCTGAAGCAGTGGCAGCATTATTGGGGCCAACCATAAAAGCGCCACGGCCATAGCCGTAAACTGAACCGGTAAGGTCATTTGTACCGCTACGGGTTACCGCGTTTATACTACCGCCTAACACGTTGCCAATTTTAATATCATAAGGGGCAACGTAAACCTGGATGTCCTGGATAGCGTCAAGCGAAATAGGGCTTGTACGGGTACTGCTGCCAACCTGACCAGAAGCATTATTCTGGCCACCTAAAGATGGACTGAAACCAATTGCGTCATTATTAATAGCGCCGTCGAGCGTTACGTTGTTGTAACGGTAGTTGGTGCCTTGAAATGAGTTATTATTGCTTTGTGGGGTATTACGCGTTAAATCCTGCAAGCTGCGATTCAAGCTTGGCTGCGTACGTATTTGGTTTGCATTGATACGTGTGCTGGCGCCCGTTTTAGCTGGCCCACGGCTTTTTATTCTTACCTCATTTAGCGCAGTTGAGTTTTCGCCGAGTAAGAAGTTAAAGGTTGCATTACCTAATTGTAAAGTAACGTCGGTACGTTCGTCGGCTTTGTAGCCTACATAAGTTGCAGAAATAATGTAAGGGCCACCCGGGCTAATGTTTTGAATAATATAACGGCCGTCTGCATTGGTTTGCGACGCATACTTGGTACCTGTGCCGGTGTTCAGTACATTGATACTAACACCCGGCAAAGAAACGCCTTTCTGATCAGTAACCTTACCGGTTAAAACCGATGTCGTGATCTGGGCATTTGCAGAACCTGCAACTACCAGTAACATAAAGGATAATAGGATTGAATAAATCTTTTTCATGTGTGAAATTTTGATACACAAAGGTGGTGCGGGTCTGTTAATCGAATGTTAACTCAGAATTATGATTAGCTTATGATGTTAACAATAGCTACCATAGGCGTTAACCTTTTCTTAACATTAAAAAAAATTTGATTGTTGAATTTTCTGCTGACATAGGGCTGTCACTAAGCCGCGGTTTCTTTGTATCAGCAAACACTAAAACCAAGCAACGTTATGTCAATCATCAAAAAATTATTAAAGGAGATTGAGCAGGAAGCTCAAACCACCCGCAAGTTCTTAGGCATTATTCCGGCTGATAAATTTGACTGGCAACCACACTCTAAGAGTATGAGTATTATGCAACTCAGCAATCATATTGCTGAGCTCCCGGCTTGGGTAAGCATGGCCATAACTACCGATGGACTGGATTTCCACGCCAATCCTTACGAACCTTATGAAGCAAGAACTGCCGCCGACTTATTAGAAGTATTTGAAAACAGCTATGCTGATGGCCGGGCACACCTGGAAGCTGCTACAGAAGCTGAATTGGAAAAGCCATGGGTATTACGCAGCGGCGAAACGGTGCTAGCCAACATGACGAAATATGAAACCGTGCGGATAGCTATAGCACAAACTATCCACCATCGCGCACAGCTGGGTGTATATTTACGATTATTAAATATACCTATCCCCGGCAGCTATGGCCCCAGTGCCGACGAACTGGAAGCCAGACAGGCATCCACTGTTGCTTAACCTTGTTCTGTTTCACTTGAAAAGTGAAACAGAATGAAACAAGTGAAACAGACTTTTTCATTAACAACCTTATAAATAATACGTTATGAAAATAAGCTGGAACAAAATGAAACAAAGCATTCGTCAGGGTTTTCACAGGTAAATTTTATGCTATTAGCTGACAATCAGCATAATGCAAATTGGTGCGATTTTGTTGAGATGAAACAAGAGGAGTTAAACAAGATGCGGCGCCTTAAATAACAAAGGCCAGACATTTGCCCGGCCTTTGTTATTAATATATACGCATGCTATTATTGATAGCTTACATTCAGAGTAATAGGTACGCTTAACGCTTTTGAGATAATGCAATTTGCCTTGGCACCTTCGGCTATTTCTTTAAATTTTTCTTCAGGTACACCATCAATAACTGAGCCTTTAAGTTCCAGGTGGATGCCGGTAATGCTTAATGCCTGCATATCCAGATCAAGGATAGCATCAGTGGTCAGATCGCCGGGTGTAAAACCTGCTTGCGACAGTGCAGCGCCTACTGCCATAGTAAAACAGCCTGCATGAGCCGCAGCTATCAACTCTTCAGGATTGGTGCCTACGCCATCGGCAAAACGGGTTTTAAATGAATATTGGGTATTATTTAATGTGGTGCTTTGGGTTGAAATTTCGCCTTTGCCTTCTTGCAAAGTTCCGTTCCAGTGAGCGTTTGCGGTGCGTTTCATAGTTTTAGTTTTAATTGTTGTTATATGTAAATATAGGAGTTTTTAAACTTTAAACAGATCAGGCAACTATTAACAAATCTTTAAAACATCAATCCGCAAAATCGTTGGCTTTAACCTCAACTCTAATCTCACTTCTGCCACTTCGCCCGCTCATATTGTACCGGCCATTTAATTTCGTCAAAACCCAGCTCATGTGCGGCGCGCAGTGGGAAATGCGGATCGCGCAGCAACTCGCGGGCTATGATCACCATGTCGGCTTGTTCGTTTCTGATGATGTCGTCGGCTTGTTTTGATTCAGTTATTAAACCCACAGCACCTGTTAAAATTCCGGTTTTACGCAAGGCCTCGGCAAACTCAACCTGGTAACCGGGCTTTAATGGAATAGGGGCAAGCACATTACCGCCCGACGAGCAATCAACCAGATCAACACCTTTATCTTTCAAAATTTTTGCTAACTCGACGGACTCATCAGCGGTCCAGCCGCCCTCGGTCCAGTCGGTTGATGAGATACGTACAAACAGTGGTTTTGTAGCAGGCCACACTTGCCGGATACTGTCGATGATCTCCAATAACAAACGAATACGGTTTTCAAACGATCCGCCATATTCATCGGTACGTTTATTACTTAAAGGCGAATAAAATTCATGGATCAGATACCCATGTGCCGCGTGAATCTCGATCACATCAAAACCTGCTGCTAATGTACGGGCTGCTGCGGCTTTAAAATCGGCCTTAACTTTTTCTATGCCGACTTTATCTAATGCTATCGGAGCCTCCTCTGTTTCTTTAAAAGGTACAGCACTTGGCGCTACTGATTTCCAACCGTTGGATTGATCTGAGGGAATCTGTGCATTACCTTTCCACGGCAATTCGTGGCTGGCTTTACGGCCGGCATGAGCCAACTGCGTTCCCGCCAGTGCGCCCTGCTCATGTATAAAGTCGGTGATTTCTTTTAGTTTAACGATATGCTCGTCTTTATAAATACCCAGATCGCCATGACTGATGCGGCCCTCGGGCGATACGGCAATAGCCTCGGTAATCACCAATGCAGCGCCGCCTACAGCACGGCTGCCCAGGTGTACCAGGTGCCAGTTGTCTGCAAAACCCTCCTGGCTGCTGTATTGGCACATGGGCGATACCACAATACGATTTTTAAATTCAGTGTCTTTTATTTTTAAAGTAGAAAATAGATGTGCCATGTTGATATTTTTGCGGTAAATATGAACAGTAACATCGGCAATCATCTCATGGTTTTGTAAGATAAACCTATTATGATGCTTGTATGATAAACTATTCCACCTTCTCTTCGCGTTTTACCAGTAAAACTTCATCACCGTCTAAAGGCAAATAGCCGTACTCATAACAGAAATGGTAGGTCTTGCCGTTTTGGGTGTCATATTTATTGGTGAGGTATTTAAAGTCGAAACCCCTGGCGGCCATTTTTGCTTTGGTGGTTTTGGTTTTTCCGGCGGGGTTTAGTTCTTCTAAAATGCGCCGGTTACGCTTCAGGATGTTGTTAATATTACGCACTATATTATAACTGTTACTATTTAGTTTGTTGTTATAATTATTGCGGCACAGGTCGTTACAAAACTTTTTATCGGCACGCCCATGTATGGGGTTCCCGCAATCCAGGCATACTTTTTCCGTTTCCATAAAGCTAAGGTAGTCAATATAATATCCGCTTGCAACCGTTTGCAAACGGATATTGTCGTTTATAAGCAATTAATATCCGACTAATTTTTTCGTCGTGCTGCACCTTTGCTTCATCAAACAGAAATAAAGTATAAACCATAAAAATTAAAATCATGAACTCATTAAGAAACAGTGTACGCCTGGTTGGTAACCTGGGCCTGGATCCCGAAGTAAAAGTTTTCGACAGTAATAAAAAGCTGGCTAAATTATCATTAGCCACCAGCGAGACCTACAAAAACGAAAAAGGGGAGAAGATTACCGATACCCAATGGCATAACCTTGTGATATGGGGCGCACAGGCTCAAATAGCCGGCGACCTGCTTAAAAAAGGCGATGAGATTGCCATCGAGGGCCGCCTGAATAATCGCAGCTATGTAGACAAGGACGGTAATAAAAAATATACCTCAGAAATTGTAGTGAATGAATTTTTAAAGACAAGTAATCGCAATTAAATAATAAAATATCCGACCCTAAACCTTTATTATCAACAACCTAACCTTATCACATATCTAAACCTTATCACTATATTTGTTATGTACTTAGAAGCAAAAGAAACCGCCCGGTTGTATCAGTTGTTATCAGACAAATTGGGTAACGACACTACCGAGGCCATGTTTAAATACATCGATAACAAAACCGAACGAGCAGTGGAGAACAGTATTCAGACATTAGCAACCAGAGAAGATGTAGCTAACATCCGCAAGGAAATGGCTGAGATCAAGGCGGAAACTATTAAATGGATGTTCATTTTCTGGGTTGGCCAATTTGCTGGCATCATCGCTATTATAATGATGATGTTAAAAAAGTAGGAGGGTAAACGAATTAGGAAATATTACTGCAAAGCGTGATTTCGTAATGATGAAAGCCAATTTGTCAATCGTCAAGAATGATTTAGCAACTGCCAAATATGAACTTACCGAGAATATCGGTGAATTAAAAGCTGACCTGATCAAATGGATGTTTATTTTTTGGGTTGGCTAACCCGAAGCAAATAAAGCTAAAGAGAATAAGCTTTTTAATGCTATATAAAGATAAAGTCATAAGGTTTGGTTATCAATGTGCTCTATGAAGATACGAGTTATCTTTTCCCGTTGCAATAATTACCCCATTACGGCGTCACTGTAGCCACCGGCAATACCTTGCCATTAAAAAACTTATGACCGGTTAACGCAAAATCGGCTATATATTTACCCATTTCAAAAGCCATAACCGGCGACTGATAACCCGGGAAAGCTTTTTCCAGCATCTCGGTTTGTGCCGAGCCTAAGGCCAGGCAATTTACTTTGATCTCTTTTTCTGCGAACTCCTGGGCCAAACATTCAGTTAGCGTGTGCAATGCGGCCTTACTCGCTGAGTAAGCCGACAATCCCGGAAATTTTGCGCTGCCCTGAAAACCACCCATGCTGCCTATGTTTAATATATGCGATCCGGCCGGCATAAACTCTTGCATGCTTTGTATAATACGTACATGACCTATAAAGTTACTTTGCAGCATTTCTACAAAGTCACTTTCGCCAAGTTCCATAAAAGGTTTGTTAATTAATGCGCCGGCGTTGTTGATCAGCACATCCACCTTGCCATTAAAATGGCTGTTAATAAATTGCTGCAGGCCATCATAATGGTCATGCACAATATCAAATGCGATAGGATAAATGATGCCGTCCGGATTTAAGTCGAGCGCTATCTGGGCCAGGCGTTCCAGTTTATCCTGCGAGCGGGCCAGGGCTATTACTTTATGTTTTCCGGAAGATATCAGTTCGATTACCGCTTCAAATCCTACGCCGCTGCTGGCCCCAGTTACAATAATATTCATAGTTTTTATTCTTGCTGATCTTCATTAATGCCATGAAGGCCTTCTTCTAAACGTTTAGGGCGCAGCACATAATAAACACCAAACAGAGCGACAATGATAGAGATCAGGTAAAACCCAAAGCTCAGGTAAACGGCCATGTCCTCCGTTAAATTAAACTCGCGCGCCAGTGTTAAAAACAATGCATCCCTGATGCCACCACCGCCTAAACTGAACGGTATTACTGCCGCTAACGATGAAAATAAGAATGATAGCAGGTACGGCGCAAACTTACCGTTAAAATCTTGCGCCATCAGCAGGCACACGATACACAGCAACTGCATACTCTGTACGCCGATAGCCTTGGCATGCGCTGTAAAAAACTTGTGGGTATAATCTCTGAAAAACTTGCGGGCAACGATATAATAGATTACTGAGCCTATTAAAACTATTGTTAGCGGATAAGCCAAATGGTAAGGGAAATTGGGTATCAGAATAATCAATCCCACCACAATAGCGCCAATGGCCCAAAACCCACTCAGGCGGTCGAACAATATAGCCCAGAAAACCTTTTTGGTAGGCAGGTTATAACGTTTGTGAAGCAAGTAAATTTTATAGCCGTCGCCACCAATACCACCGGGCAATAACACATTGTAGCACAAGCCTAAAAAGTATAAACGCAGGTTAAAGCGCCAGTCGAGTTTTAAGCCTATCGATTTGAAAAAGCTCAACAACCGCCATGACGAAAACAACATCGAGCCGACGTAGCATGAAATAGCCGCTGCCAGCCAACGGCGGTCGGCATGTAACAGACGGTATTTTATTTTAACGAACGGTACCTTACTGAATACGTAATACAACAGCCCGCCGGTTACTGCAATGATTAATATGATCTTAACTACGCTCCAGAGCTTGCCCTTCCAGGTTTTATGCTCGGTGCCTTCGTCGACTACTTCTTCAATTTCTGTCATTGGCTGCAAAGGTAACTTTTTTAGAGATTAGTTGAATAGCGAATGGTGAACGGTGAATAGTGAGTTGAATGGGGTTTTATGTAATAAAACGCACAACTCACTATCCGCTTTAAGCATAATATTAGAAACCGGTGACCTTATAATGGCCAACTAATCTCTAATGTTTAATTAACTAATCTCTAAAAAAACTACTTTTGCAGAAAATATACAGGATGAGTAAAGTACAGGTAGGCATAGTGCAAATGAGCTGCACTGCCAACAAGCACGAAAATTTACAGAAAGCCATTGCACGCATAAAAGATGCCGCCGCCAAAGGGGCGCAGATAGTTTGTTTGCAGGAGCTTTTTACGTCGCTTTATTTTTGTGATGTTGAAGATCATGATAATTTTTTACTGGCCGAGGCTATCCCCGGTCCTTCAACTGATGAGCTGTCAAAAGTTGCCGCGGAACTTGGTGTAGTGATCATAGCATCTTTATTTGAGAAACGTGCACAAGGCCTTTATCATAACACTACAGCCGTTATTGATGCCGATGGTGCTTACCTGGGTAAATATCGTAAAATGCACATCCCTGACGATCCGGGTTTTTATGAAAAATTCTACTTCACCCCGGGCGACCTGGGCTACAAGGTTTTCAAAACCAAATTTGCAACCATCGGAGTATTGATCTGCTGGGATCAGTGGTATCCTGAAGCAGCCCGCATCACTGCATTAATGGGAGCCGAAATATTATTCTATCCAACCGCCATAGGCTGGGCCACAACGCAGGACGAAACTACCAACATTGAGCAATACAACGCCTGGCAAACCATCCAGCGCTCGCATGCGGTGGCTAATGGTGTGCACGTGGTTAGTGTTAATCGTGTAGGCGAAGAAGCGGGTGTTAAGTTTTGGGGCGGATCATTCTTTGCCAATCCGTTCGGGACCGTTATCCATCAAACTACGCATGATCAGGAGGAAGTCATTGTACAAGAGCTGGATCTGAACAAAACAGACTATTACCGTACGCACTGGCCATTTTTGCGCGACAGACGTATTGACTCGTATCAGCCAATTACTAAAAGATTGTTAGACGAGGAATAATTTAGTCATAAAATAATAAAGCCGTCATTGCGAGGAAAGTAGTAATCTCTGAACTATTAAGGCATCGTAGCCTATCGTGTAGAGATTACTACTTTCCTCGCAATGCCGCTTTTAAAGTATAGCATCATGGACTTTCCAAAACAAAAAGGATTTTCATTCCCCGCTGAGTGGACCAAACACAAAGCTACCTGGCTGAGCTGGCCTCATAAAGAAGAATCATGGCCTGGCAAGCTCCTGACCATTTACCCGCAATACTGCCAGTTCATTAAGGCTTTAACAGCCGGCGAACTGGTGCGCATTATAGTGAAAGATGAGCCTATGGCCGCTTTTGCCAAAGAGCAACTAGGACAGGTGGGTGCCGATCTGCATAAAATAGAATTCTTTGAGTTTGGTACTAACGATGCCTGGTGTCGCGACCATGGTCCGGCGTTTTTGATAAATGAGGCTACCAAAGAAAAAGCCATTGTCGATTGGGGCTATAACGCCTGGGGCGGGAAGTATCCGCCGTTTGATCTGGACGATGTCATCCCAACAAAAATTGCTAAACATTATGGATTGGAAGTTTATCATCCGGGCATTGTGATGGAAGGCGGGTCGGTTGATTTTAACGGGAAAGGCACTATACTCACCACTACCGCTTGTTTGCTGAACCCGAACCGCAACCCGCACCTGAATCAACAGCAAATAGAAGAATACCTATACAATTATTATGGTGCCGCGCAAATTTTATGGTTAGGCGACGGCATTGTAGGCGATGATACCGACGGCCATATAGATGACATCACCCGTTTTGTGAATGACGACACTGTAGTTACCGTAGTTGAAGAAAATAAAAACGACGATAATTATCATCTCCTGAAAGAAAACCTCGACACCCTGAAAACCATGCGTCTGCTAAATGGCAAACAACTCAATATAGTCGAGTTGCCGATGCCTGATGCGGTTGTATATGAAGATCAGCGGCTGCCGGCATCATACGCTAACTTTTATATCGGCAATGCGGCAGTTGTCGTTCCAACTTACCGTTGCGGTAACGACGATAAAGCTTTACAAATATTGCAAAGCTGTTTCCCCGACCGTAAGGTTATTGGTATCGATTCGACCGATATTATCTGGGGATTGGGCAGTTTCCACTGTCTGAGCCAGCAGGAACCTGAGGTATAAGTTCACCAGCTGAAATATTCCTATCACTTTGTAATCTCGAACTATAGGGAGAGATCTATACACCGCTTAGAGTACCTGTGTATAGATTTCTCCCTTTGCTCGAAATTATATTTTATTATAACTATCCCATCCCAACTTTTTAACCGACAAAATCGCCACATTCACCGAGTTCTTGACCACCAGTCGCCAGTTTTAGTTTTGGCTGACTATATTAGTGCTTTACTTTTGTAGTAAGATTAAAACTAAGAAAAATGAACAACGATATAAATGACATAAATCAGCCTGTCGCCCCAAATAACGGCAAGGCATTAGCCGGCATTATTTTGCTGGTAGTAGGCGCAATCCTGCTTTTTAAACAATTCGGCTTATTTGGTTTGCCCGGCTGGCTATTCAGCTTCCCGATGTTGTTGGTAGTAATAGGCTTATACATCGGCGCCAAAAATAATTTCAGCAATCTTTCATGGGTTATTGTGACGGTTATTGGTTTTGCTTTTTTGCTGGACGATATTTTTCCGCATTTTGATGTAAGCGATTTCTTTTGGCCGGCTGCCATGATCGGGTTCGGCGTATATTTAATATTACGCCGTAAAAACCACAATTACTGGGATAAAAACGAGTGGAAAAAAAAATGGAAGCAAGGTAAATACAACTACAATTATAATTACAACTATGGTAACTCCGGCCCGGCCGAGCCTGTGGTTGACTATACTGTAAAAGACGAAGCTGCTGATACTCAAACCCCTCCAAACACAGGTCCCACCTCAGGCAGCTCAACCGGAACTAACTATACCGGCGACGAGCATCTGGAATCAATATCTGTTTTCGGCAGCAATAAAAAGGTGATATTTTCCAAGAACTTTCAAGGCGGCGAGATCGTGAACGTGATGGGCGGTACCGAGCTGGATTTTACCCAGGCCGATATCAAAGGCAGGGTTTATATTGATGTTACCCAAATATTTGGTGGCACCAAGATCATTGTACCATCGCATTGGATGGTGGTATCAAATATGGCCGCCGTATTTGCCGGCGTCGACGATAAGCGCATCAGAACCAATGCCCCGTTAGATAGCGAGAAGGTGCTGGTACTAACCGGTGTATCTATATTTGCCGGCGTAGATGTCCGCAGTTATTAATTGTATCAACCTAACTTATAAACACAACGTTTTGGCTGTAACACAATCACTTACTTTTCAAAAACTGCGTTTAGCGTTTATAGCTTGCGGGCTTGCCTGGGCAGGTTTGCAGGCTTACATAATTCATAGCTTCGGTTTTGAGTGGTTTACAGCTTTAACCGATAGCTTGGTAAGCTCTGTTTTATTGGCCGCGGCTTGTTGGCTCATTAACAATAACCTGCGCTATTATCAGCCTGGCAAGGGTAGTTATGCCAACATCCTGATTTGGATAGTCGCTCTGGCTGCTGCTGCAACCGCCGGCTGCCGTTATATTTTACCCTTTATAAACGGTGGAGCGATATATGCTAACTTTATGTCACAGTCGCTGGTTATACGTTTTTTTACGGCGTTTTTGGCGATAGGCTGGATGGCCATGATCAGTATGATCTGGTATTCGCAAATTGACCAGAAGGAAAACGAAAGACGCAAAGCCGAGGCCGAACAACTGGCCCGCGAAGCCGAATTGTATAACCTGCGCCAGCAATTACAACCGCACTTTTTGTTTAACAGTTTAAACTCTATCAACGCGCTTATTGGCTTTAAGCCTGATCAGGCCCGTAAAATGATACACCAACTATCAGATTTTTTGCGGGGAACCTTAAAAAAAGATGATCAGTTGCAGGTTAGTTTAACTGAAGAGCTGCAACATCTGAACCTGTATCTGGAGATTGAAAAGGTTCGTTTCGGGCATCGCCTTAAAACAGAAATAAGCTGCGACGAACAATGTGGCGAGTGTGTTATGCCCGCCATGTTATTGCAGCCCTTAGTTGAAAACGCCATCAAATTTGGTTTGTACGATACCACAGAAGAGGTTGTGGTCAGCATTCGTGCCGAACTGGAAGGCAACTATCTGGAACTAATTGTTCAAAACCCATATGACCCCAAAACATCGCGCCCGCGCCAGGGAACCGGTTTTGGATTAAGCGGCGTGCAGCGTCGTCTGTATTTGCTGTATGCCCGTAACGATTTGATGGAAACTCACACAAATGATAATATATTTACAACCATTATTAAAATTCCGCAGTAAATGATAAGAGCTATACTTATTGACGATGAGCCGCTGGCCCGCATGGTTGTAAGAGAATATTTGTTGGAATATCCGCAAATAGAAGTTCTGCAAGAGTGCGGCGATGGTTTTGAAGGTCTGAAGGCCATTCAGCAGCATCAGCCTGATCTGATATTCCTGGACGTGCAAATGCCCAAAATAAATGGCTTTGAGATGCTGGAATTGGTTGATGAGCAACCTGCGGTAATATTTACTACGGCGTTTGATGAATATGCTATTAAAGCCTTCGAGGCCCACGCCACCGATTACCTGTTAAAGCCTTTCAGTAAAGAGCGTTTCAATAAAGCCGTCGAGAAATTTTTGGCACAAGCCCCTGTAACTGCTGCTATAAAAAAAGAGGAATTGTTAGAGACAGCCGCACTCTCGCCGGCGCAGCATGAGCGTATCGTAGTTAAAACCGGCACTAAGGTTAAGATCATCCCGGTTGCTGATGTGCAGTACCTGCAAGCCGACGACGACTATGTAAGCATTATCACCCCTGAAGGTGCGTTTCTAAAAAATAAAACCATGGGCTTTTTCGAGCAAACGCTTGACGCACGTCAGTTTGTACGCGTACACCGCAGCTATATTGTAAGCGTGCAGGAGATAACCCGTATTGACCCATACGAGAAAGATAGTCACCTGGCTATCTTAAAATCGGGCGCTAAAATACCGGTGAGTAAAACCGGTTACGTCAAACTAAAACAGGTGCTTGGAATTTAAATTGTCTTATTGCCTAAAGGTAAGGTAAAACATAGTTTGGTGCCTGTGCCCAACACACTCTCGGCCCAGATTTTGCCTTTTTGTTTTTCAATCAGATCTTTACAGAACAGCAGACCCATGCCGGTGCCTGACTCGTTCTCGGTGCCTGCCGAACTATTTACATGGCTCTTAAACAGGGTGTTCAGGTACTCGGCGCTCATGCCTATGCCGTGATCTTTGAGGCAGAAATTCAGTTCTTCATTTTCAACCCGGGCCGATACTTCGATTACGCCATCGCGTTTAGAGAACTTTATAGCATTGGTTAAAAAGTTATGAATTACAATGCGCACCGAGCTTGGGTCGGCCAGGGCTATGGCATCGGGTGATATGTTTTGCTGGATGCTCAAATTTTTTTGTTGCAGTTTATCTTCCAAATGCTTCAGTTCGCGGCTTACCAAATCGGCAAACGAAAAGCTGACAGTCTTGTTTTTGGTGCCATCAACCTGGCTGTTTATCCAGAACAAAAGGGTATCCAGAAAATCAGATGTGTTTTCCAGTTTGGTAAATACTTTAGGTGTCATTTTAACAAACTCGTCGCCCGTTAGGTTTTCGTCAGTCATTAGCCCAAAC
This sequence comes from Mucilaginibacter panaciglaebae, assembly GCF_039539265.1. Lineage (NCBI taxonomy): Bacteria > Pseudomonadati > Bacteroidota > Sphingobacteriia > Sphingobacteriales > Sphingobacteriaceae > Mucilaginibacter > Mucilaginibacter panaciglaebae. The sequence goes on from NZ_BAABCV010000004.1 coordinate 334,447, forward strand.
AGGCCACGCAGTGTACTTATGGGGGCACGCAGGTCATGCGCAAGCACGCCTATTAACCGATCTTTCAAGCTATTGAGCTCATTAAGTTTAGTAGCTTGAGTATTAAGGTCTTCCTGTTGCCGGATAATTTCGTTGTTCTTTTCGCCTAATAGCTGATTAATATGTTGCTGCTTACGCTTAGCATTATAATAAACCGATACAATTATTGCCAACACCACGATAATAATTGCAGATATCAAATTTTCCTTACTCTGATTGGCTATACGTTTTCTATAATCCTCTTCTTTTTTATGTTGACGATCTACTAACTCGCTTTGTTTCTTTGCAAAATCCACTTCAAGATTGTAAAACATGGCTTTATGTATGCTTTCGCTGTGTTGTAACTCACTTTTTAAGCGTGTGTAAACTTCATGTTCGTGGTAAGCCTCCTCAAATCGTTTCAGCCCGGCTAGCGCAGTGCTGATTTGCAGCGAAGCATCAGTCTCTACAATGAGGCTATTAAGCTCACTACCGATTGCTTTGGCCTGTATAGCATAATTGTAAGCCTGCTGATAATTTTTATCCCAACTGTATACCATTGCCAACCCCACGAAGGCATAAGCTTTAACATACCTGGTCTTGTTTTGCTCTGCCAACTTTAAAGACATTTCAAGGTACCGTACAGCGACATCCGGGTGTTTGATATAGTAATTGTACAAACCCAGGTCATAGTAGACAAACGACAACCCGTCGGTATCATTTAATCGCTTAAATATAGAGTAGGCGCGGTTGATATAGCTTATGGCATGTTTATAATCTTTTTGGCTTATATATAAATCGCCGATGTCCTGACAAACTGTACTGATCCCTTGCTGATCACCCAGTTTTTCCCAAATGGCCAGCGCACGATTGTAATAAGTCAGGGCTTTAGGATAAAGTTCCAATTCCTGCATAATAACGCCGATATTGCTGTACTTGGTAGCCGCTGCGTTTTGATCGTTATGTTTGATATCGATTAGCAGGGCTTTGAAATAGTAATCAAGCGCTTCCGAGAAATCGCCTTTATTATCATATGTGACACCAAGGCGGTTGTAACATTCCCCATCATCGGTCTCATCGGGTGTTTTTAGACAGTAAGCAAGCGCCTTTTTGTAAAGATCAATGGCGGCATCATAATTCCCCAGGAAATCTTGAATACGCCCCAGCCCCTTATAACTTTCGCCGATGCCTTTATTGTTATGAAGCTGCTGATATAATTTGAGCGCTGCATTATATCTGTTGGCTGATTCATCATAATTACCTCTGAAACTGTTCACCAAAGCTATTTGCGACGCGCCATCGGCAAGGCCTAACACATACCCCGTTTTTTTTGAAAGGCTGATTTCAAGCAGACCGTAATATAAGGTGCTGTCGGGATTTAAGTGATAATAATATGATGCAAGCTTATCGATTTGTTTGATGGTGAGTGTGTCCGCTTTGCCCGAACCTTTTCGGAGGGTAGATACAATCAGTTTTTTCAAGCTATCAATATGAAGATCTTGTTGCCTGGCAGATAACTTGAAGTTGTATAAGTTAAAGATGATAAGTAATAAGAAATATTTACGCAAGTTTATGGTATCAATAGTTAATAAAGTAAAAGTATAAATATTCTTAAAAAAATAGTAAACTCTTAGAGTAACAAAAAAAGCCTGATTAATTGCTTAATCAGGCTTCTTTGTACGTGTCAGTTAAAAAAGTGTTGCCTATTTTAATAAATTTTTCCAGCTTACCAGGTCGCCAATAATTCTGTCCAGATCATCGGCCGCAACGCGCTCTTGTTTCATGCTGTCGCGATGACGGATGGTAACGGTATTATCTTCTAAAGTCTGATGATCTACAGTAATACAAAATGGCGTACCAATAGCATCCTGACGGCGATAGCGTTTGCCAATGGCATCCTTTTCTTCGTACTGCAGGTTAAAGTCCAATTTCAATTTGTCCATGATCTCACGTGCTTTTTCGGGCAGGCCGTCTTTTTTTATTAACGGGAAAATGGCGGCCTTGACCGGCGCAAGGGCAGGGTGCAGGCGTAATACGGTACGGCTATCTTGCTTTTCTTCGGTGCTCAGGTCCTCCTGTTCGTAAGCGTTGATCAAAGTCAGCAGGAACATACGATCCAGGCCGATTGACGTCTCAATAACGTAAGGAATATAGTTGCCGTAAGGCTTTTCTGTAGCGGGGTCTATTTCCGGGTCAAAATATTGCATTTTCTTGCCCGAGAATTGCTGATGCTGGCTCAAATCAAAATCAGTACGGCTGTGGATACCTTCAACCTCTTTAAAGCCGAATGGAAATTTAAACTCAATATCATAAGCCGCGTCGGCATAATGTGCCAGTTTGGTGTGTTCGTGATAGCGGTATTTGGCAGGATTTGTACCTAAAGCCAGGTGCCATTTTAAGCGTGTTTCTTTCCATTTGTCAAACCAATCCTTCTGCGTACCGGGGCGGACAAAGAATTGCATCTCCATTTGTTCAAACTCGCGCATACGGATAATAAACTGGCGGGCAATAACCTCGTTCCGGAAAGCTTTACCAATCTGCGCTATACCAAAAGGAATCTTCATCCTGCCTGATTTTTGCACATTCAGGTAATTTACAAATATACCCTGTGCTGTTTCAGGACGTAAGTATACCACATCGGCCTCATCGGCTACAGCGCCCATTTGGGTGCTGAACATCAGGTTAAACTGACGTACTTCGGTCCAGTTGCGGGTACCGCTTACAGGGCAGGCAATTTCATGTTCTATAATCAATTCGCGCAGGCGCGGCAAGTCTTCAGCTTTCAGTGCGTTGTCCATAGCCAGTTGCAAGGCTTCGGCTTTATCAGTTTTTCCATCCTGATCGTAGCGGGCTATTTTATCTTCCAGTAGCTGGTCGGCGCGGTAGCGTTTTTTTGAATCTTTGTTGTCGATCATCGGGTCGCTAAAACCATCAACGTGGCCGCTGGCTTTCCAGATCTTTGGGTGCATGAAGATAGCCGAGTCGATACCGACGATGTTGTCATGCAACTGTACCATTGCTTTCCACCAATAAGTTTTGAGATTGTTTTTCAGTTCGGCACCATACTGGCCGTAATCATAAACGGCGCTTAATCCATCATAAATCTCGCTTGACGGGAAAACAAAGCCATACTCTTTGGCATGGGCTATAACGTTTTTAAACAGATCACCGGTAGTATTACTCATAATAGCGGCAAATATATATAAGCCCCTCTAAATCTCCCCGGGTTGGGGAGACTTTTTTTTCGGCACCTTATGAGCACCCTTTAAATCTGCCCTGGTAGGGCAGCCTTTTATATCATTATTTCCCTGCCGGGTAGGGTTTAGGAGGGGCTGATAACTCCCTCAAAGCGTCACCTGCAATCCATTTTGCCGCCTTACTGTCCTGCAATAAAATGCGCCCGGCACATTGGATAGCTAACGGGCGCAAAGTTGCATTACGTTTGCCAATTTGCCGCAGGGCCCAGTTTACTGCCTTCTTCACGAAATTGCGGTCGTCCCATGCTTCGCGCTCAATAATAGGGAAGAAGCTGATGAAAGTATCATCCGCAGCTTTTTTGCCATGGATGGAATATTCGGCCATCAGTACAAAGCCTGTGCGTTTAACGAATTCTTCTCCATGGGCGCTAAATTCAATGGCCTTGTCAACTACATGCGGCGTACGGTCAAACAGGTTGCCGCACACCTGGTCGCATACGTCCCAGGTGGTAAAATCTTTGGTCCAGTTGTCAATTTGTTGAGCGGTGACCAGCTTAGGGTCGTCTATCATGGAGGCCAGTATGCGGGCTTCATGAATATCCGTATCCCATAGCGCCTGGGCCAGGTCATGGTCTCTTTTAATAAGTTTTGCTATTTTTCTGACTTCGGGAATTTTTACGCCCAAAGCCTTTTCATTAGCAATGCCAAAGCGCTTCAAACCAGCGTGGTGTTTGGCATCTGCTTTTTCTTTAAGCAAGGATATAACTTCTTTAACGGCATCCATAACAATTGGAAATTATCAAAATAAATGAACTTTATGGTAAAAATGCTGTTTACCCTGATAAATCAGGTACCTTATGAGTAAAAAAATAGTTGCTTTTTTGCCGATACTACTGGCAACGACTACCTATGCCCAATCTGCAGCCGACACCGGCAAACGTTCGCCCGTCCGTACTTTAACTTACCAGCAATACCAGGCTTTATTAAAAGGCGAAGCCAATGAAGATATGGCCCGCGTGGCCGAGATGAACCATTATCCGCTACCGGAAAAGGTGTTGAAATATAAGTATGAGCTTGACCTGAGCCCTATTCAGGTTAAAAAACTGACGGAAGCTAAAGACTACCTGCATCGCCGCAGATTGCAAATTGGCGGCTCAATTATTGATACAGAACATATGCTGGATAGCATGTTCCGCTATAACAAGGTACAGGACGGCAATCTTATTTTTTATACCAACCGTTATGGCTTATACCAGGGTGAATTAAAAAATGCTTTTCTACAAGCCTGTTTATCAACACGTAACCTGTTATCGCAACAGCAAATGAAAAAGTACGAGAGCTTAGAAAAACGTAAATGACAAATTTGCCATTTGATTTATTTAATTTAGCGCCCTCATTATTTCAAGATATGAAATCGTCATGATCTCCAGCCGGCAAAGCGGCTGCAGATATTGATCATGATAGCTTCATGCCGTTAAAAAACAATTAATAGAGATGAAAATTACTTTCGATTTTGAAAAACCTCTTGCAGAGCTGATGACCCAGATAGAAAAGGTAAAGCAGGTTGAGGAAAAGAATAAATTAGATATGTCTGCAACCGTGGCCGAGCTTGAAAGCAAATTTGAAGCTACCAAAAAAGAAATATACAGCAACCTTACCGGCTGGCAAAAAGTACAGATATCGCGCCACCCTGAAAGGCCATATACCTTACAGTATTTAGAGCTGATGTGCGATGATTTTATTGAATTGCATGGCGACCGTACTGTTGGCGATGACAAAGCCATTGTAGGTGGTTTCGGAACTTTAAATGACGAAACAGTAATGTTTATTGGCCATCAGAAAGGCCGTAATACCAAGGAACGCCAGTACCGCAATTTTGGTATGGCCAACCCCGAAGGTTACCGCAAAGCTTTAAGGTTGATGAAACTGGCCGAAAAATTTGGCAAACCCGTTGTGACCTTAATTGACACCCCGGGAGCATATCCTGGTCTGGAAGCTGAGGAGCGCGGACAAGGCGAAGCCATTGCCCGTAATTTGCTCGAAATGGCTGTGCTGAAAGTACCGGTAATATGTGTAGTGATAGGCGAGGGTGCGAGCGGCGGCGCGTTGGGTATTGGTATTGGTGATAAAGTTATGATGCTGGATAATTCATGGTATTCGGTAATATCTCCCGAAAACTGCTCGACCATCCTGTTTAAAACCTGGGAGCAAAAAGAGCGCGCTGCAGAAATGTTGAAATTAACATCGACCGAGATGTATAAAAATAAACTAATTGATGGCGTTATTAAGGAACCGCTTGGCGGCGCACATCAGGATCCTGTGGCTATGGCCGCAATCTTAAAGAAACAATTACTTAAAGATCTGAAAGTACTTAAAGAACGCGACGTTAATGAACTGGTTGCAGAGCGTATAGACAAATTTTGCTCGATGGGCGTGGTGCTTGAAGGCGGCGAACAATAATTATACAGACATTAAAGAAAAGAAAAAGGGTGCTATATCAATATAGCACCCTTTTTTGTTGGTAACATGCAAGCTTAGTTTTGCATGTTTATATTAAATTTTTTGATATAATTATCCAGTTTTACTTTATAAGTATTGCTTAACGACTGGCGCCCGTTATCTTTGGTTATGCCCACCAATCCGTTAAGCAGCGAGATGCCAAACTGTACTTCGTTTTGATTGGTCAGGTTATTGTCCTTCATCAGTGTATAATTATAATCTAACGAGTTGGTCAGGTGGTCTTCCAATTGTTTTACAATTTTGTCGCCAAGGGCAGTCTGGCCTAATTTGTAGGCTGTCGTAGCCATATAGTATTTACGTGCTGCAATTTCCTGTACGGGGATACCATCCGGCATTACGTCATTATATTTATTCAGCAGGTTTTTAGCCAGGTCGGGGTGTCCCTCTTTTACCAGATTGTCAGTCAGGTTTAAGGTAACCCGGGCAATCAGCGGCATAAATTGCGTTAATGACTCATGATCCAGGTAACTGGCAGTTTTAAAATTGCCCCACTTAAACTTGTTCATGATGTTATTATACATCACTAAGCTGTTAGTGCTCTCTATTGTACCGGTTGCTGCCACATCGCGGTTCATGGTAGTGTCAGGCTTTAAAGGTAACAGGCGATAGGCAAAGCCCTCGTTATACATATACTTGGTTAAGCCCAGCATATTATCCGGCGGAGCTGTTACCGTGAAATAAATAGGGCGTTTCCAGTTATTATGGGCGATGATATCCATCATGGCCAGGTTGTCTTTAAATATCATATTACCTCCATATGTAAAGTCGAGTTCGGTGGCAATTTTATCTTTCTGATCGGCAGGCAGGGTGCCTGTCTGTATAACCTGGTCAGGGTTTACCGTTAATTTAAAGTTTTTTGTAGGAAGATAATTAGTCGACGACCCATCTTCTAACTGTACCATCGCATCCTTATTATCTGAAGTGATGAAATCAAACACGTCCTTTAACTCCAGTGATCCCGGAATTTTAGCATCGTTATAATAAACTACGTCGCGGGTGCCGAGCTTGTATTTACTGTAAGGCATGGAAAGCGGTAAGGGTGCTGACTCATTCATTTTTTGGGTCATTTGCTTGATATACCAATCAGTACCCAACAAACTAAGGTTCACAATGCGCACATCCGGACGCACGCCTTCAACTTCCTGGATATACCAAAGCGGATACGTATCATTATCACCGTAGGTAAACAGAATGGCATTCTTAGCACATGAGTTAAGGTAGTTATAAGCCATATCATGCGGGGTCATTTTGGTCGAACGGTCGTGGTCGTCCCATTCCTGGTTGGCCATTAATATCGGCCCGACACTTAAGCAAACCACGGTTGACAGGATAGCCGCGTTTATTGCTTTTTCTTTCTTGCTCAGCAAGTCGGCAATGCAGGCTACAGCCAGGCCTATCCAAATAGCAAAGGCGTAAAACGAACCTGCATAAGCATAGTCACGTTCGCGCGGCTGTATTGGGTCCTGGTTAAGATAGAGCAGGATAGCTATGCCGGTAAAGAAGAACAATACGGCAACTACACCTGCATCGCGCTGGTTCTTTTTAAAATGGAAGTAGACACCCAATAATCCTAAGATCAGTGGTAAAAAATATAAACGATTGTATGATTTACTTTTGGTTACCGAGTAAGGTAGTGGCTTTTTGAAGTTTACGCCACTTATCCAGTCGCCGTCAATGCCTTTTATCTGGCCATCCATTTCATTGGCGCGGCCCACAAAGTTCCACAAAAAATAGCGGGTATACATTTGGTTAACCTGCCATGACAGGAAGAACGACAGGTTATTGGCAAACGTAGGGCTTTCATTAGGGCCCAGGTGTTCCCATTCGCGGTAAAACTGATCATGGCCCGGCTTTTGGCTAAACATGCGCGGAAAAATGGTATTGTGGTCGTAAATAGTGTTTGTTTTCTTACCTGCAATCTCATACTTGGTTTCGCCCTTTCGGTAAATGTTGCTGCCCTCGGTTTGATCTACCGGTTTGGCGTCGAAAAAGTTGCCGTATAACAAAGGCGTCTCACCATACTGGTCGCGGTTAAGGTAGCCGTTTAGTGAGAATGCATCCTGCGGATTGCTGTTATTTAAGTTAGTGCCTGCTTTAGCGCGAATGACGATCATCACAAACGAGCTGTATCCAAACAGTATAAAAGCAGTACAAACCAGGAAGCTATTCAATGCAAAGCGTTTCTCGCGTATCTTAACGCCATACTCCAGCATAGCTGCTATAGCTACCGCAGCTATAAAACCAATAATGCCGGCGCTTAGGCCAAGCATCAGTACAAAACAAATAGACGCCGCTATGATGGTATTCTTTGCCGGTTTAAACGTATAAATAATACCAAAAATAATAGTTGCAAAAAGTAGCAGGAAGAACACTATGGCGCCGCTGCCAAAGCCCATACCCAGCGTATTTACAAAAAACAAATCAGAATAGGCGGCGCCTTTTACGGTGTATTGAATAATACCCCATAATACCGCGGCTACGGCAACCACACCTGCTAAAAATGCTTTAATGGTACCCCAGGTGCTAATGTTTTGTGCCTTACGGAAGTAAATAACCAAAGCAATGGCCGGTATAACCAATAAGTTTAAAAGGTGAATACCTATAGATAAACCCATGATATAAGCTATAAAAACTATCCAGCGGTTAGCATTTGGTTCGTCGGCATGGGCATCCCATTTCAATATCGCCCAAAATACAACTGCGGTACATAGCGATGATTGTGCGTAAACTTCCGATTCGACAGCCGAGAACCAGAAAGTATCAGAAAAGGCATAGGCCAGCGCCCCTACCAAACCTGAACCGACGATCAGGATGATGTTGGCAAGGTGCAGGTCTTCAGTTTTTTTAACCAGTATCTTTTTAGCCAGCGCAGTGATGGTCCAGAAAAGGAACATAATGGTAGCGCCGCTGGCCAGGGCCGAGGCCATGTTGGTCCAGTAAGCTACTTTGGTAACATTGCCCATGGATAAGAGCGAAAATGCTTTACCTATCATGGTGAACAGCGGCGCACCCGGTTGGTGAGCCACCTGAAGGCGGTAAATACAGGCAATGAACTCGCCGCAATCCCAAAAACTTGCAGACTGCTCAAGGGTTAAAATATAGGTTACTGACGCAATGATAAAGGCCAGCCAGCCAAACAGGTTGTTGATTTTGTTATATTTCATCTCAGAAGAATATAATCGCTTTGGTGTAAATAAGGTCCGAAAATAATAAAACTAAGCGATGTTGTTATGCGAACAAAGCGTTTTAGCATATTTTAACATCTGGGTTGATCGGAGCGGAGGTTAAATGGCTTTTTTCTCCCTGATTTTCAGATACTATGTTTGATGAAGGGTTAGAGAGTGGCTTTTTTTTGTTTTTCCATTTTGAAGTTGGAAATTTCGTCTTATATTTGCATTCCTTTTCGGGGCGCAGGTTTCGAAAGAGGCGGATTGCCTGATAGTATAATGGTAGTACGACGGTTTTTGGTACCGTTTGTCTAGGTTCGAATCCTGGTCGGGCAACAATTAGTGATTTCGGATTTCGGATTTTTATCCCGATAGCTATCGGGATCGGATTCAAATCCGAAATTGTTTTTTATAGCCAACAGCAAAAGATGCCATTACAATTTAACACGGTTAAATTATTTGCAGGTTCAGGATCAAAAGATCTGGCACAAAAAATTGCCGATGCTTATGGCCAGGAGTTGGGCGACTCGGGCTTGTCACGCTTTAGTGATGGCGAGTTTCAGCCTCATTTTAATGAGTCTGTTCGAGGCTGTGATGTTTTCCTGGTACAATCAACCCATCAACCTACTGATAATTTAATGGAGTTGTTAATGATGATAGATGCCGCACGCCGCGCATCGGCTCATCATGTAAATGCCGTTATACCATACTTTGGTTTGGCCAGGCAGGACAGAAAAGACAGACCGCGTGTTGCTATAGGCGCAAAGCTGGTTGCCAATTTATTGGTTGCTGCAGGTATTGACCGCATCATGACGATGGATTTGCACGCGGCACAGATACAAGGGTTTTTTGATATCCCGGTTGATCACCTGGATGGTTCGATCATCTTTGTACCTTATATTAAAAGCCTGGCGTTACCAAACCTCACCATTGCTTCGCCTGATATGGGCGGATCATACCGGGCCCGCGGTTTTGCCAAGTTCTTTAATGCCGAGGTTGTAATTTGCGACAAACGCCGCAAACGTGCCAACGAAATTGAATCAATGACCCTGATAGGTGACGTAACAGATCAGGACATTGTGTTGATAGATGATATTTGCGATACGGCCCGCACACTGGCTAAAGCAGCAGCCCTGATCATGGAGCGTGGTGCGCGTAGTGTCAGAGCAGTATGTACGCACCCGGTTTTATCGGGCGATGCTTATGAGACTATTGAAAACTCGGCACTGGCAGAATTGATAGTTACTGATACAATTCCGCTGAAACGCCAGAGCCCTAAAATAACCGTACTGTCAACAGGCGAGTTATTTGCCAAGGCTATCATCAACGTAAACGAGCATGGCTCAATAAGCCAGCTGTTTAAGGTGGAGTAAGCCCCAGTCAACCCTCCCCGGTAGGGAGGGCTTTAAGGCTGAAGGCCGGCGGCAGAAATGATTTAAAATATCCCGCGCGAAGCGGGCTTAACAACAAATAATAAATAAATTAAAAATGAAATCAATTGCTATTAGCGGTTCTCCAAGAGAGAACGTAGGGAAAAGAGACGCGAAAGAGCTGCGTTACCAGGCTTTGGTACCTGCAGTGCTTTACGGTGGTGCTACACAAACCCACTTTTCGGTGTCCGCAGCTGATTTGAAAGCCGTAGTATATACTCCGGTTGTTCACTTCATCGACCTTGACATTGCTGGTGTTAAATCACAAGCTATTATTAAAGACCTTCAGTTTCATCCATTAACTGAGCAGATCTTACACGTAGACTTCTTATTGTTAGATCAGGCTAAACCAGTTACTATCGAAATCCCTGTACGTTTAACAGGTACTTCGCCGGGTGTTAAAGTGGGTGGTAAATTGGTACAGAAGTTACGTAAACTGCGTATCAAAGCTTTACCTAAAGATCACTTAGACTTTATCGATGTAAGCATTGAAGCTTTAGAAGTTGGTAAATCAGTTAAAGTTGGCGAATTAAGCTTTCCTAACCTGACTATCCTGAATACTAAAGAAGATACTATCGTATCTGTAACTACTTCACGTGCATTACGTCAGGCAGAGCAAGAAGCCGGTAAAAAATAATAACACGATTTCACGATTTTAGTGATTTCAATAATTACAGCGATGGCATTTGTCATCGCTGTTTTTGTTTGAAGTGATTATATTCGCAAACAATATTAATAAGGAAAGACATGGCCATACGGCCCTATTTTAGTAAATTCTTTAAAAAGCCGGCGTCGGCTCCAAAGCCGGTTGTGCCGGTTAATGCGGTTAATAACAATATGAAATATCTGATAGTAGGTTTGGGTAACATTGGTCCGGAGTATGCCGACACACGGCATAATATTGGCTTCATGATTTTGGACGAATTGGCCAAACAAGAAGGCGCTAAGTTCAGCAATATGCGCCTGGCTTATTATACCGAAATATCACACAAAGGCCGTGCGCTGCATCTGATCAAACCTACTACTTACATGAACCTGAGCGGAAAGGCACTGAATCACTGGATGAAGGAGCTTAAAATACCTGTACAAAATGTCCTGGTTTTAGTGGACGATATCGCGCTGCCATTTGGGGTCCTGCGCTTAAAACCCAAAGGCAGTGCAGCCGGGCATAACGGATTAAAACATATTGAGGCCACATTAGGTAATAATGAATACGCACGCCTGCGTTTCGGGGTAAGCGATAATTACCCGAAAGGCCGCCAGGTGGATTATGTATTGAGTGGGTTTGATAACGATGAAGTGCTTGAGCTGCCTGCATTGATAGACCGCTCTATTGAAATGATAAAAAGCTTTGTTGCTATAGGGACAGAGTTGACGATGACTAAATTTAATAAGTAACAGAGATTAAAAAAGTGTGTCATTTTGAGCATAACGAGAAATCTACGCACTCTTTCGTATGCGTGTATAGTTTTTCGCGCTGGTCGAAATGATAATTAACTTTAATAAAATGTATTCAATAATTTAACTTATGAAAGTTTACGGCATTACCAATTGCAATACGGTTAAAAAAGCGCTCGACTGGTTCAGGGACAACCAACTGATGTACGAGTTTCACGATTTTAAAAAATTGGGTATAAGCCCTGAAAAGTTGCGGGAATGGGACAGCAAAGCCGGATATGAAAAATTCATGAACAAGCAGGGCCTTACCTGGAAACAGCTTGACGAACCGACAAAAGACAGTATTAAAACAAACGAAGACGCGCTGCTACTTTTGCAACACAAAACCAGCATGATTAAACGCCCGGTTATTGAGGATGGCGATTTCTTGTTTTTTGGGTTTGAAGAAAGTGTTTATAGAGCGCATTTTAAGAAAAAATAAATAACAATATACAGAGACGCGCATCGTATCTATCGTTGCTGTTTGTCAACAGATGCAATTCATCGCGGCTCTGCCATGGATGGGTGTATTAATTTTCTTACATGATTTGCTAACCTATTTTTATATTTTTACTGTTCAAACCAAATTTAGCTGATGAAATTAAATACTATTGCCGGTTTAGCACTGGCTTTCTGCGCCGTTTTGGGTACTGCGAATGCCCAAACCACACCCGCTACCGGGCAGCGCCAACAACGAAGTGTAGGGCGTGCAGTTGAAGTAGCAGACCCCAATGCACCGGCAACCAAATACGATTATCATGACACCTTCAAGCCTTACTTCTTCACCAAAAATGGTAATGAATGGCGCGCTGCCGATGGCCAGCCCGGCGCCAAATATTGGCAAAACCGTGCCGACTACCAGTTGAGCGCAACGTTGAATGAGGATGCCAACGAGGTTGTTGGTACAGAGGTTTTGACATATACCAATAACAGCCCGCAAAGGCTGGGTTTTATCTGGATGCAGTTAGACCAAAACCTGTTCAAACAAGACTCGCGCGGTATTGCACAGGTTCCACTTGACGCTAATGGCAATCAACGCAGCCGTAACTGGGGACAAGGCCAGGTATTTGACGCTGGTTTTAAAATCAAATCGGTTAAAGTATTGAGTAATGTTAAGGGGGCTAAAGGCACCAATGCACTTGATGTTAAATACCTGATCAACGATACCCGTATGCAGATCTTCCTGCCTACGCAGATTGCCGCGCAAGGAGGAAAGTTGAAACTGAAAATTGAATACTCATTCATTTCGCCCGATTACGGGTCAGACCGCATGGGTATTATCAATACGGACCAATCTAAAAATGGAAAAATATTCCAGGTGGCACAATGGTATCCACGTATGTGCGTGTATGATGATCTGGAAGGCTGGAACACTTTACCATATACAGCCGAGAGCGAGTTTTATTTAGAATATGGCGACTTCGATATCAATATCACCGCTCCTGCTAAAGACATTGTAGTTTGCTCAGGCGAATTAATGAACCCTAAAGAGGTATACACCCCTGAACAGCAGAAAAGATGGGCACAAGCTGCGCAGAGCGATAAAACGGTAATGATTCGCACTGCGGACGAGGTTACCAGCCCTGCGTCACGTCCCGCAGGAAAAAAACAATTGACCTGGCACTTTAAGATCACCAATGCCCGCGATGCATCATGGGGTGCTTCGTCAGCATTTATTGTTGATGCAGCTAAGATCAACCTGCCAAGCGGAAAAAAATGTATGGCTATTTCGGCTTATCCGTTTGAGAGCAGCGCGGCCGGGGGCAAAGGTCAATGGAGCCGCAGCACTGAGTTTATTAAAGCATCGCTCGAATACAATTCAAAAAAATGGTATGAGTTTCCTTATCCAAATGCTACCAGCGTTGCAGGTAAAGCAGGGGGTATGGAGTATCCGGGCATAGTATTTTGTAGCTTAAACGGTGGTTGGGGTGTAACCGATCATGAGTTTGGTCACACCTGGTTCCCGATGATCGTCGGCTCGAACGAGCGCTTATATGGCTGGATGGATGAAGGCTTTAACACGTTCATTAATACCCTGTCAACCCAGCATTCATTGAACGGTGAATTCTACAAACCGGCAACTCCTGAAAGGTTAGTAGCCAATTGGAAATCATGGACCCGTCCTGGTTTGGAGCCCATCCTGAGCAATCCTGACAATTTGAAAGAGATCAACAATGGTACATTGCTTTATAGCAAACCAAGTGCAGGTTTGGTTATGCTGCGCGAGATTATATTAGGCCCTGAGCGCTTTGACTTTGCATTTAAAACCTATATTAACCGCTGGGCATTTAAACACCCGTCGCCTGATGATTTCTTCCGGACGATTGAAAATGCCTCTGGCGAAAGTCTGCAATGGTTCTGGAGGGGTTGGTATGAAAATAACTGGCGCCTTGATGTCGCTGTTCGTGATGTGAAATATATCAACAACGATCCTAAACAAGGTTCCATCATCACCATTGATAATCTGGAGAAAATGGCTATGCCGGTTATTCTCGAGATCAAAACCGTTAGCGGTAAAACTGAGCGCGTTAACTTTACCGGCGAGATCTGGGAGCGTAACGTAAGCTGGTCCTTCAGATACCCGTCGACAGAAGAAATAGAATCAGTAACTTATAATCCTGATTCGACACTGCCAGACTATAATCCATCCAACAACGTTTGGAAAAAATAATATAACAGAACCCGGCCTTGAGCCGGGTTTTTTGCTTATCAGTTATTTATTAAATAAAATGGTAATGCCAACTATTGGTATTATAATTGATTTAATTTAACCTGATAATGATTGCACTTATGAAACGCTATTTCGGATTTATCGGATTACTGCTTTTTACTGCCGGAGCCGTTAAAGCGCAAACAGTAAGAGGTACCGTTTACGAAGAGGGTTCCAATCAAAAATTAAGTAATGTTTTTATCAAAGACATTAATAACAGGCAGATTACTTTGGTTGATAAAGACGGAAAGTTTGAAATCAGGTCTGCCCAGGGACACACGCTGGTATTTGATTCGCCCGGATATCTTTCTGATACCTTATTTGTGGTCGACAACAATAAGCCGCTAAAGATACAGCTGAAGCAAATGGGTATAGTTTTGCGTAGCGTTAACATCAACGCCACAAGGGTAGTCTTTAACCCACGCGAGGAGTACCCGGACGTGTACCGGAAAGCCAAGGTCAACATACTTTCGCCAAGTACTATATTTTCGAGAGAAAGCCACAATGCCCGCAGGCTGAGGAGGTTTTTTACCAACGAGGAGCGCGAAAAATATGTAGACAGGGTATTTACCCCTTCGTATGTATCTAGCCTGGTGCCGTTAAAAGGTTTAGAGCTACAGAATTTTATGGCGCTGTATCGCCCAAGCTATGCTTATGTAAGGAGTAATACCGGACCATCGCTGGCAGTTTATATTAATGATTCCTATCAAAAGTATAAAGCCCTGCCGCTTGATCAACGGAAGTTGCCCAGTTTGAATGGGCCGTAGGATTGAAGAACTTGTCATTGCGTGGTGGAACGACGAAGCAATCGCGAACTTTACTTTTCTTCTTGCGATTGCCACGCTACGCTCGCAATGACAAAAAGTGGTTATACCAAATACTCAAACAAAGTTTGCTCTTTATTTAACTCAATAACCTCAAAGCGATGTTCTTCAAATCGTCTTAATAAGCCATCGTAATCATCTTTATTAGCTAGCTCGATGCCCACTAATGCCGGGCCTTGCTCTTTTTCGGTTTTTTTGATGAATTCAAAACGGGTAATATCGTCATGCGGTCCGAGGACATTATTGACAAACAGTTTCAAAGCGCCCGGGCGTTGCGGGAACCGGACAATGAAATAGTGTTTTAGTCCTTCATATAATAAAGATTTCTCTTTGATCTCCTGCATGCGGGCAATGTCATTGTTACCCCCGCTAACTACGCAAACTACTTTTTTGCCTTTGATCTGATCCTTGCATTCATCCAGGGCTGCAACAGATAAGGCACCGGCCGGCTCAACTACAATAGCTTCTTCATTGTAAAGCTTGAGAATGGTTGTACATACTTTTCCTTCGGCTACAAGTTTTACATCGTCGAGGGTATTCACGCAAAGCTGATAGGTTAAATTGCCGACACGTTTTACCGACGCGCCGTCTACAAAGCGATTGATCTCTGGTAAAGTAACCGGCCCGCCATGTTTAAAGGCTTCAAGCATAGACGGTGCACCCAACGGTTCAACACCAAGTATCTTAATGTTTTGATTCTTTTGTTTGAGATAAGTACCTGCACCGGCAGCTAAACCGCCACCACCTATAGGCATGATTATCACATCGGCACCGGGCAGATCCTGGTAGATTTCGACACCTACCGTACCCTGGCCTTCAATGATACTATAGTTATCAAAAGGAGGGATAAAGGTCATCTGGTGCTTTTCGGTATAGGTCAGGGCCTCTTTTAAGCAATCGTCAAAAGTATCGCCTACCAAAACTAATTCGACATTGCCATTGCCGAACATTTCGGTTTGTTGCACTTTTTGTTTTGGAGTGATCTCGGGCATAAAAATTACGCCCCTGGTCCCCAATTTATCGCACGAAAAAGCAACGCCTTGCGCATGGTTACCCGCGCTTGCGCAAACCACGCCGCGGCTCAACTCATCGGCCGAAAGCTGGCTGATCATATTGTAAGCGCCACGCAATTTGTAAGATCGGACAACCTGCAGGTCTTCACGCTTTAAGTAAATCTCGGCACCGTATTTCTCTGAAAGCCGCGGATTGTAAATCAACGGGGTATGTTTTACAACGTTTGCTAATCGGCGGGCGGCGGTTTCGAAATCTAATTCAGCATTCATAGGCGTCAGTATTAAAAAGCAAAACCGTTATTTGTTGTAAATAACGGTTTTACGTTGTATGCAAAGTTATGAAATTATGTCATTGCGAGCGTAGTGTGGCAATAGCGAACTTTGTGGCGTGCGATTGCTTCGTCGTTCCTCCTCAATGACATGGCAATTGAATTCATTACAAATTCGCCGCCAGCCAGTCACCAACTTCGCTGGTTTTGCAGGCTTTATTTTTGCCGGCCAAATCTTCAGTTACAATGCCTTCGGCTAATGATTTATTAACTACCGTTCGGATAGCTTCTGCTTCTTCCTTCAAACCAAAAGCATCCTCAAACATCATAGCTGCCGAAAGAACGGTTGCTAACGGATTTGCAATATCTTTACCGGCTGCCTGCGGATAAGAGCCGTGTATGGGCTCAAATAATGAGGTATGAACGCCGATTGACGATGAAGGCATTAATCCCATCGAGCCGGAAATAACAGAGGCCTCATCGGTCAAAATATCGCCAAATAAATTTTCGGTGATGATTACGTCATAGCTGCTTGGCCATTGTACAAGGCGCATTGCAACCGCGTCAACAAACTCATAGCTCACGGTTACTTCAGGATAATCTTTTTCCATATCCTGAACGGTTTGGCGCCAAAGGCGTGAAGTTTCCAATACATTGGCTTTATCTACACAGCACAACTTTTTGCCACGCTGCAAGGCCATTTCAAAGCCCAGTTTAGCCAGACGCTGAACTTCTTCTTTAGTATAAGTGCAGGTATCAAAAGCGGTGTTACCATCGTCTTTACGGCCGCGTTCGCCAAAATAGATACCACCGGTCAGCTCGCGCAGGATGATCAGGTCGGTACCTTCAATACGTTCTCTTTTTAACGGCGAATTGTCAATCAGCGATGGGAAAGTGAACGTAGGGCGGACGTTGGCAAACAGGCCTAGTTTTTTTCGCATTTTCAATAAACCTTGCTCCGGGCGTACTTTAGCGGTCGGGTCGTTATCAAAACGCGGGTGACCTATAGCACCGAACAACACAGCGTCGGCAGCCATACAAACCTCATGGGTTTCATCAGGATAAGGCTCGCCAACCGCGTCAATAGCGGCAGCGCCGGTTAGTGCCGATGTCCAGACAATTTCATGGTTAAATTTCTTTGCGATAGCATTTGATACTTTAACGGCCTGGTCAATTACCTCCGGACCGATTCCATCTCCTGCCAAAAGGGCGATATTTAATTTCATTTTATAGTTGTGTTATGTATGATTATTTATTTGTCAATTTAAAAGCATGGTGCCACCCTGAGCATTCGAAGGGTAAGCGTTGGGCCTTTGCCCTCATGCTTCGAGTACCTCGGCATAACAGCCATTTTTGCCTAGTCATTAAATTATATTCAACATCTTCTGCGTAGCCTTAATAGCGCAAACCGTTTGGTCTGAATCAAGGCCCCGGGTTAAAAATTTCTTTTCAGAGGTTTCCCAGGTGATAATGGTTTCGCACAGCGCGTCAGAGCTGCTGCCCGGTGCAATACGTACCGCGTAATCGATCAGCTTGGGTAAAGTCCTTTTCTTTTTGTTGTAAACTTTTGTCAGCGCATTCATAAAGGCATCAAACTGCCCGTCCCCCTGCGCGTTCTCTTCAAACTTTTCACCATCAATGCTCATAGATATGGTAGCCGATGGACGCAGCCCCATGGCATGCATTAACACATACGATTCAATGACTACCTTTTGGTCGTACAGGTTGCTGTCCAGAACGTCAGAAATGATGTAAGGCAAGTCCTCTTTGGTAACTGTTTCCTTGCGGTCGCCCAGTTCAATAACACGCTGGGTAACTTTCTTCAGGTCGGCATCATTGAGTTTCAAGCCAAGCTCCTGCAAGTTCTTTTCAATATTGGCTTTACCCGATGTTTTACCCAGCGCATACTCGCGCTTACGGCCGAAACGTTCGGGGAGCAGGTCATTGAAATACAGGTTATTTTTGTTATCGCCATCGGCATGGATGCCTGCTGTTTGGGTAAATACATTATCGCCGACAATAGGTTTATTGCTTGGGATACGAACACCAGAGAACGTTTCAACGAGCTTACTGACGCTGTAGATCGATGATTCTTTCAGGTCTATCTTAACCTCGGGCACAAAGTCATTAATAACAGCTACCGCACTGGCTAGTGCGGCATTACCCGCGCGTTCGCCCATGCCGTTAATGGTAAGGTGCAAGCCGCTCACGCCTGCTTTTACTGCTTCCAGCACGTTGGCAGTACCCAGATCATAATCGTTATGCGCATGAAAATCAAAATGAACACCCGGGTATCGGGTTATTAACCCGGTCAGAAATTTGCTGGTTTCATCAGGCGTTAGTACGCCCAGTGTGTCAGGCAATAATATCCTTTTTACCGGTTGCCTGGTGATGAAATCAAGATACTGATACACATAAGCAGGCGAGTTGCGCATGCCGTTGCTCCAATCCTCTAAATAAACATTGGTAGCAATGCCATTTTTGGCAGCCAGTTCAATCACATGCTTGATCTCGGAAAAATGCTGTTCTGGTGTTTTTTTAAGCTGATGGGTAAGATGGTTCAGTGAACCCTTGGTGAGCAGGTTTTGTACTTTCACGCCGGTACTTACCATCCAGTCAATAGAAACGCCATTATCCACAAACGACAGTACTTCAATACGGTCGGTATAGCCATTTTCTGCAGCCCATTTCAAAATGGCTTTTACTGCCTGAAATTCGCCCTCAGATACGCGGGCTGAAGCAATTTCCACGCGGTCGACCTTCAGCTCCTCTAACAATAACTGCGTAATGGTTAATTTTTCTGATATGGAAAACGATACCCCCGAGGTTTGCTCGCCATCGCGAAGGGTGGTATCCATGATCTCTATTTTCCTGCGTTCCATGTGATTTTTGAAAGGAGCGGTGCGATAAACACTGACTATCGCTCCTTTATAAAAAATTTGTCATCTCGAACGATAGTAAGAGATCTATACATGAGTTTGATTACCGTGTGTATAGATTTCTCCCTACGGTCGAAATGACATCGATGTTAAGTATGTCAAATTAAAACGGAAGATGCTCCGCAAATTCCTGTATATCGCCTTTTATGCTTTGCAGATAGTCGATATCGTCAAAGCCATTAAGCAAGTTATTCTTTTTGTAGCCGTTGATGTCGAATTTCTCTTTTTCGCCGGTTGATACCAGGGTGATAGTTTGCTCTGACAGGTTTACTTCTAATTGTGTAGAAGGGTCGGCAAAAATTGCTGAGAATATCTTTTCGGCAAATTCCGGACTAACCTGTACCGGCAATACACCTACGTTTAAGCAGTTATTTTTAAAAATATCAGCAAAAAAGCTGGATACCACACAACGGAAACCGTAGTCATAAACAGCCCAGGCAGCGTGCTCTCTTGATGAGCCCGAGCCAAAGTTTTTACCGCCAACTAAAATCTTACCACTGTAGGTAGGATCGTTCAATACAAAGTCGCTTTTAGGTGTGTTGTCTGCGTTATATCTCCAGTCGCGGAATAAGTTATCACCAAAGCCCACACGCTCTGTAGCTTTTAAAAAGCGGGCAGGAATGATCTGGTCGGTATCCACGTTCTCGATAGGCAGTGGCACTGCGGTGCTTGTTAGTATATTAAATTTATCGTAAGCCATTTTTTATTTTTTTAGCCTTAGCCTTGAGTCAGAAGTCTTGAGTCTTTAACAGGATTCACGGCTTCTGACTCAGGACTCAAGACTGATTAAACAAGTTCTTCAATTAACGTTCTTGGATCTGTTACTACGCCGGTTACTGCGGCCGCGGCGGCAACAAGCGGGCTTGCCAGCATGGTGCGGGCACCAGGTCCCTGCCGGCCTTCAAAGTTACGGTTAGAGGTACTTACCGCGTATTTACCGGCAGGTACTTTGTCGTCGTTCATTGCTAAGCAGGCAGAGCAACCCGGTTGACGTAGTTCGAAACCAGCTTCGGTCAAAATATCCAGTATGCCTTCTTCTTTGATCTGCGCTTCAACAATATGTGATCCCGGTACTAACCAGGCAGTAACGTTAGCCGCTTTATGTTTGCCTTTTACTAATGAAGCAAAAGCTCTGAAATCTTCGATACGGCCATTGGTACAGCTGCCCACGAATACGTAGTCAACCGGTTTGCCTATCATTGAATCGCCTTCGTGGAAGCCCATGTAGCCCAATGATTTCTCATAAGTAGCTACTCCGCCTTCGATCTGGTCTGCATCCGGAATATCATGCGAGATACCCATACCCATACCCGGATTGGTACCGTAAGTGATCATTGGCTCGATAGCAGAACCATCATAAGTAAATTCTTTGTCGAATACCGCGCCTTCGTCAGTTTTTAGTGTTTTGTAGTAAGCTAAGGCTTTATCCCAGGCTTCGCCTTTTGGCGTAAACTCACGGCCTTTAACATAGTTGAAGGTGGTTTCGTCCGGAGCGATCATGCCACCGCGTGCACCCATTTCAATGCTTAGGTTACAAACGGTCATACGGCCTTCCATGGTCATGTTCTCGAAAACCTCGCCGGCATACTCTATAAAGTAACCTGTAGCGCCCGACGTTGTTAATTGAGAGATGATGAATAAAGCCACGTCCTTAGGTGTAACACCTTTACCCAATTTACCGGTAACGTTGATGCGCATTTTTTTAGGCTTTGGCTGCATGATGCACTGTGTAGCCAATACCATTTCAACCTCTGAAGTACCGATACCGAAGGCAATTGCACCAAAGGCGCCGTGTGTTGAAGTGTGCGAGTCGCCGCAAACAATGGTTGCGCCGGGCTGGGTAATGCCATACTCAGGACCTACCACGTGTACAATGCCATTTTTCTGGTGACCTAAACCCCAGTGGCTAATGCCATACTCGGCCGAGTTCTCTTCAAGCATGTGCAGTTGGTTAGCCGAAAGCGGATCGGCAACCGGCAGGTGCTGATTAATGGTTGGGGTGTTGTGGTCGGCAGTAGCGAATGTACGGTTAGGATACAACACTTTGATGCCTCTTGTTTTTAAGCCTAAAAAGGCAACAGGGCTGGTAACTTCGTGAATAAGGTGACGATCAATAAAAAGCACATCCGGCCCGTCTTCAATCTTGCGTACTACGTGTGCGTCCCACACCTTATCAAATAATGTCTTGCTCATTTTTATTTTAGTTAAGTGGTGAGTGGTTGATTAAGCTGATTGAGTTAATCTTCAGGCTCACTTTTTAATTCTAATTTGATTTTTTAATAGGTTGATTTTAAAAAGCAACTACTCACTTAATAAACTCAATCAATTTTTAACTTTCTCTGCTACTAACGTTAACAGATCATCGTCATTTATATCTAATTTGCTATCAGCCAAAGTCAGGAAGCGATGGTAGGCATCTGCCAGTTCGTCCTTGCTCAGGTTATAACCTAAACGCTCCAGGTGGAACTTCAGTGCATGGCGTCCGCTGCGAGCAGTAAGTACTATGCTTGCGCTTGGGAAACCAACATCCTCTGGTCTGATAATTTCGTAGTTTTCGCGGTTTTTCAGGAAACCATCCTGGTGGATGCCTGAGCTGTGTGCAAATGCGTTGCTGCCCACGATAGCCTTGTTAGGCTGTACAGGCATGCGCATTTGCGAGCTTACCATACGGCTCAGCTCATAAAAGTTCTTAGCATTGATATTGGTGTATAAGCCAAGCGTTTGGTGAGTTTTCAAAATCATCACCACTTCTTCAATAGAAGTATTTCCGGCGCGTTCGCCAATGCCGTTAATGGTGCCTTCAATCTGGCGGGCACCGTTTTGCAATCCGGCGATAGAGTTAGCGGTAGCCAAACCCAGATCATTATGGCAATGCACAGATATAATGGCTTTATCTATGTTCTTAACGTTTTCTTTCAGGAATTTTATTTTTTGTCCGTAAACATCAGGCAGGCAGTAGCCATTAGTGTCGGGGATGTTTACCACAGTAGCGCCGGCTGCAATTACAGCTTCAACCATCTGGGCCAGGTACACCACATCGGCGCGGCCGGCATCTTCGGCATAAAATTCAATATCCTCAACAGATTTTTTCGCATATTTCACAGCCTCAACAGCGCGCTCCAGAATCTCTTCGCGGGTGCTGTTAAATTTGTGTTTAATGTGCATATCAGACGAGCCGATACCGGTATGTATACGCGGGTGTTTGGCATATTTGAGCGATTCGACAGCCGCATCTATATCGCCTTTGTTGGCACGGGTTAGTGCACAAACGGTAGGTTTTTTTACAGCTTTTGATATTTCTACCACACTCTGGAAATCGCCGGGGCTTGAAATAGGGAAACCCGCTTCAATGATGTCAACACCTAATGCCTCCAGTTCGCGGGCAATCTCAATTTTTTCGGGGGTGGTTAACTGGCAGCCCGGTACCTGTTCGCCATCGCGAAGCGTGGTATCGAAAACGTAGACTCGGTTGGGATCGTGTAACATGTGTTTAATTGTTTATTATTCAATTATTAAATATGTCATTGCGAGCGGTATCGTGGCAATCGCAAGAAAAAGGTTCGCGATTGCTTCGTCGTACCTCCTCGCAATGACAATTAGCTTTTGGCTTTCGCCTTTCAGCTATTATCTCTATTTACGCTTCTACAGCCTGGTTTTCCGGACGCAAGCTACGTACGGTTTTACCTGCCTGCCATAATTCGCTTTCGCGTAGCTCTGCTAATTCAGCATCCAGTTTCTCGCGGTAATCTGGCTGGCTGTTTAAGTCGATTGAACGTTGTGACTCTTTCCCGGTAGCAACGCTGTTGTAAAGGTCTGTAAATACAGGTTTTGTAGCGTCACGGAATTTTTTCCACCAGTCTAACGCACCACGTTGTGCTGTGGTTGAGCAGTTGGCATACATCCAGTCCATACCGTTTTCTGCAACCAAAGGCATTAATGATTGGGTTAGCTCCTCAACAGTTTCGTTAAATGATTCAGAGGGAGAGTGTCCATTACTGCGTAATACTTCGTATTGAGCAGCAAAGATACCCTGAATACAACCCATCAGTGTACCACGCTCGCCAGTTAAATCGCTATAAACTTCTTTACGGAAATCAGTTTCGAACAGGTAGCCGCTACCTACAGCGATACCTAAAGCAATAACACGCTCAAATGCTTTACCGGTTGCATCCTGGAAGATAGCGTAGCTTGAATTCAAACCACGGCCTTGCAGGAACATACGGCGCAGTGAAGTACCCGAACCTTTTGGAGCAACTAAAAATACGTCAACATCGGCTGGTGGGATGATGCCGGTTTGCTCGTTGAAAGTGATACCAAAACCGTGAGAGAAGTATAATGCTTTGCCAGGAGTTAAGTGTTTTTTAACAGTTGGCCATAAAGCAATCTGTGCAGCATCACTTAATAAATAACAAATTACAGTACCTCTTTCTAAAGCTTCTTCAATTTCAAAAAGGGTTTCGCCCGGTACAAAGCCATCGCTGATAGCCTTATCCCATGTTTTTGAATTTTTACGCTGACCAACGATTACGTTGATACCATTGTCTTTTTGGTTAAGAGCCTGACCAGGACCTTGCACGCCATAACCAATTACAGCTACTGTCTCGTTTTTCAGGATTTCTTGTGCTTTCGATAGAGGGAACTCCTCGCGGGTTACTACGTTTTCTACAGTGCCGCCGAAATTTAATTTTGCCATTGTTTTTGTTTTTATTGATTTTGATTTCACCGATGATTTTTTGATTACACCGATTGTTATGTTACTTGGTTATTAGTTGATTTTCTTTTTGTCATTGCGAGGAGGGACGACGAAGCAATCGCGAACTGTTCTCCTTGCGATTGCCGCGCTTCGCTCGCAATGACAGGCGCTCTCTTACATTGTAAACACCTTGCTGCCCTTATTCAAATACTCGTTCTCCATTACTTCCTCGCCCGGTTCAAGCCTTTCAAACTCACGCAGCTTGGCGTTAAAGCCTTCACTGCCCTTGATAATAGCTACCCGCGCGCTGCGTACAAATTCAATCAGCCCGTAGGGTTGAAGAATTTTGATCAGGTTGTCTGTTTCTTCGCGATGTCCGGTGGTTTCAAACACGGTATAATCTTTACGGATCACCACCGCGCGGGCGCCATTTTCGCGCAGCAAACGCTCAACGCTTACTTTCTCGGCAATTATATCTGTCGATACTTTGTAAAGCGCCAGTTCCTGCCATATCACATCTTCGTTGCTGTGGTAGTACACTTTCAAAACCTCTACCTGTTTTTCAATCTGGCGTGTAAGTTTACGCACCACTTCTTCAGATTCGGTGATCACAATGTTGAAACGGTGAATACTTTCAACTTCAGAAGGAGAGGTATTCAAACTGTCTATATTTATTTTACGACGGGTGAATATGATCGCCATCCTGTTCAGTAAACCAACCTGGTTTTCGGTATAGATGGTGATGTTATATTCCTGCTTACCGTTTATATCTTGATTGCTCATTGTCTTAATTAATTAGTCATTGGTCATTCGCTTCACTGTCATTTGGGTCGTTAGCCTATCAGCTTTTACTTTTTTGCTTATTTAAGTCTGATCTCACTAACGCTACAGCCCTGCGGCACCATCGGGAACACGTTGTTCTCTTTAGTTACCATCACTTCTAACAGGAATGACCCTTTGGTTTCTAACATCGCTTTTAAAGCGCCTTGTAGCTGCTCGCGTTCTTCAACGCGTTTGCCCGGGATATCATAAGCACCGGCCAGTTTCACAAAGTCGGGGCTTTGAATATCTACAAATGAGTAGCGTCGCGAATTAAACAGCTCTTGCCACTGGCGCACCATACCCAGAAAACGATTGTTCAGGATGATAATCTTAACATCAACCCCGGTCTGCATAATGGTACCTAATTCCTGGCACGTCATCTGGAAACCACCGTCGCCGATGATAGCTACAACGGTGCGATCCTGAGCACCATATTTAGCGCCGATGGCCGCGGGAAGGGCAAAGCCCATAGTACCTAAACCGCCGCTGGTAACGTTACTGCGTGTATTGTTGAATTGTGCATAACGGCAAGCCACCATTTGATGCTGACCGACGTCAGTAACAATAACTGCCTCGCCTTTAGTCAATTCATTAAGTTGTTTAATAACCTCGCCCATAGTCATCTCGGCAGTGGTTGGGTTAAGTTCATCATGAATGACAGCCTCAACTTCCTGGCGGGTGTATTCTTTAAAGCGATTTAACCACTCGGTATGTTGTTTTTCCTCGATTAAGGCGGTAAGCATCGGCAGCGTTTCCTTACAATCGCCCCAAACAGGTACGGTTGTTTTAACGTTTTTGTCAATTTCGGCCGGGTCAATATCCAAATGGATAACCTGAGCCTGTTTGGCGTATTTATCTAAACGGCCGGTAACGCGATCGTCAAAACGCATCCCTATGGCAATCAAAACGTCGCACTCATTAGTTAAAACATTTGGCCCGTAATTGCCGTGCATACCCAGCATACCTACGTTCTGCGGGTGATCAGTAGGAATAGCACCTACACCTAAAATGGTCCAGGCAGCCGGGATACCGCTTTTTTCAATAAAAGCTTTAAATTCTTTCTCGGCACTGCCCAGCAATATACCCTGACCAAATAATACGAATGGTTTTTTAGCCTGATTGATCAACTGAGCTGCCTGCTCAATATATTGCGGACGAACGATAGGTTTTGGGCGATAACTGCGAATATGTTCGCATTTGATATAACCTTTATAGTCGAACTCTTGTATCTGTGCATTTTTGGTAATGTCGATCAAAACCGGGCCCGGGCGGCCGCTTTTAGCAATATAAAATGCCTTAGCCAATACTTCGGGGATCTCGTTAGCATCAGTAACCTGATAGTTCCACTTAGTAACCGGCGTGGTGATGTTGATCACGTCAGTTTCCTGAAAAGCATCAGTACCCAATAAAGAAGCAAACACCTGACCGGTGATGCAAACCAGCGGGGTACTGTCTATCTGAGCATCGGCCAAACCTGTTACCAGGTTGGTAGCACCGGGGCCGCTGGTGGCAAATACCACGCCTACCTTACCAGAGGTGCGTGCATAGCCCTGGCCGGCGTGTGTGCCACCTTGCTCATGTCTAACCAAAACATGGTTAAGTTTGTCATTATAATCATATAAAGCATCATATATAGGCATAATGGCACCACCCGGATAACCAAAGATGGTATCAACGCCTTCTGCTATTAATGCTTCTAATACCGCTACCGATCCGGAAACTCTTTTGCTTTCCGTTGTAGCCGGTTGTGTTAGTATTTCTTGTTGTGCAACTTCCATACTGTTTATTTTTTTATGATCTCGCCTACTTTGTCGGCGATCTCACTGATTTTTAATTTGATTAAGAAAGCCTTTTACTTTGGGCTTTACTTTAACCTCAATTTACAACTCGTCTGTTACGCAACCTTCTGCCGCGTTTGAAACAGTTTTGGCATATTTATATAGTAAGCCTTTGGTTGCTTTTAACGCAGGCTGTTTCCATGCAGCTTTACGTGCAGCCATTTCCTGGTCAGATATTTTTAGGTTGATGCTGTTTGTTGCAGCGTCAATTTCAATAATATCATTGTCATTGATCAAGCCTATAGCGCCCCCGTCAAAAGCTTCGGGGGTGATGTGGCCCACCACAAAACCGTGGGTACCACCACTAAAACGACCGTCGGTGATCAATGCTACCGATGCGCCTAAACCTGCGCCAAAAATGGCTGATGTTGGCTTAAGCATTTCGGGCATACCCGGCGCGCCTTTAGGGCCCACGTTGCGGATAACTACCACATCACCCGCTTTGACTCGGCCGCTTTGTATACCATCAATCAGTTCAAATTCTCCATCAAATGTACGGGCAGGACCTGAAAAGCGCTCGCCCTCTTTACCGCTGATCTTAGCCACACTACCGCCTTCGGCAATGTTTCCGTAAAGTATCTGTAAGTGGCCGGTAGCCTTAACAGGTTTTTCAACCGGCCATATAATATCTTGCTTGTTAAAGTCCAGTTCAGCAACTTCTGCCAAATTCTCGGCCAGTGTTTTACCGGTAACAGTCATACAGTCGCCGTGCAGCCAGCCTTGTTGGTACAGGTATTTCATAACCGCAGGTACACCACCAACATTGTGCAGGTCGGTCATCATATATTTACCGCTTGGTTTCATGTCTGCCAATACCGGTATGCGGTTACTGATCTCCTGAAAATCATCCTGGGTAAGTTTTACGTTAACGCTTTTTGCCATGGCTATCATGTGCAGCACCGCGTTGGTCGATCCGCCCAGCACCATAATCACCACCATTGCATTCTCGAATGCTTTGCGGGTCATGATATCGCTTGGTTTTATATCTTTCTCTAATAATAATTTAATAGCCTTGCCCGCTGCCAGACATTCAGCTTTTTTCTCGTCGCTTAGGGCCGGGTTTGATGACGAATAAGGTAAACTCATTCCCAAAGCCTCGATAGCAGCAGCCATCGTATTAGCTGTGTAAACACCGCCGCAGGCACCGGCGCTTGGACAGGCATTTTTGATGATACCCATAAAATCGACATCATCAATCTGGCCGGCAATCTTTTTACCTAATGCCTCAAATGCTGATACAATGTTCAGGTCTTCGCCTTTCCAGTGGCCGGGGTGTATAGTACCACCATATACCATAATAGAAGGACGGTTTAAGCGGCCCATTGCCATAACAGAACCGGGCATATTTTTGTCGCAGCCTGGCAGCGCAATCAGCCCATCGTAATATTGTGCAGCGGTAACAGCTTCGATCGAATCTGCAATTACATCGCGGCTGATCAGCGAATAACGCATACCTGCGGTACCGTTGCCCATACCGTCGCTCACACCAATAGTATTAAAAATAAGTCCAACCAGCCCTTCATTCCAAATACCTTGTTTAACCAGTTTAGCCAGGTCATTAAGGTGCATGTTGCAAGTGTTGCCGTCATAGCCCATACTTGCTACACCAACCTGTGCTTTTTTCATGTCTTCATCGGTTAAGCCAATACCGTAAAGCATGGCCTGCGCGGCGGGTTGGGTAGGGTCCTGCGTAAAAGTTTTACTGTACTTGTTTAACTCTGCGCCGGTTGTGCTGTTAGATGAACTCATTTTTTAGTCTGTTTTTTATTATAGGACACAAGGTTTCCTATCGGTTAATTTTTGTTTCCTTAAGATAGATAACCACCTAAAAACTGGCAATAGTGTCTTTGAATTTTTTTAAAAAAATACTATATTTTATTTTTCATAGCAATTTAGTAAATAATATTTTACTAAATGTATTAATTACAAAATTAAATTTTTGTACGTGTATACCAAAGTTCAAAACGGTATTCGGTATGGTTTTTATGCATGCATAATAAAAGTCATTTTTTCTGCCTGAAATTCCCGTCGGCGGTAAAAAAGTTGATCAAATGGGAATATGATCCTGGTAATAAAAAAGGACGGTTGTGCCGTCCTTTTTTATTATTATAAATTCAATTCGCGTACGTAAAAACCCTTTACATCAACTGTAGTGTGCTTGGGTCCCCGGGCAAGTTGAATGCCGATATTGCCGTCAAGGAAAGCACCCTCATAATCTGAGTCGACCGTTTTTACGCCATTAAGCCAGGCTTCTATATGGTGGCCACGGGCTTTAATATAATAGTGGTTATAATCGTTAGCTTTTATCAATTTGGCCGAGGCCTTGCCAGGGTAACGTTGCAGCATACCCGCGCGGCCCTCTTCGGATAATGAGCCCCAGGCACCTTTTGCCATATCAATCTGATAGCCTGTTGCTTTGCTAAAGTTGTCGGGATGTACACGCAGGCATACACCCGAATTGGCGTTTTCATCGCCGCCCATTTTTACCAGAATATTCACTTCAAAATCTGAAAATATCTTTTTACTGTAGCTATTATGGTTTTCAGTTTGGTTGCTACAATCGCCGTGTAACACGCCGTTGTTTAGTTTCCAAAATTCGGGTTGTAGGTTTAATTTTTTCAGGTCGAGCATATTTACCCATCCCTGGCCTATAGGTTTATCATTAATCAGTTTGCCGTCGGCAGGCATAGTGATTTTTTGAGCGGTGGTGTCGCGTTGGGCAAGCGCAGTGCTTATGTGTAAGGTTGTAACTAATAAGGTGCAGGTCACAGCTGTGGCTGCCTTACGGTAATTGTGATACATTAAATTGGTAATAATTGATTTACGAAGCTAATGTATAAAATTGTTGGGATTGGTAAAATAAAATTGGGGTATTTTGTTTGGTGGATTTTCATTATATAATTACACGATTACACGGAACAAACTAATCTAGTGAGTCTGTTTCTTTGTATAATTATCATACAACATATCGTGCTTTTTTTATATTAGAGACAAAAATTATAACTCCAATATGAAGCCTGTTTTATTATCATTATTTCTAATCTTAAATATAGGATTTTTATACGCCCAAGAAACACTTCAAAAAGATGCTATTATCATTACTAAGAAAAACGACACCATTAAAACTAGTATAAAGATTAGTACATATGATATTGACGATGAAGTGTTTATTCACGGTTCTGATTTTAGAAGTAAAATTCGATTATCTAATCCTACTGATAAAAAATTTATACCATCAGAAGATGTAAAATATCTTGAATTTGAATTACAAGGCAATAAGGTCGAATTTGTTTCGGTAGAATCAGTGCCTGAAC
Source organism: Mucilaginibacter panaciglaebae (assembly GCF_039539265.1). Taxonomy (NCBI): domain Bacteria; kingdom Pseudomonadati; phylum Bacteroidota; class Sphingobacteriia; order Sphingobacteriales; family Sphingobacteriaceae; genus Mucilaginibacter; species Mucilaginibacter panaciglaebae. The sequence goes on from NZ_BAABCV010000004.1 coordinate 364,638, forward strand.
TTAGCAAATATAAAATGCCGCCTTTGTTTCGACGGATGCAAGTAGGGAAGTTAAACTGGTATAAATCTTATTCCTGGGACAATTATAACTTTACAGAGAACTTTCTTGAATATTTCTTTTTGAGCGGACAAGGGGTTCATAAAATAGGAATGTTTAACAGCTTACAAAAGCAACTTAAAAAAATAACCCAAAGCAAGCCTGATCTTGTACCTAAAATAGAATCAATAAATAAAGTGTTCGTTCTAGGGCGTGACAAACAAATAGCTGATGTTGTAAGTGCCTACAATAATAACAAGTAAATAGTAAGTTGTTGCTTACCTACCAATCTGAAAAAAACAATCAAAACAAAAAAAGGCCCGGACAATCTGTCCGGGCCTTTCCTGAAAATATCTTTAACTATTAGCGATGCTCTATGCCTTCGACCAGTACGGTAACTACATTGTCTAACGCTTCAACAACACCGCCTTTTATATAAAAAGCTTCTTCTTTTCCGCTGCCGCGAACGGTTAATTTACCGTCTTGCAGTGTCGAGATAATAGGAGCGTGGTGGCTCAATATCTCAAAAGAACCCAAAGTGCCCGGAAGAGTTACCGAAGTAGCTTCGCCTTCAAACACTTTTTTATCGGGAGTAAGGATTTCTAATGTCATGTTGTATAGTTAATGGTGAGTAAGTGAGTGGTGAGTGGTACATGTCGTAAAACAACTACTCACCAATCACCATTCACTAATTACGCGTTTGCTTCTTCTAATAGTTTTTTACCTTTTTCGATAGCATCTTCAATGGTCCCTACAAGGTTAAATGCTGCTTCAGGATATTGATCTACTTCGCCATCCATGATCATATTAAAGCCTTTGATGGTTTCTTTAATATCAACCAATACACCTTTTAAGCCGGTAAATTGCTCTGCTACGTGGAACGGTTGTGATAAGAAACGTTGTACACGGCGTGCGCGGGATACTACTAATTTATCTTCTTCAGACAACTCATCCATACCTAAAATGGCGATAATGTCTTGTAACTCTTTGTAACGTTGTAAGATCTCTTTAACACGTTGAGCGGTACCGTAATGCTCGTCACCCAAAATAGCCGGGCTCAGGATACGTGAAGTTGAATCCAACGGATCCACCGCAGGGTAAATACCTAACTCGGCAATTTTACGAGATAATACGGTAGTAGCATCTAAGTGAGCGAAAGTTGTTGCCGGCGCAGGGTCGGTCAAGTCATCCGCAGGTACATACACCGCTTGTACTGATGTGATTGAACCACGTTTGGTTGAAGTAATACGCTCCTGCATGGTACCCATTTCTGTTGCCAGAGTTGGCTGGTAACCTACCGCAGACGGCATACGACCTAATAACGCTGATACTTCTGAACCTGCTTGTGTAAAGCGGAAGATATTATCAACGAAGAATAATATATCGCGACCCTTACCTTCTGCATCACCATCGCGGAAATACTCAGCAATAGTTAAACCAGAAAGTGCCACACGTGCACGTGCACCGGGAGGCTCGTTCATTTGTCCGAATACGAAGGTTGCTTTTGAGTCTTTTAAAGCCTCCTTATCGATCTTGGATAGATCCCAGCCACCTTCTTCCATTGAATGCATAAATGCATCACCATATTTTATAATGCCCGATTCCAGCATCTCACGTAAAAGGTCATTACCTTCACGGGTACGTTCACCTACACCGGCAAATACTGATAAACCATCATAAGCTTTCGCGATGTTATTGATCAATTCCTGGATCAATACAGTTTTACCAACACCGGCACCACCAAACAAGCCAATTTTACCACCTTTTGCGTAAGGCTCTAATAAGTCGATAACTTTAATACCGGTAAATAGAACTTCAGTTTCGGTAGAAAGATCTTCGAAACGCGGAGGGGCAGCGTGGATTGGACGACCGTTAGTTCTGTCCAGGTCAGCAATACCATCTATAGCAGCACCAACCACATTAAATACACGTCCTTTAATATCTTCGCCCACAGGCATTTTAATGGCCGACTCCATGTCAAGAACAGGCATGCCGCGCAATAATCCATCTGTTGAATCCATCGCAATCGCGCGAACGCGGTCTTCGCCTAAGTGCTGCTGAACCTCTAAAATAACCTTTTGGCCATTTTCCTTGGTGATCTCAAGCGCACTGTAAATTTTAGGAAGATGTGCATTTTCTGCAAAGCTAACGTCTACTACCGGACCGATGATCCGTGATATTTTTCCAATGTTTGGCATATATAACCGGGTAATTTTTTAAATATATGTTGTTAAAATAAATGAAACCTTGTTCACGCTATTTCAGGGCGCAAAGTTAAGATTTATAATAGAATATTAAAATACTTGTACTAACATTTTTTTGCCTTTATAATTAATAAAAGTGCCATAAATTATTGCTCATACCCCGTTATTTTTAAAAATGCAGGCAGGTATTTATAAGTTATTAATATATAGCGTGTTACAGCCGGTAGGCTAAAGATCAAAACTCAATACTATTTTACCGGTGTGCCCACTGCTTTCCATTAGTATATGGGCGTCAGCGGCCCGATGTGCAGGGAATACGGCATTCACCACAGGCTTTATCTTCCCGGAAGCCAATAAAGGCCAGATATTTTTTTCGAGCGAGTCTGCTATAGCGGCCTTAAATTCGACACTTCGGGGGCGCAGTGTTGAGCCGGTTATATGAAGCCTTTTTAGCATCACGATAGACAGGTCTATCTCAACATTTTTGCCTTCCATGGTATTGATCATCACCAACCGGCCCTCTTCTGCTAATACTTTCAAATTTCGCTGGGTATAGCTGCCGCCAACCATGTCCAATATTACATCGACGCCTTTTTCCCCGGTCATGCGATCAATCTCAATCACAAAATCCTGCGTGCGATAATTAATAACTTCATCAGCTCCTTGCGACTTGCAGAACACACATTTCTCATCACTGCCTGCGGTTACATAAACCTTACTGCCCAAAGCTTTTGCCATTTGTGTAGCAGTAGCGCCAATGCCGCTCGAGCCGCCATGGATCAGCAGGCTTTCGCCCGGTTGTAGCTTGCCCCGGTCAAACACGTTGCTCCAAACCGTAAAAAAGGTTTCTGGTAATGATGCAGCCTCAACAAAATTCAATCCTTTGGGGACAGGCAGGCATTGGCTTTCGGGGACATTGCAAAATTCGGCATAGCCTCCTCCTGTCACCAATGCGCAAACTTTGTCGCCAACTTTCCATCGCTTAACATTATTGCCGGCTTCAACTATGGTCCCGGCTATTTCTAAGCCCGGAATATCCTGCGGTGCGCCGGGTGGGGGCGGGTAGTTGCCTTTTCGTTGAAAAATATCCGGCCGGTTAATACCGGCAGCGGTAACTTTTACCAATACTTCATCCGGGCCATAATGCGGTATCGGCCTTTCGGCTATTTGCAAAACATCCGGCGCGCCGGGTTGGGTTATGACAATGGCTTTCATGCAGATAACTTATTTCTAATATAACTTTGAAAATATGAGAGTGTTCATTCGAGTATTTGTGGGTTCGATCTGCGAACATCGGTTGGTAGTAAGCCGTCAAATACCAGGTCATATTTTGTTTCCATTCGGGATTACCTAAGTCTCCTCTAAAAACTACTTCATGATTGAACATTTCTTTTCTTTCATATTGAAAGAACATGCCATCTCCGCCAATAATAGTTACCTATTTCATAGCCAATGCTTCTTCCAGTTGTTTTACCAGTACATCGCGTTTCATCGGGTAGCCTGCCTTTGATATTTCATAGCTGCCATCTTTCTTAATAATAAAATAAGTAGGATAGCCGTGGCCGTTTACCTTTTTCATGATGTCGTCGCTCAGGCTCTCGCCGGCTAGGATGTGTGTGCCCTCCAGGTGGAAATACGCGATCAGTTTTTTCCAGTTGTCCTGGTTGCCTGTATCATAATTGGCAACATAGAGGTAATTTAAGCCCTTGTCCTTAAAATGCTCCTTGATGGCGGCCGAGTTTTTTTCAATCTCCTGGCGGCATGGTCCGCACCAGGTGCCCCACATATCAACCAATACGGTCTTGCCCTTGGTTAGGGCTAATACTTCGTCCAGTTTCTGAAGTTTGGTTCCATTGCCGGCCGTAAATATCATTTTGTCGGTTAACGGCGACTTGTCTTTTTTAATGATCTCGGCCACATAAGGTTCATAGGTGCTGATGAAATTACTTCGCGGATATTGCTCCTTAAACCGGTTAAATATCACCGGTATATTTTTAGGGTCGCTTTCGTCCTTGGCTTGGTTCAGCAATACCTCGTATAAAAATTCGGCAGTTTGCCCCTTAAAATAGGCCTTAATTATTTTTTCCTTGAGCAGGTTTTGCCGGTCATCCTTAAATAATTTCTCACCGTTTTCCTTGTCTGTCTGGTACCATTTCCGGTAAAACTGATCAGGGTTTTCCTCGGCCTCATTCCATAAGTTTTCCTTTACGCGTGCCAATAGGCTGCGCAATAGGGATCTGTAATTGGTAGCCACCAGGGCTTCGTCATTGTTTTGTTGCTTTAAGATAGTGCCGCGTTCTATACCGCTGATACTATTTATATCCAGGCTGGTTTTTGCAAGCAATTGTTTGTTAAGTTGGCGGGTTTGATTGCCTGCCGTAATAAACAAGCTATCCTGTACCTTTTGCCAAAGGGCCTTATTGCGGGCATATGCTTTCTGTATCCCGAACTTATTATTTTCCTTAAATCCAAAATAGTCGTCGGCTGCAAAGTAAATCACCTCGTATTGCTGCTTCTTAATAAAATCGGCCGAGGGATGGTATCTGGCAATGTAAGTGTGTAGTTGTTCTCTGTTGATGGCCGCCTGCTTATTTATCAGGGCTATAATGCGATTGGGCAAGGTATCGCCATACATTTTTTCATCGTCAACATCGCCGGTATTCTCCAAGAACTGGTTATTTTCGCTGCCCTTGCCGGTTACTACAATGGTATTCTGAGGTTTTTGTAAATCGGCGGTTAAGGTAATATCATCGCCAGGCCTCAGGTACAGGTTGTAACTTTTGCTTAGCGACCGGCCCTTTTGCACACTATAGTAAAGCGTTACCGAAAGCGGTTGCTTCAGTGTAAATTCAAGGGTAGCCTTTCTGGTTTGGCTTTGCTCATCTACCTGGTAGTCTTTATCAAAAAATTGGGGCGTAGGTAAGCGCTGCGTAATGTATATATAGTTTTTGCTGCTGCCATGATGGATGACAACATGGACCTTTGCATTTTGCGCATGGCTGTGAATTACACCGGCCAACATCAATAAACAGCTAACGATAAGCTTTTTCATAGGGACAAGGTTTTGAGATTTAAATATATCAATATTAAATTTATTGCAGGCAGGTTACGATTGATATGCTTTAATATTATTTCTTTGCGATACAAAACAAATAGCTATGTCACTAACCATTGGCCAACCGGCACCGCAATTCAAATTAGTATCATCGGCTTTAAAAGAAGTTTCATTGGCCGATTTTAAGGGTCGCAAGTAATTATTCATTTTTTCCCTATGGCGTTTACCGGTACCTGCACCGAGCAGCTTTGTACCGTGCGCGATAATTTTGGTTATTATGATGGGCTGAATGCTACAATCATGGGTATATCTGTCGACTCACCCTTTACGCTGGCTAAGTTTAAAGAGGAGAATAATTACCAGTTCGATCTGCTGTCCGACTTTAACAAAGAAGTATCAACTGCTTACGGCGCCATTTACGAAGAATTTGTGTTCGGACTGAACGGTGTGGCCATGCGCGCTGCCTTTGTGATAGACGAAAATCAGAATATTATAGATGCCGAGGTGTTGGAATCTGCAAAGGATTTGCCTGATTTTGCGCCAATTGCAGAAAAAACGGAATAGTTAATTAAGCCTTTTGTGAAACGACTGTTTTAGCTTTAAAAAATATTTTTCGAAACAATAGTAAGAAACGACGGGTGTTATCAATAAAAAAATGAAATTATATGGAAACATACTAAGCGGCAGGTTTTTGTCATTTGACAGGAATGGTTGTTGCCAGATATAAATACTGTACGACAATATGCCTATGGTGCTTAAAAGTTTAGAATTTAATATGTTAAAAATAAAGCTGCGATCAGCCCGGATGCAATTGACTACGACTAACCCGATCAGGATAGCAGTTGCAAGATTACAAAAGATAACGGGTGGGCTCAAAACCTGGTTATATTTAAAATAACAGATACCGGCAATAGCCAATAACGTTACAGCCAGCTTAAATTGTTTAAAATCAAGATGCCCCTTAAACGTTAAGATAGATATTAAGCAGCCGATGCTTATGCTTTGAAATTTGATCAGATACCTTATTAAAGCCATGAACCAGCTATAGTTTAAATAACCGAACGATTGGCTAAAGCGTATGATTGGCACTACAAAGCAGATAATCAGCAATAAAAACACAAATACCCTGAAATATTTTTTTAAAATGGCAGGAAAGAATAAATAAAATTGTTCTTCTGTTGACAGTGACCAATAATGCGCCAGATACCAATCATAGCTTTGAATTCGGGATATCGAAAGGTTTATCAGAAATAACGCGGCAAACATAAACCGCACAGGTGCTATTTGAAGATGAAACACTGCATTAAGAATAAAGATGACTATGATATACAAATAGGCAACCGGTATAATTCGTAAAATCCTGCGGATATAGAAAGCCTTAAGAGATATATTGCCGGTTTGTATTTTTTCTTTTAAACAAAGCGAGGTGATTAAAAAGCCGCTGATAACAAAAAAAATTTCTACCCCAAGTGGTCCAATGAATTGTAGACCTGAGAGTTGACCGGGATATTTAAAGAAAATAAAATGATAAATGACTACCAATATTATAGAGATACCACGCAGGCCATTAAGACCCGGATATCTTTTTTGATTTAAAACTTCTGGTATAACTGCCGGTTCGGAAAATATATCTTTAAAGAGTTTCAACCTTTTAAACTTTATAAGATAAAACTATAAAATTAGCTGAGTATTCATCTTTTTAATATTTTTATAACTGTGATAAACAGCGTGGTTTGTTATTTTTTTAAAAAAAATAAGGTAGATCAAAAATATATCCTATTTTTGCAGTCCGTTAAAAACAGCGGATTATTCAAATATAGAATAGCGCACTTGTAGCTCAATTGGATAGAGCATCTCACTACGGATGAGAAGGTTTGGGGTTCGAATCCCTACAAGTGCACCAGTACGTTAAGCCTTTCAGTATACAAACCGGAAGGCTTTATAATTTTAGACGCACATGCTCAACTTAGTATTATTTGGCCCGCCAGGAGCCGGAAAAGGTACTCAATCACAAAAACTTATCGACAAATATGGTTTAATCCACCTGTCGACAGGCGATTTGCTTCGCGGCGAAATTGCACAAGGGACAAAGTTAGGTCTTGAAGCTAAAAAGCTAATGGATCAGGGATTGTTAGTGCCCGACGAAGTGGTTATTGGTATGATCAGCAATAAGCTTGACGCCAATAAAGATGCCAAAGGTTTTATTTTCGACGGTTTCCCCCGGACTGTTGCACAAGCCGAAGCTTTAGATGAATTGCTGACAAGCAAAGCAACTGCCATTTCGGGCATGATAGCTTTAGAAGTTAATGACGACGAACTCGAGCACAGGTTGTTGCTGAGAGGCAAAGATTCTGGCCGCCCGGATGATGCTAATCCGGAGATCATCCGTAAAAGAATTAAAGAATACAATGAGAAAACTGCACCCGTTGCAGGTTTCTATAAAGACCAAAATAAATTTAAAAGCATTAACGGCATAGGCTCTATCGAAGAGATTTTTGATGCTATTAATACTGTGATAATTTCGTATTAGTCCGGAAGTCGGCAAGTCCGAAGTCCGTAACAATTTTTAAATAGTCCGCACGTCGCGAGTCAGAGAGTCCGTAAGTTTGTTATCGTTGTATTTAGCGATATATCACTTCCGGACTTTCCGACTTACAGGCTAAAAACTCAATCAAAATGTCTCAAGGTTCAAATTTTGTTGATTATGTGAAGATATGCTGCCGCTCAGGTCATGGCGGAGCCGGATCAGCACATTTGCACCGCGATAAACATACGTCAATGGGTGGCCCGGATGGTGGCGATGGTGGCCGCGGCGGACATGTTATTGTTAAAGGTAACGCTCAATTGTGGACCTTGCTTCATTTGAAATTCCGTAAACACGTTATTGCGGGCGACGGCGAGTCGGGCGGCAGCTCGCTGAGCAGCGGTAAAACCGGTCGTGACGAGATATTGGAAGTTCCGCTGGGCACCATAGCCCGTGACGCGGAAACCGGCGAGATATTATTCGAAATTAATACCGATGGCGAGACCAGGATCTTAACCAAAGGTGGCCGTGGTGGCTTGGGCAATGCCAACTTTAAAAGCGCTACCCGCCAGACGCCACGTTTTGCCCAGCTCGGCGAACCTGGCGAGGAAGTCTGGAATATCCTGGAATTAAAAATACTGGCGGATGTTGGCCTGGTTGGTTTCCCTAATGCAGGTAAATCGACACTGCTTTCTGTAGTATCAGCAGCTAAGCCCGAAATAGCTGACTATGCTTTTACTACTTTGGTGCCTAACCTGGGTATTGTGGCGTATCGCGGTAATAAATCCTTTGTTATGGCTGATATTCCGGGAATTATCGAAGGTGCATCAAAAGGTAAAGGTTTAGGTATCCGTTTCCTGAAACATATTGAACGTAATGCTGTGCTGCTATTCATGATTCCTGCCGATACCGCGCGAACCATTCAGCAAGAGTACGATATTCTGCTAAAAGAGCTTAACGAATATAACCCCGAACTGATGCATAAACCGCGTGTGCTGGCCGTTACCAAGGCTGACATGCTGGACGATGAACTGACCGCCGAAATGAAACAGCAGGTGCCTGCCGATATCCTATCGGTTTTCATATCATCTGTAGCGCAAAAAAATATTGATGTATTAAAAGATCTGCTCTGGCGCGAGATTAATAGCCAGGGTTAACGGGTATTTTAATGAGGATGTGATCCTATAAACACAGAATGACATAATCTTTATGAAATGATCCGGTCGCGTATTTTAACGGCGGGGTTTCCCTGATAAACAGCATAAGGTTCCAGATTTTTCGTGGCGACGGAACCTGTGGTCAACACCGCATGCGAGCCTATGGTAATTCCCTGATTGATTATAGCCTTAGCGCCAATCCATGCACCATCTTCAATAATAACCGGCCCGGTAATCAGATTAAACGACGGTTTTTTATAGTTGTGGCTGCCGGTCAGTATCGTGGCCCCCTGCGATAGGCAAATATTAGAGCCGATGGTTACCCTCACCAGGTTATCTATCCAGACTTCCTCGCCAATCCATACTTCATCGCCTATAGTAAGTAACCAGGGATATTTAATATTTACGTTAGGCTTAACTTCTACCTGGCTGCCTAATTTAGCCCCAAACAAGCGTAATAAGGTATTCTTGATGCCATAAACCGGGAACAGGCTGGTTTTAAAAACAAAGCTGTTTATATAATGCCATAAAAAGCGCTTGACAATGCCGGCACCGGGGTGATAGGGATGATTATTATAAGATTTAAGATCGGTTTTCAGCATGCTTTGTTTTGGTGATATCGGCTTTGACCCAAAAATACAAGCTTATGCCTTATAAGTATATAGATCAGCGCATTAAAAATCACGCCCAGCCCCAGGCAAGAATAAACAAGTCTTATCAAACCGCTACCGGCGACGAGCAAACTATAATCGTTGGTAATGACATTAAAACCAAAGTATTTTATAATAGTAGTACTGCACCAAAGCAAAATATCGCGTAAAGCGTTAATATAATTTAAGTGTCCGGCTAAAAAAGGACTGTAAAAATTACCCGGACTTGTTATTCCAAAAAAAGCAATATTAAAATAGTAAAGCCCTAAAAACAGGATGATAAAGACAACTGCAAAACGCAGAGGGCTATTTTGTTTGGTCGCCATGCTTTTGCTGTTTTAACAGTTCATCTATCTTGACATCTACAATCAGCCTGAACCAAAATCCCTGTAAAAAATGAAAGATAATGCCTGTGCGGCCATCTAATACGCCCAATTGAAATATCATTCGCTGAGTAAAATACAGCGTTGGCCTGAGGTATCGCGGCAGCTTAAACCAGATTTTTTTAAACCAGGCTTTCCGTTCATTGGGCGATCCCCATGGCGTAGGGTGCTCTGCAAATTCCGCTCCTGATTGCATGCGCTCAACCTCTTGTTGCGCAACCAGGTCGCTGTAGCGGTTATGTTTATCTATCCAAAAGCTGATGTGGTTTTCTTTAAGGTTTTCTTCCAAAATATGTCCGTCTTTCCATATCTCTGTTTTACCCGGTACAACAAAGCGGTGGTCCATTTTTTCGGTGGTGTCAGAGTACCCTATGCCATATCTGAACATTTTCAGTAAATAAAACGGATAATAACCGCCATGCTTAATCCATCGGCCCTTAAAAAAGTTTTTTCTGTTAAAGTATATGCCGTTTACACCGGCAAAGTCCTGATCTTTAAAACTGAGCAGGCGCTGCTTTAGTTCGGGTGTTACCACCTGGTCGGCATCAAGGCCGATAACCCAGGGCGTTTGTACCGGGCAGGTTTTTAGGGCAAAATCCCACTGTTGCGGATGATTAATAAAAGTATTGTACAAAACCTGTACGCCAAATTCCTGAGCAATACCCAAAGTGGCATCTGTGCTTCCTGAGTCAATAACAAAGACAGGTGCATTCAAATCAGCAACCGATTCGAGAAAGCGCCGCAGGTGCAATTCCTCGTTATGAGTCAAAACTATAAATGAATAGGGTACGCTCAAATTTAAGAGTTTTGTCAGGCTAATTTAGGCAAAGCTTTCAGATATTCAGGGCCGCTTTGATTTTATGATGTGCTGATACATACCTATATACCGTTGTACCAATTTATTCTCATCAAAGTCGGCATGGATAAGGCCGGGCGCATAGGCACTGATTTGTTGTAATTTATTTTTTTGATTAATTGCGATATCCTGTATCACACCGGCAACCGACTGCGGGTTTGCCTGGCAAACCCATCCCATGTTATTTTTGGTTACGTAACCGGCTAATCCTACGCCTTCTGATAGCAACACAGGTGTGCCGGCGCTTAAACTTTCAATGACTACGTTTCCAAAATTTTCATTGTGCGACGGCAATATCATTAAATCATGACCGGCCAGAATGTCAAACTTGTCGTCGTGCCGAAAACCGATCCAGCTTATATATCGTTCAGTATTGTTGTAATGCGCTATATTTTTCAGAAAGCTGATATAGTTGTCATCCCCGTTGCCGGCTATGGTTAAATGGTAAGGGATTTTAAGCAGGGCCAGGGCGTGCAGCAAAATGTCAAGCCCTTTCTTTTCGTCAATGCGCGAAAAAAACAACAATTTGAAAATGGAATCTTCCTTTAGTTTTGTTTTTGCTGATGACGCTATCTTAACAAAATTCGGGATGTCAAATATGTGCCGGGGTTTAATAATTTGTTGCAGCGACTGTTGCTCGGCGGGAGAGGTGGCATGAATAAAAGATCGGTTTAATAACGGCCTGCCCAGCCAATTATGGAGCAGCTTTTTAATTAAACTATTTTTGTAATCAAATGAATAATCACTTAACGTACCTCTGGGCGATATAACGACAGGTACCCGCTTTAACTGAGCTACCAATGCAGATAAAACAGAGACCAGGTTCCACCATGCATGGATATGGATAACATCATACTGCCCGGCATTTCTCCACAAGGCCCTTAACAAGGCAGGCGACAAATGGGAATGGTCTTTAGTTATACGTTTAAAATAGCTTACCTCAACACCGTCGACAGATTTGGTGATGTTTGGCATAATCGGAAGCTCGTCAGTACCATTGGCTGTAGTGGTATAAACATTCAGGGTGCAGCCTGCTTTAGCCACTTCTTCGCTTAGTTTTGACACAGACATGGTGGGCCCGCCGTAAATAAAAGCCGGTTTATAAGAAGCGTTAATCTGCAGTATTTTCAAATCGCGCTTATACAGTGTCGATAAAGTTTTTTTCGACTTTGTTAAAGATAATAGTGCCCAGCAAAAAAATCACCAAAGTAATACCGGCGCTGTAACCCAAAAGCTCCCAGCTAAAGGTACCCTTACCCAAAAAACCGTACCTGAAAGTTTCGATAATGCCGGTGATAGGGTTGTACTTAATAATACCGGCATATTTGGGATATTTGGTCAGGGCTATAGAAAGCGGATAGATAACCGGGGTAGCATACATTAGTAAAGGCACACCAAAGCTCACCACAAAAGCCAGGTCGCGATACTTGGTTGTAACCGCCGATATGATCATGCCCATGCCCAGGCCCTGCGCAGCAACCAATAATATTAATACCGGGAACAAAAGCACAGTGGCATTGGGCATTATAGAAAGGCCCTTAACATCAAGGTATACCAAAACTAAAATAAACAGTATAAATTGTACGGCAAACCTTATCAGGTTGGACAGTACAATACTTAAAGGCATTATTAACCGCGGGAAATAAACTTTACCGAATATAGATGCATTATCTTTGAAAACTGTTGACGTTTTAGTCAGGCAGTCGGCAAAATAGTTCCATAGGGTAATGCCGGCCAGATAAAATAGCGGCGCGGGTACGTCATCCGTAGGTATACCGGCCAAGTGACTAAAAACCAGCGTATAAGTTATGGTAGTTATTATAGGCTGAATAAAGAACCAAACCGGGCCCAGGATGGTCTGCTTGTAAAATGCCACAAAGTCGCGGCGTACCAATAACATCAATAGGTCGCGGTATTGCCAAACATCCTTTAGTTTTAAACTGAGTAATTTGGTTTCGGCAGTAATCTCAATATCCCAATGTTCGTCAACTGACTGGTTCATGCATTAATAATTGTTGCAGTTTGTTAGTATAATTATCCTGGTTAAAGTATTGCAGGCATAGTTGCTGCAAGTGTTGCCTGTCTTTAACAGTCAGCGGCGTTTTTAAATAAGTCTCAATGGCGTTTTGTAATTCTTCCAGATCGTCGGGATTAACCGCTTTGCCTAATTCGCCATTACGTATAGCATCCATACTACCATCAACATTGCCGCATATAACCGGTAGTCCGCACGACATGGCTTCAATAAACACTATGCCGAAACCTTCTTTTTTACTTGGTAGTACAAACAGATCAGCCAGTACAAAATGATCGGCCAGTTCCCGCTCGTCGACAAAGCCGGTCAGAATTACTATATCCTCGACACGACACGCCTTTACAAGTTGTTTAATGCGCGCTTCTTCAGCGTCGTCATATTGTCCTGATAAAACATATTTAATATTGGGGATGCTATGCCTTAGTTTATTTAATACTTTAATGACTTGTTCGTAGCCTTTATATTGCTCGGTTGCCGCAAGCCTGGCAAGCGTAAAAAGCACCAGGTTATCGTCTGTAAGGTGATATTTTTCCTGCAGATGCTTCGGTTTGATAAAACTGACAGGGGGTATCATAAACGAGTCGATAGTATTATTCAGTACGAGGCATTTATCGGCATTCGCTTTATGCAACCTTATCACTTCGCCTCGTGTAAAATTGCTGACACAAATGATCTTATCGCATTTTTTAAGAAACAATTTTCTTGCAGACGACAGGGGGCGCCAAACTTCAATACCGTGGGCAATAAGCCAAACCTGGCATTTAGGGTTAATGATTTTGGCAAACAACCCTATAACAGCCATATTAATGTGGCTGATGATAATAACATCAGACGATTGGGCGAGTTTAGCTGCTTTGACTACAAAAGAACTGCGTTTTGCATTAAAACCCTTAAAACTGTTTGGTGATAAGTATTGAGGCATCAAATCTTCGTCCTTATCATATACAGACCATAATTTGAAATCCCAGTTATGCTGTGCGGCCACGGTTTTTAATGAGTGTGCAAGCGTGCGCGTCATTTTCTGAATGCCGCCGGTAGTGCTAAAAGTTTGTAACGTAAGCAGTACTATACGTTTATACATGGCGTTGTAATTGGTACAATGCAAAGGCCTTTGACCAATGTAGTTTGTTGTTTCTGAAATTTGTGATAACACCTTGAGCTGCCCGGTTTTTGTAAAAGCTTTGATCGGCAATAGCGGGATGATTACTCATCCATTTTTGCAAAGGGAAACTAAACCCCATTTTGGGCCTGTCCCACACGGCTTTAGGCAAAATATCATTAAAGGTATCAATTAAAATCTTTTTATGTTGCTTTTTAATTAATCTAATTTGTGGCGGTATGCTGTTTGTCGTTTTTTGAAAATCTTCGTCCAGAAAAGGTACACGTACTTCGAGGCCATGGCTCATGCTCATTACATCTGTATCGCGTAGCAGCTGGTTCTGCATGTACAAGTTGGTTTCGAGCATTGAAGCTGTTTCAGCTGTATAGTCGGTAAAACTAACCGGGCTTTTATTTGAAAATAGCGTCTGGCAAACCTGTGTTTCATCGCAGTTCAGTAGCTCGGCAATTTTAGGTGGTGCAAATAATCCGCGCAGGAAAAGGTAATCGGCCAACGGGTGGTCAATGGTCAGAAACAACAGCCGCCGGTATTTGTCATCAGTTAGCCTGGCCAACGTTTTAATTAACGCTTTGGGCAGGCTACGCAGGGTTTTGATATGAGCTATACGATCAAATGAAGGATAGCCGCCAAAAAGTTCATCGGCCCCTATGCCTGATAACACGGCTTTTAAGCCATCCTGTCGTGCGTATTTGCTGATAAACCAGCTGTTAACACCGTCGGTAGTAGGCATATCCATAGCGTTAAGCACATCAGGAAAGAAAGTATCAAAGTCCTGCTGTTTTACCAGATGAGTAAACTTTTCGCCGCCTATTTTACCGAATATTTGTTGTTGATATGCGCTTTCGTCATAAGCGCTTTCATCAAAAAAGATGGACACTGTTTTTAACCCTTGTTTTTTCTCGCGGGCGGCCAGCAGGGTAAGCAGGCTTGAATCTATGCCGCCACTTAAAAATACCCCGATATCTGCATCGGCTATCAGCTGGCGCTTGACAGCTGCTGTAAGTGCTTGTTTGATGTTATAATGCGCTTCTTCAATATTAGTGACCCACTTATCTGTAATTGATCGTGTATACGGTGTTATCTGTGCTGTGCCGGCTTGATGGTTCCAGCACAACAAGGTGCCCTTTGGGAGGCTGTAGACATCTTTCAGGGTAGTATACGGCTCAGGTATATGCCCGTAGGCCAAAAATTTAACCGGCCATTCCGGGTTTTCATGTACCTGCATACCTGATTCTTTGATCGCCTTAATCTCTGAAGCAAAAATCAACTGTCCGCCGATAATGTGATAGTAAAGTGGTTTGATACCTGCGCTATCTCGTACCAGGTAAGTACGCGCTTTCAGTCTGTCATACAAAGCAAAAGCGAACATGCCCCGCAGTTTACTGAAAGCTTCGAGGCCCCAATGCAGATAAGCCTGAATGATAACTTCGGTATCGGTGCCTGAATGAAAAATAGCCCCCAACTTTATCAGCTGTTTTTTGAGCTCGGGATAGTTATAAATTTCGCCATTAAAGGTAATCCAGGCTTTATGCGCGACGTCGGCCATGGGCTGGTGCCCATTTGGTGTCAGGTCAATAATTGACAGCCGTCGATGCCCAAATACCAGGCTACCCTCATCTGCCGAATAAAAGCCACCGTCATCGGGTCCGCCATGCTTCAGCACATTGCACATTAGCGCTACTTTATGCCTTAGCTCTTCGGGGGTATATATTTTTGAAATTATTCCGGCAATTCTGCACATTGATTAAGATAGATAGGTAGCGTCTGTTTATAGCTTCGCCGCGTAAGTCACATGGTTTTGACTTATAAGTTTGAATATTTAATACGGGCTGATTAGCTTAACTATTATAGTTAAAATCTTTCAATTAATTCGGCTGCTATATTTACGATGATTGAGTAGCCCAGGTTTTCGAGTTTTAAAGCCAATTGTTTCTGCGAGCGATATAAAATAATTTCGCCTGTCATGCCCTTAAGCGGCCCGGCTTTTATCAATACCTTTTCGCCGGCCTGAAGGTTCTCTTCAGTAACTGATAACTCGTAGGGGCTGGCTAAAAGCAGTTTTAGATCTTCTATATGCTGATGGGGTATAGTGGCAATTTTACCCGAAAAATAAATAAAGCGCGACACGCCTTTAGTCATTAGCACATCGGCGCGCTGCTGCCCGTCTACATACACAAATATATAAGACTTGATCAGCGGTTCTTCAACCCACTTTTTCCTGTCGCTCCATTGTTTGAGCTGTCTTTGTAAGGGCAGATAAGCGGTTATACCTTTACTCATTAATGCTTGACAAGCTTTTTTTTCGGCCCGGGGCTGTGTATAAACCGGATACCAGTTACAGGCAACTGTATTTTTTGTCAAGATCATATATTTATGACAAGCTTATTTTTTAAACCGGCGCCAAATCTGCCACCATTTAATATCTTCATCAGTATCTACATAATAGCCAGAGCTTTCGTAACCCGCATAGTCAGAATAATAATAGTATTTTCCGTAGCTGTCGCCCGCTGCTTTAGTGGTGTAATATCTTGAATGTAGTAAATCCTGGGCAAAAGCATTGAGCACAATTACGGTATTATTTAAGTTATATTCCTGCTCGATACGCTGAGGTACCGTTGCGGCATAGAATTTTGATTTGCCTGACCGAATTACAAAAAGATTAATATCACTCATCCTGATTAAAGGTATAGCGTCTGATACCAACCCAATAGGAGCCGTATCAATCATAATGACATCATATCTATTTGAGAGCTCAGTGATCAGATCTTTCATGCGCACAGAATGCAGCAGCTCTGAAGGGTTAGGCGGAACAGGACCTGATACAATAAAGTCAAGCGTAATTTGGTTGGCATGGTTAATAATATCATCAAGCGTACATTGATTAGAAAGGTAGCTGCTTAGCCCCAGGTCATTAGGGACGTGGAAGGTTTTATGCAGTTTAGAACGCCTTAAATCGGCCGCTATCAGTATTACCTTTTTATCAATAAGCGATAGTGTACTTGACAGGTTGACCGCCACAAATGATTTTCCTTCACCGGCAACTTCTGATGTAATACAAATAACCTTGCTTTTCTTCTCAGATGCCAGGAAATTTAAGTTAGTACGAACAGATCTTACTGATTCGGCAAATAACGATTTGGGCTTGCTTATAGCTAAGATCTGTGTGCTGAATTCATCTATCTCGTCCGGGTATTTTCGTATTACCCCTATAATAGGTACCGTGGTCAGGCCTTCAACTGTATCCTTGTCATATATGTAAGGATTTAAAACCCTAATCAACACAAGAGCGCCCAAGCCAATAGCCAAACCCAATAATATTGCCTTTTGGTGCGTGCCGTGCTCATCAGGCGATATAGGGCCGAAATTTGGCCGCGCCTGGTCAACTATGGTAGCACCCGGCAATATACCTGCACGGTAAATCTCCTGGTCTATTTTCTTTTCAGATAAAAAGGAATAAACTTTATCATTAACATCGAAATCTCTTTTTAAGCTAACCAGGTCGCGCTCGGCACCGGGCATTTGGACAATTTTATTGTTTACGGCGCTAAGCTGATCCAGTAAAAACTTGATCTTGTTTTGAATAAGCTGTTCTGATAAAGTAATACTGTTCAGTGCATTGTTTTTTTCCTGCAATATTTGCCGGTCGATATCTTGTATTACCTGAGAGCCGTTATTGTAAGTTTTTAAATAAATACTTTTTGAAGTTAACAGACTGTTCAGGCTCTGTACAACTGCGCCCAGCTGGCTGTCTACCGTACCAGAACCAATAACCAGATTTAAGTTTACGTTATCCTTGCCTTTAACAATATCTTGTTTAAGCTGATTAATGGATAACAGGTCAATCTTTAATAAATTAATTTGCGACTCAATGTCTTTTGCTTTAGAGATAACCTGCTCAGAAGCCGAGTTAACGTCAATTAGCTTGTTGTTTTGTTTAAATTCTTTGATAGAGTTTTCTGAGCCTTTTACATCGTTCGACAATATCTCCAGCTGACTGTCAATAAATTTGATCATTTGCGAGGCTGATTTTGATCTTTGGTCCCGATCATACCTCAAATACTCTTTCATTACAGCATTTAAAGCATCGGCCGCAAACTGGGGGTTCATATCGGTTTCGCGTAAATTCATCATATTTGAATTTTTTGCGACCTCGTTGGTCTGCAAACCTGCTCTTATACGCGCTACCAGGTCTTCAGGAGCATTCAGCTTAAATAATATCAGTGCAGTTTTAGGTAATTCGCCCGGATACTTTATACTGAAGGCTGTTGAACCCACTGTAAATGGACTATCGTAAGTACATACATTCTGTACCTCTTTGCCGCCTTCGACGTAAGATATCCTGAATGAGCTTTTATTGACCGGTTTAAACGTAATAAGGTCGCGGTAAAAATCAGCGCTGTCAAGCTTAAGAATAGTTACATCGATCGGTTTGTTTGGATATAGCTCTGAAGTACGGTTTAAAACGCGGCCAACTACATAAAAGCTAATGCGGTAATCAAGTTGTCTCACGGCGTTAAGCAGCAAAGGCGTGCTTGTTATTACTATGGTCTCGCTGGGTATTCGTGAAATACTGCCGGCTCTGTCTGCCGCGCTCGAAATACCCACCAAATCCCCAATCTCTGATTTTTTCTCCTCAAACTTCATAATTGCCGAAGTGGAGTAAATTTTGGGCGTATACCACAAATAAACATTAGAGGCAAGCACGCAAACTATAACTGAACCGGCTATCCAATACCAACGGCTTAAAAGGATCCTGGCTATTTTATAATAGTCAAACTCCTGATTAGGTAGTTTTGGTTTTGATTTTTCAAGTCCTTCCATTATCTGCGTGCAAACGTGTAAATTATTAAGGCCGTATTAACCAGCAGTAAAAAAGGTTGAATTACCAATGACAGGTTTTGCAGGTTGTTATTACGCACGGCTTTTTTGTTTTGTAAAACGTAAATTATATCATCGTTTTGAACAAAAATGCGTGAGTCTGACAAGGTATTGATATTACTCAGATCCAACTTATCAACCTTAGCGTGTTGATTGGTGCGAATAATTTTAACCATTTTTTCATTAGCCTTTTCGGTAAGGCCGCCTGCTTCGCCTATAACTTCAATTAAAGTAGTGCGGTCTTTAACAAGAGGCACATTACCGGGGCTTTTTACCTCGCCGGCCACAGTAACCTTCAGGTTAACAATCTTTACCTCTAATAATGGGTGTTTCAACTCTTTACCATACAGGTCTTCTATCCGCTTTCTGGCTTCAGTGCGCGTCAATCCGGCAATTTGTATACGGCCCAATGCAGGCAGCCCTATCGTGCCATCGTCATCAACAGTGTAATTGTTATTCCCATTTTCGCCGGTAGTTTGCAGTGACTGCCCCGCCTGCGCGCTACCTGCGCCGGCTTGCTGATCAATGATGCTTCTGTTGTTTTGTACATTGGTTATCTGCAGAATGTCCTGAGGACGAATGTGATAATTGGTTATATTTGCAATAGTGTCAGCGGGTTTGATATCCGCCGCGGCTTCCTTTCGCTCAAAAAGATATTGATCTTGTTTGTTTGAACATGATGCTAAAAGGACTGAGGCAAACCATAATATGAGTAAACGGCGCATAGTTTAATTAGATCGGCTTAGCGTGCCTATTATCAGGCAATTATCAAAACTACAATTTTGTCATTATAACTTAGCGTATTTTTTCACAGGTGCAGCATTTAAAAATTTCGTTGATCACAGTAACTCGTAATGCCCAAAATACTATTGGCCGCTGTATCGAATCTGTTGTTGCACAAAATTACAGCAACCTCGAATATATTGTGATTGATGGAGCATCTACCGATGACACTTTACGAATAATAAGCCAGTATTCTTTCACCGTCAGCCATTTGGTGTCAGAACCCGACACCGGCATTTACGACGCTATGAACAAGGGCATCTGTCTGGCTACCGGCGACGTGATCGGTGTTCTGAACGCAGACGACTTTTTCGCGGCTGATGACATTTTAAACAGCACGGCAAATATTTTTAATGAAACCAGCAGCGATATCATTTACGGAAATCTAAATTATCTGAAACCTGACGGCAAGGTATTGCGCAGATGGCAATCAGGTAGTTACCGATACGGGATGTTTAATTGGGGATGGATGCCCCCGCACCCGACATTTTATTGCAGGCGCGCTATTTTTGAAACGCTGGGTAATTATGAAGTGGGATATGGCACCGCCGCCGACTATGAATTAATGCTTCGGTTTTTGCATTTGAACAGGTTAAATGCTGGTTATCTGAATAAAGTGATGGTTAATATGGTTACAGGTGGAGTAAGTAATAAAAATTATCGCAATCGCCTGCTTGCCTGGAAAAATGATTTTAAAGCAATGGGGAAAAATGGGGTGTCATTACCGCTTATATGTATAATTTTTAAACCACTGAGAAAAATTTTTCAGTATATATAAAAATGAAAAGATTATTGTTAACATGTTGGAAACTTGTTAATTATAATTTTATACTTGTATTGATTTTGGCTGTTGATAAATGTTTTTCCCCAAAAATTATATGTCTGAGTTTGTCACTCACCACCAAATAGTTTATTATTTGTGTGTAGTTTGCTTTACCGCGTTAATTTCTGTTTTATCTATACCTTCTATCCTTCACGTAGCCCGTCTTCGTCATCTCTATGATGATATAGGCCATTTCAGAAAACAGCATGATCATGGTATACCGCGCCTGGGTGGGGTGGCCATCTTTGTAAGCTATTGCGTTACCGCGCTGATATATACAATAATTGACAAAAGTTTTCCGGTTGGCTATTTACTTACTGCAAGCGTCATTTTATTTATAATGGGCCTTAAAGACGACCTTTCGGGCGTTAATTCAAGCACCAAATTCATGGTTCAGTTTGTGGTAGCCTCTATTTTGGTTATACCGGGTAATATCAGGTTAACCAGCATGTACGGCGTACTTGGTATTTATGAATTGCCGGTTGTAATGGGTTCGGCGTTATCGGTAGTAGCTATCATCATGATAATTAATGCCTTTAATTTGATTGACGGTATTGACGGCCTTGCAGGCATATCCGGTATTTTATCCAATCTGGCTTTTGCCGGCCTGTTTTTCTATATTCATCAATATGAGGTTGCTATAGTTTCATTAATTTTGGTGGGCTCCATTTTAGGATTTTTGCGTTATAACCTGACGCCGGCAAAAATATTTATGGGCGATACAGGCTCATTATTTATCGGTTTAATATCGGCGGTAATGGCTATCAGGTTCATTGAGTTAACCAAGTTTAACACTCTTGGTGTGCCTCAAATTAGCGCTGGCCCGGCATTAGCGGTTGCTATATTAATCGTACCGGTTTTTGATACTATCCGCATTTTCTTTGTCCGTATCTTGAATGGTATATCGCCGTTTACTGCCGATCGCAATCATATACATCATCGCATTTTAAGATTGGGCTATACGCATTTTCAAACTACAATCATCCTTTCGGTATTTAACCTGGTTTGTATAGGGCTGGCACTTTTATTGGGTTATCTGGGTAACTTTACTTTAATTACTATCATCTTCATTATTTCGATCGTATTTAACTGGGGCTTAACTTTTATGCTAAGGTCAAAAGAACGTGAAACCGTAGCCTTGCGTAATCTCTTTATCTGACCCGTATTAGCAAAACCTAATATAAATATTTGTTTGTGCGCTATTTTTCGGCGTAAATAAACTGTTTTGGTTAGTTTTGCGTTATCTACCACATATTACTATGAAAATTGCGATAAATGGGTTTGGCAGGATTGGCCGTATTTTTTTGCGGTGTATCTTAACCAGGCCGGGTATTGAGGTTGTGGCAATTAATGACCTTACCGATACCGCGACATTGGCCCATCTGTTTAAATACGATTCTGTACATCGTGGGTTTACCGGCACTGTATCTTTTGACGACCGGCACCTTATCGTTAATAACAATAAAATCAAAATATTAACAGAGCGCGATCCGTCCAGGCTTCCCTGGAAGGATCTGGATATAGATCTGGTCATCGAATCGACGGGTAAATTTACCTCGCGCCGGGGCGCAGAAATGCATCTGGCCGCAGGCGCAAAAAAAGTGGTCATATCGGCGCCATCGCCAGATAAGGATATCCCAACGGTTGTATTGGGTGTTAATGACGATAAGATTGACCTGCGATCAAACATCCTCTCCAATGCTTCATGTACTACTAATAACGTTGCTGCAATGGTTAAAATACTGGATGGCAACTGGGGTATTATTGACGGCTACATTACCACCGTACACTCCATGACCGGCGACCAAAGCCTGCATGACACACCGCATAACGATCTGCGCAGGGCACGTGCCGCATCGGCGTCTATCATTCCCACAACAACCGGCGCGGCTAAGGCTATTACTTCAATATTCCCGCATCTGGAAGGTAAGTTGGGCGGAGCAGGCATACGCGTACCGGTACTTAATGGCTCACTTACAGATTTTACGTGTATCCTGAGGTCGCAGCCAACTGTACAAGATATTAACCTTGCGTTTAAACAAGCTGCGCAGGGCGACATGAAAAACATATTAGAATATACCGACGACCCAATTGTATCGGCCGACATTGTAGGTAATACCCATAGCTGCGTATTTGATGCCCGGTTAACTTCGATAGTAGGTGGCCTGGTTAAAGTAGTTGGTTGGTATGATAACGAAATGGGTTACTCGAGCCGTTTGGCCGACCTTATTGAAAAAATACATTTACTTGCATGATTAAATTTATCTCCGTAGAAGAGTTGTTACCACTAAGAAATACTGTATTACGCGATGGAAAGCTGACACCAAATGAATGCCGTTTTCCCACAGACAAGTTAGATGGCAATTTTCACTTAGGCTATTTTATAAAAGGCGAGCTAGCCAGCATTGCATCCTTTCACCCGCAAAGTTACGGGCAGTATAAGGGCAACGGCTACCAGATACGCGGTATGGCCACCTCCGAGAAATACAGAGGGGAGGGTATAGGCACCAGGCTGCTCAACTTCGGGCTCGTATATCTGCGCGAACAGCGGGCTAATTATGCATGGTGCAATGCCCGCAAAAAAGCTTTGAAATTTTACCAGGATATCGGTTTTGATATTGTATCGCCCGAGTTTGATATTCCGGGTATTGGCCCGCATTATGCTATGTATGCTAAGATTCAATAAGTTACAGTAAGAGCTAACTTGCTTAAAGTGTCTTTTTTTAATTTTCGGTTCGGAATTTAGAATTAAATGGCGATTTTGGCGGACTTTAAGCGAGACAGAAAGCATGAAAACTATAGATCAAATTAAATTTACCGGAAAAAAGGCGCTTATCCGCGTTGACTTTAACGTCCCGTTGGATGAGAACAACCGGGTTACTGACGATAACCGTTTAACAGCGGCTATCCCAACCATCAAAAAAATATTAACTGATGGTGGCGCAGTGATCCTGATGTCGCACCTGGGCCGGCCAAAAAATGGCCCTAACGAGAAAGATTCGTTAAAACACGTAATCCCTTATTTGTCTGATCTGTTGGGCCAGCATGTTGAGTTTGCAGATGACTGTATTGGCGGGCAGGCGGTTGAGAAAGCCAAAGCATTGTCAAGCGGCGAGGTTTTATTGTTAGAAAACCTGCGTTTCTACAAAGAAGAAGAAAAAGGTGACATTGAATTTGCAAAAAAATTGGCTTCGCTAGGTGATGTTTATGTAAACGACGCGTTTGGTACTGCTCACCGTGCACACGCTTCTACTTCTATCGTTGCACAATTTTTCCCTGACGCCAAATTCTTTGGTTATGTTATGGCCAGCGAGTTAGCTAACGCCGAAAAAATATTAAACGACGCCGAGAAACCTTTCACCGCTATTATGGGTGGTTCAAAGGTGTCTGATAAAATTGAACTGATCGAGAAATTATTAGATAAAGTTGATAACCTGATCATTGGTGGCGGTATGGCTTACACCTTTGCTAAAGCAAACGGCGGCAACATTGGTACCTCGTTGGTTGAACTGGATAAACAGGAACTGGCACTGAGCCTGATTCAAAAAGCAAAAGACAAAGGCGTTAACCTGATGTTGCCTTTGGATAACGTTATTGCCGATGATTTTTCGCCAAATGCGAATACTGATATAGCTAAAACCGGTCAGATCCGCGATAACTGGATGGGTCTGGACATAGGTCCTGAAACTGTCGAAGCCTTCACTAAGGTAGTCGAAGAATCAAAAACAATTCTGTGGAACGGCCCGATGGGTGTTTTCGAGATGGATAAATTTATGGTTGGCACTAAAGCAATTGCCGACGCAGTAGTTAAAGCAACCCAAAACGGTGCTTTCTCGCTGATAGGTGGTGGCGATTCAGCTGCAGCCGTATCTAAATTCGGCCTTACCAAACAAGTAAGCTATGTATCAACAGGTGGCGGTGCGCTGCTTGAATACATGGAAGGTAAAGTATTGCCGGGTGTTAAGGCAATAAATGAATAAACAATAAAAATACGTCATTTCAAACACCAGGGAGAAATGACAAATCTATACTAAGGCTCCGAACAATCGGGGCCTTTTGTTTTTTCTGTGGTCCCCGCGTCCCGTTATGCTGTCGTACCACCTCATGCTGAACTGTTTCAGCACCTACACGCCAAGCAGCATGCCTCCCTTTTGATGGAATGCCGAAACAAATTCGGCAACTCGAAGGGGAGTAAACGGAATGTTGATCCAAAGCACCCGAAATCCTGACTGACTTGTCCTGAAATAGGTTTACAATTAAAAGTGTAAACGATGAACAAAAGTAAAGAAGAAAAGATCTTGCATGATCATTTAACGTTGGGTCTAACATTTCGTAGCTTAGCGTTAAAGTACGGTT